>NZ_JBQEPH010000011.1:0-232265 GCF_052045555.1 Labrys sp. 22185 | reverse complement strand
ACACCGGCATGGGATCGCAAGACCCCTCATCCCCCTGCCGGGACCCCTAGCGGTTCCGCAGGAACTGCGGAGTCCCGCAAGGGGAGAAGGGGAACGTCCTGATAGATTCAGCGCGTGGCCTTCAGCCAACCCAAACCCGCTTCCGTCTCGCCCTTGGGCTTGTATTCGCAGCCGATCCAGCCGGCATAGCCGAGCTGGTCGAGCCACTGGTAGAGGAAGGGATAGGCGATCTCGCCGGTGCCCGGCTCGTTGCGGCCGGGATTGTCGGCCAGCTGTACGTGCCAGATCTGCGGCAGGTGCTTCTCGATGGTGCGGGCGAGGTCCCCTTCCATGATCTGCATGTGGTAGATGTCGTATTGCAGGCCGATATTGTCCGAGCCGGTCTCGGCGATGATCTCGGCGGCCTGGCTTGTGTTGGTCAGGAAGAAGCCGGGAATGTCACGGGTGTTGATCGCCTCGATCACCAGGCGGATGCCGGCTTTCTTGAGCTCGCCGGCGGCATAGCCGATGTTCTCGACGAAGGTGGTCCTTGCCTGCCCCGCATCGACGGAGGCAGGTGCGATGCCGGCCAGGCAGTTGACCAGCTTGCAGTCGAGCGCCTTGGCATAGGTGATGGCCTGGGCGACGCCCTCGCGGAATTCGGCCTTGCGGTCGGGCAGCACGGCGATGCCGCGCTCCCCACCCGCCCAGTCGCCGGCCGGCAGATTGTGCAGGACCTGGGTGAGCTTGTGCTCCTTCAGCGCCGCGGCGAGGTCGGCCGCCGCGAAGGGATAGGGGAACAGATATTCCACGCCCGCAAAGCCGTGGCGGGCGGCTGCCGCGAAGCGCTCCATGAACGGCACTTCGTTGAACAGCATGGTGAGGTTGGCGGCAAATTTAGGCATATTCTATGGCCCTCTTTTACCCTCCCCTCGATGGGGAGGGTATGACGTCATCAGTCCAGCAGCGCGATCGCGGTCGGCGCGTCGGTGGCATCGAGGGCGAGATCCTCGAACTCCGTAACCTTGTCGAGATCGGTGCCCATGGCGACGTTCGTGACGCGCTCCAGGATCACCTCGACCACCACCGGCACGCGCAGTTCGGCCGCCAGGCGCTTGGCCTCCACGAAGCCCTCATGCAGCTTCTCGGGATCGGTGACGCGGATGGCGCGGCAGCCCAGGCCCTCGACCACCTTGAGATGGTCGACGCCATAGACGCCCAGTTCCGGCGTGTTGATGTTCTCGAAGGAGAGCTGGACCTGGAAGTCCATGTTGAAGCCGCGCTGGGACTGGCGGATCAGGCCGAGATAGGCATTGTTCACCAGCACATGCACATAGGGCAGGTTGAACTGGGCGCCGACCGCCAGTTCCTCGATCAGGAACTGGAAGTCGTAGTCGCCCGAGATCGCTACCACCGAGGCGCTGCGATCGGCGGCACAGACACCGAGCGCCGCCGGCAGCGTCCAGCCGAGCGGGCCGGCCTGGCCACAGTTGATCCAGCCCCTGGGCTTGTAGACATGCAAGAACTGGGCAGCGGCGATCTGCGACAGGCCGATGGTCGAGACATAGGTGGTGTCGCGGCCGAAAGCCTTGTTCATCTCCTCATAGACGCGCTGGGGCTTGATCGGCGTCTCGGTGAAATGGGTGCGGCGGAGCAGGGTCTTCTTGCGCTCGCGGCATTCCTCCAGCCAGGCGGAACGGTCCTTGAGCTCACCCTTGGCCTTGAGCTCCTTGGCGGCCTCGATGAAGACGTCGAGAGCCAGGCCGGCATCGGAGGCGATACCGTAGTCGGGCGCGAAGACGCGGCCGATCTGGGTCGGCTCGATGTCGACATGCACGAATTTGCGGTCCTTGGTGTAGACCTCCACCGTGCCGGTATGGCGGTTGGCCCAGCGATTGCCGATGCCGAGCACGAAGTCGGAGGCGAGCAGCGTGGCATTGCCGTAGCGATGGCTGGTCTGCAGGCCGGCCATGCCGACCATCAGGGGGTGGTCGTCGGGAATGGTGCCCCAACCCATCAGGGTCGGGATGACGGGCACGCCGGTCAGCTCGGCGAAGGTGACGAGCTTGTCGGAAGCATCGGCATTGATGATGCCGCCGCCGGCCACGATCAGCGGGCGCTCAGCTGCCTGGAGGAGGGCGATGGCCTTGTCGATCTGGGCGCGGGTGGCCTTGGGTTTGTAGACGGGCAGCGGCTGGTAGGTCTCCGGATCGAACTCGATCTCGGCCGTCTGCACATCGAAGGGCAGGTCGATCAGCACCGGGCCGGGACGGCCCGAGCGCATCAGGTGGAAGGCCTGCTGGAAGGTGCCGGGCACCTGGGCCGGCTCCATCACGGTGACGGCCATCTTGGTGAGGGGCTTGGCGATTGCGGCGATGTCGACGGCCTGGAAGTCCTCCTTATGCAGGCGGGCGCGCGGCGCCTGGCCGGTGATGCACAGGATCGGAATGGAATCGGCCGCCGCCGAATAGAGGCCCGTGATCATGTCGGTGCCGGCCGGGCCGGAGGTGCCGATGCAGATGCCGATATTGCCGGCCTTGGCGCGGGTATAGCCCTCGGCCATGTGGGAAGCCGCCTCGACATGGCGGGCCAGGACATGCTTGATCTGGTTGCGCGGACGCAGCGCGGCATAGAGCGGATTGATCGCAGCACCCGGAACACCGAAGGCGCAGGTCGCACCTTCCTTCTCCATGATGTGCACAGCAGCTTCCGCCGCGGTCATGCGGGCCATGAGCGTTTCTCCTCAAGCATTCTTCGATCCGCGGATCGGAATTGCGTCTGTCTTTTGAAAATCGCGCCTCGCATGCGACCGATGGGATCGAATCCAGGGCGTGGTTGAATTCTTCGACGGAGCGGTCTTTCCCGCCCATTGCTGCCTGAAGATTGCAGGGGAAGGGCTATTAGTCCAATATATGGTTCAGTATAATCAATATCTCAAACATATGGATGGTCGACCGTCATGGAACTGCGCCATCTGCGCTACTTCATCGCCCTGGCGGAGGAACTCAGCTTCACGGCCGCGGCACAACGCCTGCACATCTCGCAGCCGCCGCTGAGCCAGCAGATCCGCGACCTCGAGCACGAGCTCGGCGCGGTGCTGTTCCTGCGCACCAGCCGCAAGGTGGTGCTGACCGAAGCCGGCACCGCTTTTCTCGCCCATGCCCGCAGCATCATCGCCAGTGCCGAGCTGGCGGCAACGCAGGTCAAGGCAATCGGCCAGGGCATGACGGGCGCGCTCAACGTGGCAGCGACCGGTTCCATGCTGCTCGGTCCGCTCGCCGCCCTGATGGCGGAATATCGACGCCGTTTTCCGGGCGTGGTGATCGGCCTGCACGAAATGGCCCCCGAGGCCCAGCTCAACGCGCTCGCGACGCGGGCCGTCGACATCAGCTTCCTGCGCATGCCGCCCGAAGATGCCGAACTGGTGCGCGAAACCGCCTGGCGCGAGCCTGTCGGCGTCTTCCTGCCATCAGGCCATCGCCTGGCCGAGCGCGGCGCCCTCGCTCTGGCCGAGTTGCATGAGGACGAACATGTCTTCCTGCGCCTGCGTGATTCCAGCTTCGCGGTCTATCTGCGCCAATGCTGCGTGGAGGCGGGTTTCATCCCGCGCATCAGCCAGCAGGTGATCGAATCCTATTCGCTGACCAGCCTGGTCGCAGCCGGCTTCGGCGTCGCCCTCGCCCCTCGCAGCGTCAGCGCCCTGTCACGCCCCGAGGTGATCTATCGCGACCTGGTGCCGCCTGCCCCCAGCGCCGACGTCAGCATGATCTATCAGCGCGAACCCAGCCCGGTGCTGGCGCGCTTCCTGGCCTTCGCGCGCCGCTTCCTGGCGGATTGGCGGGCGCGGCCGGGCCGCCAATGAACTTTCCACCGCTCAGGAAACCGGGATGGCGGCCAGGTCCTGGCGCAGGACCTTCAGGGCCGTCGACATCCAGATCCACACCCTGGCCGACTCGGCCTGTTCCTGGGCCAAGGTGACCTTCGTCCGGCTGAAATGCCTGTAGGCGTCATAGGCTTCCAGGGCGCCATTGGCGCCCGGCGCGGTGTATTTCAGGATTTCACGCGTCGTCCGGTCGCCGGCCAAACGATCTACGGGTGAAGCGGGAGGACGCTGTGCACCACCGGCACCGGGCGGCCGGTAATCATTGGATTCGTTGATATAGCCGTCGGGATCGGCGACGCCCCAGGGCGTGCCGCCCATGCCGCCATGGGTGCAGAAGAAATATTGCTGCTTGTAGATGGTGGCGGCACCTGGTGTGCGCCGCGTCGCATAGCTGCCGAACAGCAGCCGCGATCCCGTCTTCGGATCACGGCGGGCATGGAAGCACACCCGGACATTGGGCGGAATGAACAGCGGTGAATTGAAGGGCTGCCTGTCGACGGCATCGAACAGGAAGAGCCCATCGACGGGAACGCCTTCCAGCGCGAGCAGGGAGGCGGCATAGACGACCGCCGCACCGCCCCTGCTATAGCCGGCTAAGAAAATGCGTTTGGGCCCCAACGCCTTGTGGCGATAACGCTCCCGCACGGCCCGATAGGCACCAATGCCCAGGGCCGGCGTCGAGACACCGTCGAGGCTCGGTCCACGCCGGTAATATCGTGCCTCGTTGCCCCAGCTCCGATAAAGGCGCTGCACGAAACTGTTGCGGAACTCCGCCTCATAGGCCCGGTCGGAATAGGGGCCGGTACCGTCGATGCCGGCATAGATGTCGAGGGCCGCATTGGCCGCCGCAGCCTGGGCATCGCGCTGGCGCTGCTCCTCGTACCGCGCGACCTCCCTCGTGTAGAGCACCGACATGTCGTGGCTGTCGAAGGGAAAAGCGCCGTTCCAGTTCATTGCCCGCCCCGGATGATCCGCCAAGTATATGAATCAGTCTATACGGGCAACTCGATATCTCTCAAGAAGTATTATTTGACAATTATTTAAAATAATACGCGGTATTCACGTACCTTCTGAAACAAATTCGACACAATCTGCGCTCCAGGAGAGAATTATTATAAGAACGGGCGATTGTTCTCCGGTCTTGAAGGAAAAAGACCTGCGGCATTTCGTTCGCATTCTCCTTCAGGTCCCAGGACGACGGACAGGGCGCCTGGTACCCGGCAACATCCTGGATGGTACGGACTGAGGAAGGTACCGCGGCAGGGTTGCACAAGTCCGCCCCCTTGACGAACCAATGCAGGCCCGACATTTTCACCCAGGCGTGGCCCACGCCCAACCTCCCAAGGCCTTCCCCAGCATGGCCTTAAACGGGGGCAAAGGGACTTCCGTCTCGGGTCGTCGCCCTGGTCCGATCGTTTCGGGCGTGGTTGCTGGGGAACTTGCGTCCGGGACGTGAAAGGCCTGACAATGACGCAGAATGGCAATCTCAAGCGCCGTGTCCGTGCGTGCGCAGCCAAGACGGGCGAGTCTTACACCGCGGCGCTCAGACATCTTCGTGAGGCACAGCCGCACTGCGCCGACACCCAATCGGTGCGGCTGGCGGTGGCGCAATCCTCGCTGTTCAACGATCCTCGCGACAGCTCCGCACTTCGCACCAGCGGCATGGAAATGCGGCGCCTGATGCGCGACGCCCACAGGACCGGTGCGCGCCTCATCCATTTCCCGGAGGGTGCGACCTGCTCCCCCCACAAGCGCATCATGTCAGCGAATGGTCCCCGCGACGTCGGCCCCTCCGACTGGACCCGATTCGATGGGGCGGTTCTAAGCGAGGAACTCGACGCGATCAGCAGGCTCGCGCGCGAACTCAAGCTCTGGACGGTGTTCGGGTCGGTCCACCGCCTGACCCCGCCGCACCGGCCGCACAACAGCCTCTACGTCGTCTCCGATCGCGGAGATCTCGTCACCCGCTATGACGAGCGGATGCTCTCGCACACCAAGATCTCCTTCATGTATTCGCCGGGCAGGCAGCCGGTGACCTTCGAGGTCGACGATCTGCGTTTCGGCTGTGCGCTCGGCATGGAGGCGCACTATCCTGAGATATTCACCGACTATGAAAGGCTCGATGTCGATTGCGTCCTGTTCTCGACGATAGGTGAGAGCCCGTCGGCCGCACCGCCTTTCGCGGCAGAGGCCTTGGGACATGCCGCCAGCAATGCCTATTGGGTCAGCTATGCCGCCCATGCGCCGCAGAGCGTGACGGTCCCCTCCGGAATAGCCGCACCGGACGGCCGATGGAAAGTGCAATGCCCGGCAGATGGCACGCCGGCCATCGCCGTCACCGACATCGCGACGGATCGCGACCATCCCGCGCGGCCGTGGCGGCGAACCGCCCGCTCCGACCTCTACGAAGCGCATAAAATCGACGGCGATCCCAGAAGCGATGCCCGCAATTCGTTCTGACCGGCGAGTGAGACCCCAAAGGCAATACAGTTCACTCTAGGGTCTTTCGAGTTGGCACGAGCTATTTCATTGCCGGGCTTGACCCGGCAATCCAGCCCTTTCGCGCGGATTGTAAATAGCCGGTGCAAGTCCGGCTATGACAAGTCGGAGCGTTTCCTCCTTATGTGAACTGCATTGCCCCGCCCCCCCTGGTCGCTGTCGCCGCATCGTCGTTGCGCAAAACGGGCGTCCGGCTTCCAACACGATACCTACGGCAAATGCCGGCTGGCATGCTCCTTGCTTTGATTTCCCCAGCGGGCCCGACGCGCGCCGTCGGCGACGCGGGGATGGGTTCGTCGTCACCCCAGGTGCCAGACGTGCCGGCCGGTTGCGGGACAACTGCCGACCGCTGCGCCTCCGGACAGGAATATTCCGATGACCATGGATGCCATCACGGCCCCGGCCCGCCGGAAACCGCTCATCAATTCCCTCTTCCTCCAGGTTCTCGTCGCCCTTGCGCTCGGCGTCGTGCTCGGCATGGCCGCGCCGGCCTTTTCCGTTCAGCTGAAGGTGCTGAGCGACGGTTTTCTCAAGCTCATCTCGATGATCGTGGCGCCGATCGTCTTCTGCGTGGTGGTAAACGGCATCGCCGGCGTCGGCGACCTGCGCAAGGTCGGGCGGGTCGGCGTCAAGGCGCTGATCTATTTCGAGGTGGTGACCACGGCAGCCCTCGCCCTCGGCCTGCTGCTGGCCCTCGTCGCCGGTCCGGGCCACGGCATGAATATCGACGCGTCCAAGCTCGATGCCGGCGCCATGGGCAGCTATGCCGACAATGCCCACAAGCTGCAGGGTGCGGGCATCGGCAGCTTCATTCTCAACATCGTCCCGACCACCTCGATCGACGCCCTGGCGCGCAACGACGTGTTGCAGGTCCTGTTCTTCGCCATCCTTTTCGGTACGAGCCTCGCGCTCGTGGGCGGCGAAAAGGCGGAAAAGGTCTCCTCCTTCGTGGATGCCGTGGCGACGATCCTGTTCAAGACCATGTCGCTCATCGTGCGCCTCGCACCTCTGGGCGTCCTCGGCGCCGTTGCCTATACGGTCGGCAAATACGGTGTCGGTTCGCTGCAGCAGCTCGTCTCGCTGGTCGTCCTGTATTATGCCGCCGTCGCCGTCTTCGTCATCGTGGTGCTGGGCGGCATCATGCGGATGGCCGGCATCAACATCTTCCGCTTCCTGGCCTATCTGCGCGCGGAACTCGCCATCGTCCTGGCGACCGCCTCTTCGGACGCCGTCCTGCCGCAGGTGATGCGCAAGCTGGAGCATCTGGGCGTGCGTAAATCGGTGGTCGGCCTCGTCATTCCCACCGGCTATTCCTTCAACCTCGATGCCTTCTCGATCTATCTCACTTTGGCCGTCGTCTTCATCGCCCAGGCCACCAACACGCCCCTGTCGCTCGGAGACCTGCTTGTGGTGCTGGGGGTCTCGCTGCTGACCTCGAAGGGAGCCCATGGCGTGCCGGGCTCGGCCATCGTGATCCTGGCAGCCACGCTCAACACGATCCCCGCCATTCCCGCCATCGGCCTCGTACTCGTCCTCTCCGTCGACTGGTTCATCGGCATGGCTCGCGCCGTCGGCAATCTCGTCGGAAACTGCGTCGCAACCGTGGTCATCGCCGCCTGGGAAGGCGACCTCGACCGGGTGCGAGCCGCCGAGGTGCTCGGCGAGATGACGGAGTGACGGGGAAAGTCTCCCGCCATCTCGACCTGGCATGGAGACGTCGCCCGGGCCTTCTACGGAATGAGGGAGCGGAATCGTTGCTCCCTCAGCCAGGTTCCTTCCTCAGGCCTTCGCGCCCGACACCTTCACGCCCGGCGCAGCCAAGCGCAGCGCGTAATAGATGACGCCCGCGATGGCGACGCCGAAGAACCAGCCATAGATGCCCCACCAGGCCGGCAGCCAATTGGTCAGGTTGGGCAGGATGGAGGAAAACAGCGCGCCGATGCCGGCGGCGATCAGGGCGTTGACATGCCAGCCGCCCTGGAAGCGGAACTCGCCGTCCTCGCGATAGAGCGCCTCGACGTCGATCTCGCCCTTGCGGATGAGATAATAGTCGACCAGCATCACCCCGAGGATCGGCCCCATGGTGGCGCCGATGATGCCGACGAAGCTGGCGGCGCTGCCTTCCCAGGGTGCGAAGGGATAGAGCACCAGGGCGATGAAGGCTGCGATGTAGCCGCCCTTCTTGAAGTCGATGGCGCGGGGGAAGACATTGGCGAAATCGAAGGCCGGCGAGACGAAGTTCGCCACGACATTGATGCCGAGCGTCGCCACCGCGAAGGTCAACGCGGCGAGGAGCGCCAGGAACCAGCTGTCGAACTTGGCCGAGATCTGGTCGGGATGCAGCAGCACCTCGCCATAGACGTCATAGGCGGCGATGGTGGTGACGCCGGCCACCATCGAGAACAGCACCAGATTGACCGGCAGGCCCCAGAGATTGCCGGTGCGCACCGCTGATTTGTCGGGCGCATAGCGGCTGAAGTCACAGAAATTCAGGTAGAGCGCCGAGAAATAGGTCACCCAGATCGCGGCGACCGCGAACAGCGAGGTCCAGGAGCCGGGCGTGCCGGGCACCCCGGCATCCTTGGTCTTGTCGAGAAGGGTCTCGAGGGGAATGTCGCTCGAAAAGGCGAATTTGCCGGATTTGACGCACAGATAGATCGCCAGGACCAGCATCATGACCCACACCGCCGGGCCGGCCCAATCCTGGAAGCGACGCACCGTCTCCATGCCCTTCTGGATGATCAGGAGCTGCAGGGCCCAGATCACCACGAAGCAGATCACCTCAAGCCCGGAATGGCCGAGGAAATGCACGTCACGATGGAATTGGGCGAAGCTCTCCGAGCGGATCAGCAGCGCGACGATGGCTCCGGAGGCCGCCGACGTCTGGGCGCCATACCAGAAGCAGGCAACCACGGCCCGCACCAGAGCCGGCAGGTTGGCGCCCCAGATGCCGAAGGAGGCACGGGCCAGCACCGGATAGGGCACGCCGGTCTTCACGCCGGCATAGCCCACCAGGTTCATCAGCGCGTAGATGACCAGCGAGCCGATGCCGATGGCCACGATGAAATTGACGAAGCCGCCGCAGAACAGGAACAGGCTGGCGGCGAGATAATAGCCCCACAGGCTGTGCACGTCCGAGGTCCAGACGTTGAAGATGCTGAACGGTCCCCAATTGCGGATTTTTGCCGGCGCCAGATCCTCATTGTAGAGGTCGGGCGAAGCCCCCTTGATCTCCATAGCCATATCTCCTGCGTCTGCCTGCCGGAGATCATGACATGATGCCTGGCACTATCCGGCAGTGTTTCTTGTCGTTGCTGCGAAACCCAATTCTGACCCAGCAGCTCATTTTCAGAGCATTGACGGCAGGGAAGTCAACGACGATCGATAAAAGGGATGAACATGTTTAATTTCTACTGATCGAGGGGCGTTCATCGGCAAGACGAATACTGATAGAACGCCGGCGGCGGCGGTTCATCCCGGGTGTGCGGACCTCATAGTAACATGCTCGCATGCCGCGACGTCCGTCTCTTCCTTTCCTGCGAACGCGGCGGTTTCGAGAGCGAGCGTCATCACCGCCTCCATACGTCGAGCACCACGGCATCACACTCACAGCCAAGCTCGAAGTAGGCCTTGCATAGTCTAAGATGACGAAGACACCGAAGCATTCAGGCATTCATACGCCGAACACTACGCCATGTTTGCAGTACTGGATCAATCATTTCCGATTTATCAAAGTAACTTGCGATCAAGAATTCTGTCTTCCCGGCGATCACAAATCCATAAAAGGCTGGCTGCCTTGCGTCGCCACTCTCTTCTACCAATCGGTAGCTAAGTCGCACGAGTTCACCGTCGCGCTCGATACGTTCGTCCTCTGCTGCCCCTGATCTTACAGCTCGCCAATTATCGATCGGATCGTCAATGCCATGGCGTTCGCCTGCGCTGATCCAGAAGGTCAGTCCTTTCGGCGTATGCCAGAACACCAATGAACCACCTTCAATTCGGCGCGCCATCGGGAATGGAAGACAGATTGTCCATCCGCCCGGCAAGAACTGATGTGGATCAACCAGGATTGGCGCTTCCATGACGACTTTCCGTCTTCATTCTTCCTGCAACAAGATGACAGCTTTTCTGAGCTGCGACGAGAAAACCGGCGGCTTTCTGAGCAACTCATTCTTCGTACCTGCTTTCTCGGCTCCCGTCGCCCAATAAGAAGCCCGCCAGCACGTATCGGTGTGGCGGGCGATTTGCTCGTTTGAGCGCTTGAAATTCTGGTCACCTGGGTGCACGAGCATCACAATGACATGGTTGCATGCTGCGATGCCCTCGCACCCAGGGAAGCTCAGCGACGCTTGCGCGGCTTCTTCGGCTCGCCCATCACATAGGTCTCCTCGACAGCGCGATCGTCGCCCAGCGTGACCAGCACGAAGAGCTCTTCGGCCAGGGTGGTCACCGTCTCCATGCGATGCGCCATGGCGGGGGTCGCCCTGGCGTCGAGTACCACGGCGTCGCATTCATGGCCGGGCTCGAAACTGCCGATCAGATGATCGAGGCCGATGGCGATGGCGTTGCCGCGGGTCATGGCGTGGAACAGCGCCAGCGAATCCAGGCGCTGGCCCTGCAATTGCAGCACCTTGTAGGCCTCGTTCATGGTCTGCAGCATGGAATAGGAGGTGCCGCCGCCGATATCGGTGGCAACGCCGATGCGCACCGGCCGCCTGGGGTCGCGCATCGCTTTCCAGTCGAACAGCCCCGAACCGAGAAAGAGGTTGGAGGTTGGGCAGAACACGGCGACCGCGTCGACATCCGCATAACGCTGGCGCTCGCTCTCGGACAAATGGATCGAATGCCCCATCAGCGATTTGCTGCCGAGCAGCCCGTATTTCTCGTAGATCGCGGTATAGTCGGCACATTCGGGATAGAGCCGCTTGGCCGTGGCGACTTCTTCCAGATTTTCCGAAATATGGGTCTCGACCAGGCAGTCCGGATTTTCGCGCGACAGGGTCGCGGCGGCTTCAAGCTGCCCGGGCGTGGAGGTGATGGCAAAGCGCGGCGCGATCGCATAGAGCTGCCGGCCACGGCCGTGCCAGCGCCCGATCAGGGCCTTGCTGTCGTCATAGCCGGATTGGGCGGTGTCGGTGAGCGCGTCGGGTGCATAGCGATCCATCATCACCTTGCCGGCAGCCATGCGGGTGTTGCGCCGCTCGGATTCGGCGAAGAAGGCCTCGGCCGAAGCCGAATGTACCGAGCAGAAGGCGACCGCCGTGGTGGTGCCGTTGGACAGCAATTCGTCGAAGAAGAAGGCGGCGCCGCGGGCCGCGTGGGCCGGATCGCCATATTTCTGTTCCTCGACGAAGGTATAGGTGTTGAGCCAGTCGAGCAGCTGGGCCGCCCAGGACGCCACCACCTGGGTCTGCGGCAGATGGATATGCGGATCGATGAAACCGGGCGTGATCAGCCGGCCCGAATGATCATGGATCACGGCGGCAGCGGGAAGCTGGGAACGCAGAACGGAGGTCTCGCCGACCGCCAGGATCTTGCCGCCGGCCAGGACCAGCAGGCCGTCCTCGATATAGCGCACGGCGCTCTCGCCATGCTCCTCGGGGCTATCAACGAACCAGAGCAGGCGGCCGCGCAAGGCCGTATCCGCCCGCGAGATATCCTTCGTCGTCACAACGTCACTTCCTTCTGGCTGGCGCACAGCGCGCGCGACTGGAGCGCTTTTGTCTGGTGAAGACGCCGTACCTTCAAGGCGGGCACGAGCGTGGGACCCGCGAATACGTCGGGATCCCATGGCATGGTTCACCGATCATGCCAGACATCATAACCATATCCCGACCGGGCGATTGTCACATTTTTTTGGGAAGTCCTTCATATGGGGCATGTCTACCGCCGTGAGGTTCATCGGTAAATTATAAGTGCTACAAAGAGGCTCGAGCGCCTTGCGATCTGCCGGAATTCGGCACGAGGCGCAAAGACGCTCCTGCCAATCCGCTGGATTGGCTTGGAAACAACGAATTGAGGCAAGCATGCGTTCAGACTGAACGCGCCTTGCTTCGGAAGCGAGCCCGACGAGAAGATTTTGGGAGGGAACCGCCGGCGCAGGGAGACCGGATCGAGACCTCCAATCACATTCCGATCTTGTTCGAGATCGGCCGGGCCTCCAGCCCCGGTTCCAGTTCCTTGGCATGTTCGCCGCCGTGCACCCGTCCTCGGGTCGCCAGTCGCCGGGCATGCGTTGGTATGTTCGGGGCCGGGCATGCTTCTTGCCTGGCTCGCTTCAGTGCCTTCATCGACTATGCTGCGAGGTCGGCAAGCCGGGACAAGCCGGCCGACGGACCTCGCCAAACCACACGGATGATCATGCGCCGGACCGTAAGATTCCTACTCAACGATCGCCAGTTCTCGCTGGAGGGCTTCGACCCCACGCTGACGCTGCTGGACTGGCTGCGCAACGAGCGTCGGCTCATCGGTACCAAGGAAGGCTGCGCCGAGGGTGACTGCGGCGCCTGCACCGTGCTGGTCGGGCGGCTGCGCCAAGACGGCACGGGAAAGACCGAGCTGCGCTATGAAGCCATCAATGCCTGCATTCGTTTCGTGGCAACCCTCGATGCCTGCCATATCGTCACCGTCGAGCATCTGAAGAAGGCGAGCGGCGGCCTGCATCCCGTCCAGCAGGCCATGGTGGAGCTGCATGGCTCGCAATGCGGCTTCTGCACGCCCGGCATCGTGATGTCGTTGACCGCCCTGTGGCTGGGCGCCGCCGAAGCCCCCTCGCGCGAGCGCATCGAGGAAGCCCTCGCCGGCAATCTGTGCCGCTGCACCGGCTATGGTCCGATCATCTCGGCGCTCGACCGGGCCTATGAGATCGAGGCGTCCAGCGCCGATTCCCTGAATGTCGGCCGCGCCGAGATCGCCCGCAAGCTGGCCGGCCTCGTCGACCAGGACATCATCGAGATTTCCGAGGGCGGCCGCAAGCTGTTCGCCCCCGCCACCGCTGACCAGCTCGCCGAACTCACGGCCGCTCATCCCGACGCCACCCTGGTGGCCGGTGCCACCGATGTCGGCCTGTGGATCACCAAGATGCTGATGCGCCCGGCCACCGTGATCACTCTCGGCCGCGTCGGCGAACTCGACCGCATCGAGGACAAGGGCGACCACCTCGTCATCGGTGCCCTGGTCTCGCTCAGCGACGCGCGCGCCGCGCTCGGCGCTCTCGACCCGCAGATCGACGAACTCATCCGCCGCTTCGGTTCCGAGCAGGTACGCAATGCCGGCACCGTCGGCGGCAACGTCGCCAATGGCTCGCCCATCGGCGATTCCCCTCCGGTGCTGATCGCCCTCGGCGCCAGCGTGACGCTGCGGCGCGGCGGGGAGCGGCGCACCGTGCCGCTGGAACAGTTCTTCATCGCCTACAAGAAGCAGGACCGCCAGCCGGGCGATTTCGTCGAGGCCCTGATCGTGCCCAAGCCCAAGCCGGGCACGCTGTTCCACGTCTCCAAGATCTCCAAGCGCTTCGACGAGGACATCTCGGCCGTGTGCGCCGCCTTCCGCCTCGAGCGGGATGGGGCGGGCCTGACCACGAATGCCGTGCTGGCCTTCGGCGGCATGGCTGCCACGCCCAAGCGCGCCGCTGCCGCGGAGGCGGCCCTTGCCGGCCGGAGTTTCAACGCCGAGGCCGCAGAGGCCGCGGCCCTCGCCCTGGCCAGCGATTTCAAGCCGCTCGACGACTGGCGTGCCAGCGCGCGCTACCGCTCGACGGTAGCCGCCAATCTGATCCGCCGTTTCCAGGCCGAGACGGCCACCGGCTCCGTTCACCGGGTTGCCGGCATCCTCCGGAGTGACGCCCATGCATAAGCCCGTCTTCGCAGCCAATCGCGACCAGGTCTCCGGCGGCGTCTATCAATCCACCCGCCACGATTCCGGCCACAAGCACGTGGCCGGCGAGGCCCTCTATATCGACGACATGCCCGAACCGGCCGGTCTCCTGCACGCCGCCCTCGGCCTGTCGCACTGCGCCCATGGCCTGATCAAGGAGATCGACCTCTCGGCGGTGAAGGACAGCCCCGGCGTCGAGCTGGTGCTCACGGCGGCCGACATTCCCGGCGTCAACGATATCAGCCCCTCCAACCATCACGACGACCCGGTCTTCGCCGAGGGCAAGGTGATGTTCTACGGCCAGCCGATCTTCGCCGTGATTGCCCGCACCCGCAACGAGGCGCGCCTGGCTGCGGCCAAGGCCAAGATCACCTATGAGGAGCTGCCGGCGATTCTCGACATCGCCGCCGCCCGCAAGGACGGTAAGGATCTCGTCGCCGAACCGATGAGCCTCAACCGCGGCGATCTCGATGCGGCGATGACCGCCGCGCCCCGGCGCATCAAGGGCTCGATGTCACTCGGCGGCCAGGAGCATTTCTATCTGGAAAGCCACATCGCCCTGGCCGTGCCTGGCGAGGACGGTGACGTCACCCTCTATTCCTCCACCCAGCACCCCAGCGAGATCCAGCACGCGGTGGCGCATGTGCTTGATGTACCGAGCAACGCCATCACCTGCGAGATCCGCCGCATGGGCGGCGGCTTCGGCGGCAAGGAGACCCAGGGCAACATCTTCGCCGCCATCGCGGCCCTGGCGGCACGGCGCACCGGCCAGGCGGTCAAGCTCAGGCCCGACCGCGACGACGACATGGTCGCCACCGGCAAGCGCCACGATTTCGTGATCGACTACGAAGTCGGCTTCGACGACGAAGGCCATATCCTCGCCGTCGACATCCTGTTCGCCGCCCGCTGCGGCTTCTCGGCCGACCTCTCCGGCCCGGTGACCGACCGCGCGCTGTTCCATGCCGACAACGCCTATTTCTATCCGGCCGTGCGCCTCAACGCCCAGCCCTGGCGCACCCATACCGTCTCCAACACCGCCTTCCGCGGTTTCGGCGGCCCGCAGGGCGTGATCGGCGCCGAGCGCCTGATCGAGGAAGTGGCCTATGCCACCGGCAAGGACCCGCTCGAGATCCGCAAGCTCAACTTCTATGGCGGGCCGGGCCGCGACCTCACCCCCTATCACCAGACGGTGGAGGCGGACCTCTCGGCCGAGATCATCGCCAAGCTCGAGGAATCCAGCGACTACCAGGCCCGGCGCGCCGAAATCCGCGCCGAGAATATCAGGGAGAATGCCCGCGGCGGCACCTTCCGGCGCGGCATCGCGCTGACGCCGGTCAAGTTCGGCATCTCCTTCACCAATAGCTGGCAGAACCAGGCCGGCGCCTTGGTGAACGTCTATACCGACGGTTCGGTGAGCGTGAACCATGGCGGCACCGAAATGGGCCAGGGCCTCTACATCAAGGTCGCCCAGGTGGTGGCGCAGGCCTTCCAGATCGATCTCGACATGGTCAAGATCACGCCGACCACCACCGCCAAGGTGCCCAACACCTCGCCGACGGCGGCCTCCTCGGGCACCGATCTCAACGGCATGGCAGCGCTCAATGCCTGCAACAACATCAAGGAGCGCATGGTCGCCTACGCCGTGGAGAAGCACGGCGTCCCCGCCGACCAGGTCGAATTCCTGCCCGGCCGCGTGCGTGTCGGCAATCGCGAAATCGAGTGGCCGGATTTCGTCAAGGAGGTCTATAGCAACCGCATCCAGCTCTCCTCCTCCGGCTTCTATCGCACCCCGGACATCTATTGGGACCGCAAGGCCGGCCGCGGGCGCGCCTTCTACTATTATTCCTATGGCGCCGCCGCCTCGGAAGTCACCATCGACACGCTCACCGGCGAATACCGGGTCGAGCGGGTCGACATCCTGCACGACGTCGGCTCCTCGCTGAATCCGGCCATCGACATCGGCCAGATCGAGGGCGGTTTCGTGCAAGGCATGGGCTGGCTGACCACCGAGGAATTGTGGTGGGACAACAAGGGGCGCCTGCGCACCCATGCGCCCTCCACCTACAAGATCCCGGTGGCCTCGGACCGGCCGCGCGTCTTCAACATCAACCTGTTGAACAAGCCCAACCACATGCCCTCGATCCATCGCTCCAAGGCGGTGGGCGAGCCGCCTCTGGTGCTGCCGATCTCCGTCCTGCACGCCTTGTCGGACGCGGTGGCCTCGATCGGCGACTACAAGATCTTCCCTGATCTCGATGCGCCCGCCACGCCCGAGCGCGTCCTCTTCGCGGTCGAGGCGATGCGCGCGAAGGTGCGGGAGAGGAGCGGGGGCCATGGTTGATCTGGAGATCGGCAGGCTCCTCGCCACGATCGAAGCCGATGGCCGCCAGGCCATCCTGGTCGAGATCGCGGCGGCACTGGGCTCGACGCCGCGCGGCGTCGATGCACTGATGCTGGTGACATCGGAAGCGGTTGCCGGCACCATCGGCGGCGGCCATCTCGAATTCCATGCCATCGACGTGGCGCGGTCCATGCTTGCCGAAGGCAGGGAAGGACGCGGCCCCCAGGCACAGAGCATGGACCTGCCGCTCGGTCCGATGATGGGCCAGTGCTGCGGCGGCCATGTCACCCTGCGCTTCGAACCGGTGACCACGAAGGTCGCTGCCTGGCTCGGCGACCATGAGGCGAAGCTCCTGAATAACAGGCCGCCGGTGCTGGTGTTCGGGCTCGGCCATACCGGCCGGGCGCTGGCGAGCATGCTCTCGCTGCTGCCCTTCGCGGTGACGCTGGTGGACGATCGGGCCGAGATGTTCACCGGCCTGCCCGAGAATTGCCGCACGCTTCATCTCGAGGATCCGGCCGACGCCATCGCGGATGCCCCCGCCGGCGCCGCCTATATCATCCTCACCCACAGCCATGCGCTCGACTACCGCCTGACCGAGGCGGCCCTGGAACGCCGCGATGCCGCCTATGTCGGCATGATCGGCTCCAAGACCAAGCGCAAACGCTTCGAAAGCCAGTTCCTGCGCAATAGCGGCACCAACGCCATGCTCGGCGAGCTGACTTGCCCGATCGGCGGTGCCGATGTCGACGACAAGCGCCCCGAAATCATCGCCAGCCTGACGGCGGCCGAGCTGGTGCGGTGCTTCGCCCAGCGTGCCGCCCGGCTGCAACGGCCCGGCTGGGCCCCAGCCAAGGCCGGCTGACACCCGGCCGGCCCCCGTCAGAACCACCCCGGAAGACCGGCATCCTCCTCCCGCTCGCGGCGAGGATCGCCGTCGCATGCCCAAGCCCATGCCCATGCCACGGAACTGAACCTGCCCTCGTCACCCGGCCGAAGACCGGAGCGAGACCCAACGATCAGGAGGGGAAACGTCCCATGACGACGCTTGAACAGACCAACCCGGCGGCGAGCACCGCCTCGGCGCAAACCACGCGGGTGCATCCCGTCGACGAGGTGCTGCCCTTCGCCAAGCTGGCGACCTATGGCTTCCAGCACGTGCTCGCCTTCTACGCAGGTGCGGTGCTGGTGCCGATCATCGTGGCGAGCGCGCTCAAGCTCAGCCCCGAGCAACTGATCCACCTGATCAATGCCGATCTCTTCACCTGCGGCATCGCCTCGATCATCCAGGCGGTCGGCATCGGCAATATCGGCGTGCGGCTGCCGCTTCTGCAGGGCGTGACCTTCACCGCCGTGAGCCCGATGATCGCCATCGGCCTCGCCGTCGGCGGTGGCACCGAGGGCCTGCTTTCCATCTATGGCTCGGTGCTGGTGGCAGGCCTGTTCACCTTCGCCGTGGCCTCCTATTTCGCCAGGCTCACCCGCTTCTTCCCGCCGGTGGTGACGGGATCGGTGATCCTGATCATCGGCGTGGCGCTGCTGCCGGTTGCCGCCAACGACATCGTGGTTGGCAAGGGCCCGAACGCGATGCAGGACCCGGTCCTGCTCAAGAACCTGGCCTATGCCTTCGGCACGTTGGCGCTGATCGTCGGCATCCAGCGCGTGTTCACCGGCTTCATGCAGACGGTGGCGGTGCTGATCGGCCTGGTCGCCGGCACGCTGGCGGCCTGGGCCCTGGGCGATGCGCATTTCAGCGAGGTCGCCAATGCCGGCTGGGTCGGCTACACCTCGCCCTTCAATTTCGGCTGGCCGACCTTCTCGATCACCGCCATCCTGTCGATGATGGTGGTGATGATCATCACCATGGTCGAGACCACCGGGGACGTCTTCGCCACCGGCGAGATCGTCAAGAAGCACATCGCGCCCGAGGATATCGGCCGCGCCATCCGGGCCGACGGCCTCGCCACCTTCATCGGCGGCGTGCTCAACTCCTTCCCCTATACCTGCTTTGCCGAGAATGTCGGCCTGGTCCGCCTCACCCAGGTCAAGAGCCGCTGGGTGATCGTCGCCGCCGGCGTGATCATGATCATCCTGGGCTCGCTGCCCAAGGCCGCCGCCATCGTCGCCGGTATCCCGCATCCGGTGCTTGGCGGCGCCGCGCTCGCCATGTTCGCGGCGGTGGCCGTGGTCGGCATCCAGACGCTCAGCAAGGTCGATTTCAACAACCACAACAACATCGTGATCGTCTCGACCAGCGTGGGCCTGGGCATGCTGGTGACGGCGCAGCCCTTCGTGGCCAACGCCTTCCCGGCCTGGGCCCAGATCATCTTCGGCTCGGGCATCACGCTCGGCGCCATTTCGGCCATCGCGCTCAACATCATCTTCAACCATGTCGGCAAGGTGCATAGCCCCGCCGTGGCCGGACGCCCCGGCCATACGCTGGTCACCCTCTCCGACGTCAACAGGATGGGCAGCGCCGAATTCGCCAGGACCTTCGGCGGCCTGGTCGAGAATACGCCCTGGGTGCTGGAACGCGCCTACGCCTTGCGCCCCTTTGCCGACACCATCGCGCTGCGCTCGGCCTTCCACGATGCCCTGCTCACCGGTTCGGCCGAGGAACAGCTGCAATTGCTGAACTCCTTCGCCGATCTCGGCAGCGAAAGCGATACCGGCAATGCCTATCTGCTCGACCACGCCGATGCCGGCATCGACAATGAGGACCTGGCCGAGGTGAACAGGCTGGCCGTGGCCTACCGCAAGCATTTCGGCTTCCCGCTGATCATCTGCGCGCATGAAGTCGAGCGCTATGAGCGGGTGCTGGCAACCGGCTGGTCGCGCATGGCCAACTCCCCGACCGTCGAGCGCTCCGCGGGCCTGATCGAGATCGCCAAGATCGCCAATCACCGCTTCGACAAGCTCGTCGCCAACGCCAATCCGATCGCCTCCTCCCATCTGGTGCAGTTGCAGGAGCGCTTCGCCTAGAGCGTTTTGTGATTTCTCGGAATCACCGAGAATCGCAAAGACGCATCGAAACAAAGAGTTAGAGCAAACCAGCGTTCACGTGTGACCGCGCTTTGCTCTGGAGCGTCTTGCGCCAGACCAATCGCGAGGGAAGCCCCCGGCACACTCTGCCGGGGGCTTTCGGCATTTGTAATCTTTGCCTGGCACCTGCCCGATCCGAGCAGGGTTGTTTGTGACACCCCGATGACGCATGGTCTGCCCGATTCACAATCGAAGGACCGACACGTGGGTGACACCAAGAAGAAAATTTATGAATATTTGATCGAAGGAGCGACGTCCGGCCTCACCGACGAAGCTCTCTATACGTATATAGTCGGACGCGTCTCGAAGGCCAACAGCAAGCGCATCGCAAGGGCAGGCTTTCTCGCTCTCAGCGATCCGACGTTGACTGATCGGAATGTACTGAACACTATTTATGCTTTGGCTATCAAGCATAGGCTTGCCGGCAGTAGCGCAGAGGAAGCCGAAGAAGCCGTGGAAGAAGGTTCCGACAAGGCCAAGGCCTCCGACTCCAAGGCGGCGAGCCTGCCGCTGCCGGAGAAGAAGCCGAGGAAATCCTGAGGCCGGGTAGCGAGAGCCACGGCGTTCGGAGGTGCCGGGAACGATAGGCTTGGCTGCCGGGCCGGCTCGAACTGGACCAGCGCCAAAGCGTTTTGCGATTTGGTGGAACCACCAAGAATCGCAAAGACGCCTTAGCCAATGCTTTGGATTGGCTTGGGAACAAGGAGTTGGAGCAAATGGGCGTTCGGGCTTGGGCGCGCTTTGCTCTATCGTTCGTCGAGTTTCAAAGCCTGCCGCAGCGTCGCCAGGCTCCGGGCGGCTCCCTCATCCTCGTCCCAATAGCGGGTATGGGTGAAGATCCGCCCGAGCAGGGGCACCCGCCCGCTTATTCTGACGGCGACGTCTCTGATGCCGGCGCCGAAATTGCCGCGGACCGGGCCGGAGATGACATCGCCGAACAGCGCCCCCCGGGCCGGATCGTAGATATTGGTCCAGCGCACCAGCGAGAACGGGGCGGCGTGGTGGAGCCGCATCGCCGCCGAAGTCGGATCGGGCACCGGGTAGGCATAGTCGCCCGATGCCTCGGTGGCGGGCGGCGCACTCGGCAGCCGGCGCGCCTCGACATCCTGCTGCAGGGCTTCGATATTGCGGGCGATCAGGAACTCGGCATGGGTGAGCGGGCAGCCGAGGGTGACGAGGTCCGAGACAAGCCAGCGCTTCCTCGTGTCCGAATGCGCTTCGCGCAGGCTTGTGAACAGCCCTTTCTGTTCGGTCTGATAGGCATCGAGTAGGCTCGGATCATCCGGGTTGGCGTTCAAGCTTTCACCGGCCTTGCGTAGCTTCGCCAGGGCATCCGCCACTTTGCCCGCCGGTGCGAATGTCCGCGCCGCATATTCTTCCGCCCATAGGAGCCTCACCAAGTCATAGGCGATGACGCTGCCCAGGCTGTGGCCGACCAGGATGATGCGATCATATTCGCCGCTCTTCGAGAGGGTCTGCAACAATTCGAGGCCACGTTTGCGGATCTCGCGGCGGGCCTGGATATTGGCCGGCTTGGCCCGGATGTAATGCGCCACGTCGCCGAAATAGGCGACGGCGAAAGCGATGAAGACGGCGCTGAGGGCCGTAAAGCCCCAAAGTGCCACCTTCACCCAGCTGTCCAGCTTCCAATCGAGGATCTGCGCCAGGCCCTGCAGGGAAACGAGGCCGATCGTCGCGATCGTCGCCGCCCAGAGCAGGAGCCAGATGCCGATGACGTCGCCGGGAACCTGGCTTGGCCGACGCAGGAGCAGCGACATGAACCAATCGCGCAACTGGGCCGTGGTGGTGCTCGTGGTGAGGTCGGCCCAGTAGAATTCGAAGAAATCGATGCGCGGCGCCTCGGCCCCCTGGCGATGACCGCCCGACCGCGTGGTGATGCGATAGAGCTCGTGGGAGCCATTGCGGGTGTCCGGCTTCCACCAGACCGGGTTGCCAAGCTCGGGCGGATCGTCCGGCCGACGCCCGTCGATGTCGGGATTGTGGACCCAGACGGCTTCGACGAAGCCGCGCAGGGTTGCCATCGGCATCTGCTCGCCCATGCCATGGGTGAGGATCACCGCACTCTTGCGACCCGGCATCGCCCCCTCCCCGCAAACGAGGTCTGCGAGGGACAGCAAACACGCAAGGTCGTGACGCCTTCGTGAACGAGCCGGGCCTCAGGCCTGGTGGGTGATCCTGCCGTCGCAGATCGTCGCGACGGGGCGCAGCGTCGCCAGTTCGGCTGCGGGCGTGGCCTCGATATCGCCGGAAAGGACAACGATGTCGGCGAGATAGCCGGGCTTGAGCCGGCCCTTGCGATCCTCCATGAACTCGACATAGGCTCCCTCGCTGGTATAGGCAGCGAGCGTTTCGGCCAGGCTCAGGCGCTGGTCCGGCATGCCCTCCTTCCAGGGCTGGCGGGTCATCGCATCCTGGATGCAGCTCAGCGGCGACAGCGGCGAGACCGGCCAGTCCGTGGCGAAGACGATGCGGGCGCCGGCATCCTTCAGGCTCCGCCAGGCGAAGGCGAGTGGCCAGCGCGCCTCGCCGATGCGGGTGAGATAGGGCTCCAGGGGCAGGCCCGCCGAACCCGGCGGATGGGTCGGCTGCATCGAGGCCACCGCGCCGAGCTCGGCAAAGCGCCCGACATCGTCGGGGTGGACGACCTCGACATGCTCGATGCGATGCCGGCTGTCACGCGGCCCGTTGGCCTTGCGGGCAGCCTCGTAGCCATCGAGCACGATGCGCACGGCACCGTCGCCGATGGCATGCACGGCGACCTGCAGGCCGAGCCGGTCGGTCTCGACGGCGACCTTGGCGAAATGCTCGCGCGTGAACAGGGGATCGCCCTTCCAGCCCGGCTCGTCGGCATAGTCGTCCACCATCACGGCCGTGCCGGATTCGGTGACGCCGTCGACGAAGACCTTGACGAAGTCGCAGCGCAGCCTGTCGCTGTCGAAGCGCCGACGCCAGCCTGCCGCCTTGGCCTCGATCATATCAAGATCCATGAAGTTCTTCATGTGGAAGGGCATGCGCACGCGCACGGGCAGGCCATGCTCGCGCTCGATCTCGTCCAGGATCTCGAGCTGGTAGAGATTGCCGTCCATGGCCTGCACACTGGTGAGGCCGAGCTCGGCGCAATAAGCGAGGCCCCGGCGGATCAGCGCGAGATCGGAGGCCCGCTCCTCAGGCGTGACATGGTCGGGATCCCCACCCGTGCCGATGCCGAGATGGTCACGCCCGGCGGTGACGCCCATTTCCGCCACCGGATCGATGGCATTGGTTTCCTTGAGTTCACCGGTGGCCAGGCCGTCCTCGCCCATGACGATCTCGTTGCCCACCCCGACGTCGCGCCCTTCGAGGATGCCGGCGGCCTTCAGTGCGGCCGTATTGGCCCAGGCAGTGTGGCGGTCGGGCGCCAGCATCATGAAGGGCCGGTCCGGCAGGATGGCATCGAGATGGTGGCGGGTGACCTTCTCGGTCTCGGACAGGATGGTGTAGTCAGCCGACAGGCCGACGAGCAGGCGCAGATCGGGATTGGCGGCCGCATAGGCGGTGACCGCCTGCTTGAGGGCCTCGAAGCCCTTCACCCCGAACAGGGAAAGCTGGGTCAGCGACACCGAGCCGCCGAAGATGTGCATATGGGCTTCGTTGAGGCCGGGCAGCACGGTGCCGCCGCCGGCATCGATGCGCCTCGTGCCTTCTCCCGCCAGGGCCAGGATCTCGCTATCGCTGCCGATGGCGAGCAGAAGGTTGCCGGCGACCGCCAGGGCCTGTGCCCGTGGCCGCTCCTCGTCCATGGTGAGAATGCGGGCATTGTGGATGATGAGATCGGCCTGCGGCATGTGCGCCCCCGGAATGCTGCCTTTACAGTTTGGCGCGCAACAGAGCCTATTCCGGCAGGCCGGGCAAGCCGGAGAGAGGCCGCCCGCCTGCCGCGTTTTGGCGCATGCCTCCCCTGCACGCATCGGGACGCAGGATGGTTGAGCGCCCTGGCCGATCCCTTTATTGGTAAGAACATTCGCGCCGCTTTTCCGCATCGGCCGCCCGTTGTTTTTCCTCCATTGCGAAACGAACATCGTTTGACCGACAGATCTTTTGAGAAGCCGTTGCGGCCTTCCGCCGATGCCGAGGTCCTGCATCCGCCGCCGGGAGAGCCGCTGATCGACGTCGAGGAGGGCCCCGAGCTCGGTGGGGCAAGCCTGGCGGCCCGTATCCTGCTCGGTGTCAGCCTGGTGCTGATCGCCGCCAATCTCAGGGCGGTCTTCTCGAGCCTGTCGACGGTGCTGCCGGAGATCGTGCGCGACGCCAGCCTCAACGCATTCTGGTCCAGCGTGCTGACCACGCTGCCGGTGGTCTGCCTCGGGGTCTTCTCCTTCCCGGCTCCCAACCTGGCGCGGCGCTTCTCGGCCGAGCGCGTCATCCTGGCCTGCATGCTGGTGATCGCGCTGGGCACCGGCCTGCGTGGATTTGGAAACGCTCCTTTCCTATTTCTCGGCTCCTTCCTGGCCGGCGCCGGCATCGCCATGATCAACGTGCTGCTGCCCGGGCTGGTCAAGCGCGACTTCCCCAACCAGATCGCCCTGATGACGGGTCTCTACACCATGGCCCTGTGCGGCAGCGCCGCCGCCGCGGCCGCCTTCACCGTGCCGCTCGAAAAGGCGCTGCCGGGCGGCTGGCCTGCCGCCCTGGCGCTGTGGGGCGTGCCGGCGCTGGTGGCCGCCCTGATCTGGGCGCCGCAGGCCCTCAAGGCCGGCCATGACCATGCTGCCGCCAAGCCGGCCGTCAAGGGACTGTTGCGCGACAGGCTCGCCTGGAAGGTCACGCTGTTCATGGGCCTGCAATCGGCCATGGCCTATATCGTCTTCGGCTGGATGGCACCGATGCTGCGCGACCGCGGCATGGAAGGCACCAGCGCGGGCCTCCTGGTGTCGGGCTCCGTGGTGGTGCAGATGCTGGCCTGCCTGGCGACACCGCCCTTGGCCATGCGCGGGCGCGACCAGCGCCTGGTCTGCCTTGTCCTGCTCGCCTGCGGCGCCGTCGGTTTCGCCGGCTGCTACTGGCTGCCTCTGTCGCTCACCTGGATCGGCGCCATTTTCTGCGGCATCGGCCAGGGCGGCCTAATCGCGGTGGCGATGACGCTGATCATCCTGCGCTCGCCCGATGCGCATGTCGCCGCCCGCCTGTCCGGCATGGCGCAGGGCTTCGGCTATATCATCGCCGGCTTCGGCCCGCTGCTGGCCGGGCTGCTGCGCGGCATCACCGGCAGCTTCGCCGCGCCGACATTGCTGTTCATCGCCTGCGCGGCCGTGGCGGCCTGGAGTGCGCTGGAAGCCGGGCAGGACAAGGTGGTGCAGGTGAAGGCCGAGTGAGGACCTGTTCCCTTCTCCCCTTGCGGGTGTCGTCAACTCTCTCGAGTTGACTAGAGGTCCCGGCAGGGGGATGAGGGGTGTTGGCGCATCCCTGGCAAAGGTCACGTTTATCCCCTCATCCGCCCCTTCGGGGCACCTTCTCCCGCAAGGGGAGAAGGTTGTCGCGCTCAAGCCTGCCCGCCCGCGATCAAGCCCGACAGCGGCCGGTTCTGGCGTTCGACCTGGGCCTTCAGCGCTTCCAGCGGCATCGCTTCGTCCTTGGCGAATTCGATGAACATCAGATTGAGATTGTTGAAGAACATCTCGCCGGCCGCCGCCGCATCGACATCGGCACGCACGGCGCCGTTTGCCTGCAGCCTCAGCACCAGGCTGGAGACCTGGCCTGAAAGCCGCCGGTCGAGCTCGGTGTAGCGCCGGCTGAACGGGCTGTCCGGCTGCTGGATCGACAGCGCCATGGCGACCCGCCACATCTCCTTGGACAGATAGACCAGGGAATGGTCGTAATATTGCTCGATCAGCGCCTGCAGGGCCGCCGCAACGGTCGGCGGCGGATTGGCCACGATCCGGCGGCCTGCCTCCAGCACCTCCTCCACCTCCATGGTGACCGCGGCAAGCAGGATGTCGCCCTTGTTCTGGTAGTAGTTGTAGAGCGTGCCGACCGAGACCTCGGCGCGTTCGGCGATGTCTTCGATCCGCGCACTGTCATAGCCCGCGTCCCGGAACAGGCTGGTGGCCGCCTCGAGGATGCGCCGGTTCCTGTCCGCCTTCTGCTTTGCGCGTAACCCCGCCATGTCACCTCTCTCGGCCGCATTCCCTGAACGTGTTCTAAAATTGATATTGACTTAAAAAATGAACTCACTCAATTTCTTTATCAGAGCACCATCAAGACGTGCCGCCAGCCAGAGGTAAACCATGACATCGCCCGCAAGCCGCGCGCCCGCGCGCCGTCTCCTCCTCGCCACCATCCTTGCCGGCATGGCCGGCCTTTCCGCCACCGCATCCGCCCATGCCGCCGACGAGCTCAATGCCCTGGTCTGGTGCGACCACACCGACCCGGCCCTGATCGAGCCCTTCGAGAAGGCCAACAATGCCAAGGTCAACCTGAAGACCTATGAAGGTACGGGGGCGGGCCTTTCCATCATCGCCCAGTCCCGGCCGGGCGACTGGGACGTGCTGGTGATCGATGCCATCGACGTCAAGCGCGCCGTCGACCAGAACCTCCTCGCCGAGATGCCGGCCGATGCCCTGCCGCTCGCCGATACTTTCCCGGAAGTGCGCATGGAGGCGCAGAACAGCAAGGACGGCAAGATCTACGCCGCCACCGAGAAGTTCGGCTACAACACCATCTCCTACGACAGGACCAAGGTCGACCCGAAGGACATGCAGGACCTCAGCGTGATGTGGTCCGACAAGTACAAGGGCCGCATCGCCATCTATGACTATTACCTGCCGGTCATGGGCCTGGTTCAGGTCGGCCTCGGCAAGAAGACGGCCGAGCTCTCGGACGCCGACCTGCCGGCCATCCAGGACAGGCTCGCCGCCATGAAGAAGGTCTCCAAGCAGGTCAGCGAGGTCACCGCCTCGCAGACGGCCCTGGCCACCGGCGAGGTCGACATCCTGGTCGGCGGTGGCGAATGGATCACCGCCGCGCTCGCAGCCGAAAAGCCCAATCTCGACTGGACCGTGCCAGACCAGGGCGCCGTGCGCTGGGCACAGTCCATCGGGGTGATGAAGGATGCCGCCCACAAGGATCTCGCCCTGAAATTCGTGCAGTACATCCTCAGCCCGGAAGGGCAGGCGCGCCTCGCCACCTCTTCCTGCTACTGGGCGATGCCCGCCAACAAGAAGGCTGGTGACCACCTGACCGATGCCCAGAAGGCGGCGCTGCGCTGGAACGACCAAGCCGGCTATCTCGCCAAGGCCCAGCTCTATCCCGCGCCCAATCCCGAGCTCGACAAGAAGATGCAGGACGCCTGGACCGACATGATGCAGCAGTGAATTCTTTCCGGGTGCGCGGGCATCCTGCCCGCTCTTCCCATCCTGCAGATGCAGCGTTTCCAAGAGCGGACGGGACGTCCGCGCACCCGGGACAAGGAATCGACCATGACCGCATCCAGCCTCGAAGCGGCCGAGCGCCGCAAGGCCTGGGGCTTCGTCCTGCCGGCGCTCGGCTGGACGCTGGCCTTCTTCGTCGTGCCCTTCGGCTTCATGGCGGCGATGAGCCTGTGGTCGCTGCAAGGCGGGCAGATCGTCCAGAGCTGGGACCTGAACAACTACCTCGCCTTCCTCCAGAAGGAGTCCCTGCTCAAGGGCCTGGTCAATTCGCTGGAGATCACGGCGATGGTGACCGTGCTCTCCGTGCTGCTCGCCTATCCCCTCGCCTGGATCATCGCCGAGCGCGTGCCCAAGCGCTATCAACGCCTCGCCCTCATCCTGGCCGTGCTGCCGTTCTGGACCTCCTATGTGGTGCGCTCCTACGCCTGGCTGCTGGTGCTCTCCAAGGCCGGCGTCATCAACCAGGCTCTGTTGGCGCTCGGCGTGATCGCCGAACCGCTCGACCTCGCCTCGACGCGCACCGCCACCGTAATCGGCTTCGTGCATTTCTTCGTGATGCTGCTGACGCTGACCATCTATGCCAATCTGATCCAGCTCTCCCCGAACTACCGGCGGGCCGCGGCCGATCTCGGCGCCAATGGGTTGCAGACCTTCTGGCACGTGGTGCTGCCCCTCACACTGCCCGGCATCATGACGGGCGCCTTCCTCACCTTCGTGCTCTGCATCGGCGACTATGTCACCCCGCAGATCCTCGGCGGCAACAATGAATTGGTGCTGCCGCAGATCATCATGCTCCAGCTCGGGCGACGGGCCGACCTGCCCATGGCCGCCGCCCTGTCGATCGTGCTGATGGCGGTGGTGACTTTGGCCTATCTCGCCTGTGCGCGCTGGCTGAAGATCGAGAGGGCCTGAGCATGACGCGCAAGACTCTCGCCGACATTCTCAGCAGCCTCTATGCCGTCGCGATCTTCGGCTTCATCTTCCTGCCGGTGGCGGTGCTGGTGCTGTTCTCCTTCCAGGACGGCCGCCTGCCGGTACCGCCCTTCAATGGTGCCTCGCTGCAATGGTACCGGGCGGTGTTCGCCGACGGCAAGCTGATGGGCGCCATGCTCAACTCGCTCCTGGTGGGTATCGGATCCTCGATCGTCGCCTGCCTGCTCGGCTTCCTCGCCGCCTATGCGCTGGCGCGCTACAGGCTGCCGGGCTCGGCGTTGCAGCGCGGCCTTTTGATCGCGCCGATGACGGTGAGCTACCTCATCATCGCGCTTGGCCTGCTGACGGTGCTGAACGCCCTGCATCTGCCGCTCTCGCTGTGGACGGTGAGCATCGGCCATGTGGTGATCAATTTGCCGCTGTGCTTTGCCATCATCTATTCCTCGATGGGCGACCACCACATCAATATCGAGCGGGCGGCCCGCGACCTCGGCGCCAGTGATCTCAAGGTGATGGCATTGGTCACCGCGCCGATGCTCATGCCCTCGATCCTGGCCGCCTTCTTCCTGTCCGTCACCTTCAGCTGGGACGAGTTCATCATCGCCTTCCTGCTCTCGCGCTTCGACGTCACTTTGCCCGTCGAGATCTGGAACCTGCTGCGCTCGGGCCTCAATCCCAAGACCAACGCCATCGGCTCGCTGGTCTTCCTCATCTCCATCCTGGTGCTGGTCGTCGTCGAACTCGCCGTCTTCGGAAGGGCCAAGAAATCATGAAAGACCCGAAATCATGACCGCCTCGGTTTCCGTCCGCAACGCCAGCAAGACCTTCGGCGCCTTCACCGCCCTCGACGATGTCAGCCTCGAGATCGCGGCCGGCGAGTTCATCGTGCTGCTCGGCCCCTCCGGCTGCGGCAAGACCACGCTGCTCTCGATCCTGGGCGGCTTCTTGACGCCAAGTTCGGGGCAGGTGCTGATCGGCGGCAAGGACATGACGGATGTGCCACCGGCGCGGCGGCCGACCACCACCATGTTCCAGGACTATGCGCTCTTCCCGCATATGCGCTTGATCGCCAATGTCGGCTTCGGGCTGCGCATGCGCGGCATGGGCCGGGCGGAGCGCGACGAGAAGGCGCTCGGCTATCTCGGCCTGGTCGGCCTCGACAAGGCCGCCGCCAAGAAGCCGCATGAATTGTCGGGCGGCCAGCGCCAGCGCGTCGCCCTCGCCCGCGCCTTGGCCGTCGACCCCGACGTGCTGCTGCTCGACGAGCCGCTCGGGGCGCTCGACCTCAAGCTGCGGCGCCAGATGCAGGACGAATTGAAGGCGATCCAGAAGCGGGTGGGCACCACCTTCGTGCATGTCACCCACGACCAGGAGGAGGCGATGGCGATCGCCGACCGCATCGTGGTGATGAATGCCGGCCATATCGAGGATGTCGGCCCGCCGTCCCAGGTCTATATGCGGCCGCGCTCGCTGTTCTCGGCCGGCTTCATGGGCGAGGCCAATTTCATTCCCGGCGAGGTCACCGATCTCTCAGGCGATCATATCAGCATCGACACCGCCCTCGGCAGTATCGTGCTGCCCTGCGCCGGCTTCACCGCGGGCGAGCCCCGCAAGAAGGAAGCGGTGACACTGTGCATCCGGCCCGAGCATTTCCGCCCGGTGGCGGGCGAACAGGGCCCGACGGTCTCGCTGGGCGAGGCCAGGGTCACGGGCGGGGCCTTCTTCGGCACGCATTACCGCTGCCACCTCCAGCCTGCCGCCGGCCCGGCCCTGGTGGCGCATCTGCCGCAATCGGCAAGCCTCGCCGAAGGGCAGTCTCTGGCGCTTGCGGTCAAACCAGATGATGTGGTGATCTTGTAGCACCTTGTCATCCCGCGCGCGGTGCAGCATGCAATGCTGCGCCGCAGACGCGGGACCGCGAGAAGGTTATGCTCTATCGTCTTGCGGTCCCGGATCTGCGCGGCGGCACTTCGCGCCGCAGCGCGTCCCCGCTACTATTCGCCTAGGCGAATAGTAGCTGAGGATGACCCAGAAGAGAAAACGCCCGATGCAGCGGATCAGCGCCGACAAATGGTATGAAGTGCGTCGCCTCGCCGACGACGTCACGGCCATCGGCGAGCCCTATATCCAGGAATTCTATCGCTGCAACATCTGGCATGTCCGTGGGCGCGATCGCGACATGCTGGTCGATAGCGGCATGGGCGTGGTCTCCCTGCGCGAGTGGGTGCCTGTGGTCACCGAGCGCGACCTGATCGCGGTGGCCAGCCACACCCATTTCGACCATATCGGCTGCCATCACGAGTTCGAATGCCGCGCGGTGCATGCCGCCGAGGCCGATCTCCTCGCCAACCCGACCCGGCAGAACACCCTGGCCGATCCCTATGTCACCGACGAGATCTTCGACGCCCTGCCGCCGGAGCCCTATTGCTCGGCCTGCTATGCCGTGAAGCGGGCGCCGGCCACCCGAATTCTGCAAGACGGCGACGTCATCGATCTCGGCGACCGCGTCTTCGAGGTCATCCACACGCCGGGCCATTCACCGGGCGGCATCGCGCTATGGGAGGCGCGCACGGCCACGCTGTTCTCCGGCGACATCCTCTATGACGGCCCGCTGATCGAGGACACCTACCACGCCAATGCGCAGGACTATGTCGCCTCGATGGAGCGGCTGCTGCGCCTGCCCGTCCGCATCGTGCATGGCGGGCATTTTCCAAGTTTCGACGGCGCGCGCTACCGCCAGCTCATCCGCGCCTGGCTCGAAGGCAAGGGCAGGATTGTGCCGCCGGCCTGACGCTTCAGGCCACCCGCAGGATTCGGCCCGGGAAATCGGTGAACACACCGGCAACGCCCAAAGCGAACAGCTCCCGCGCCCGCTCGGCGGTGTTGACCGTATAGGACAGCAGCGGGCGCCCCGTCGCCTTGTAGGCGGCGATGCTCTCGGACGTCTCTTGCTCATGGTCGAAATTGATGGAGGCGGCGGCCACCCTGTCGGCGATATCGGCCCAATCGGCCGGCCGCTCCCAGATCAGATAGCCGCGCGGCAGATGCGGGGCGAGATCCCGGGCCGCTTCCAGGCTTTCGACCGAGAAGGACGAGAGAACCAGCGGCGCCCCGATCGGTCCAAAGGCATCGATCGTCTTCAAGGCGACCTCCGCAGTCCGGACATCGGTGCCGGGCGAGGGCTTGATCTCGACATTGAGGCCAAGCTGCAGCTCCTTGCACAGCGCAAGCACCGAAGTCAGGTCGGGAATGCGCTCACCGGTGAAAGGGCGGCCGAAGGGGGCACCGGCGTCGAGGGCCTGGAGTTCCCGCCAGGTAAGATCGATGACCGGGCCACGACCGGTGGTGGTGCGTTCCAGCGTATCGTCATGAATGACGACGGGCACCTCGTCCCTGCTGAGCTGCACGTCGATCTCGACCATGGCAACGCCGAAGGCTGCGGCGCAGCGGATCGATTCGAGCGTGTTCTCAGGCGCATGCGCGGCAGCGCCGCGATGCCCGATGACACGGGGTAGGGTGAGGGGCATCGCCGGTCTCCAGAAGCGGATCGAAAGGATCACAAGCTCCATGGCCCGAAGTGCTGCCAATGGCAAGATCACGAACCCGGCTGCCCCCACTTCTTCACGCGAGGGCAGGCCGGTTCATGCGCGCTGTCCCCGCATCCGGATGGAAGCGGGGACGCAATTTTGTTTTTTGCAGATTTTCCGTGAGACGGTGCTTCAGACCGATCTCGGATCGGCTGGGTTTACCCCCCGGAAAACGCCAGCCTGAAATCTTTGGTCATGAGACGATTGAATGAACTGTAGCGACACCAGTTTTCGGTTCTCGGCCCGGCTCGCTATGTTGAACCGCCACGAAAAGCCTATGCTTCCTTGGGACGTCAGGCTCGTGAGGCGGTTCGGAAGGGAGGCTCAGCCGGTTATTCGCTGGGCAGGCCGAGTGCGGCCGCAACGCGACGCAGATGGGCGGGGCTGGCATTGTTGCCCAGTTCGAGGTCTTCTATCTCATCGACCGTGAGACCGCAGGTGACCGCGAGGTCCTCCCTGCTGTATCCCTTGGCCTCGCGGGCCTGCCTGAAGAGGTCCGTACCGACGGGCACCGAGGACGTGCAGGTCTGGGCAAGGGTATGATCGCTTCCGGTATGGGACATGTAAATCCTCCTTGTTGAGAACCGGGGAAATGGATTTGCTATTTGTCTCCCGTCCTGGATGGTGAAGGCGGCACAACATGCCTTCCAATTAACGATTTGCCAAGTATCGGCCTGCGCGACATGTGCATTGCGAGCACACAACTGCGCGAGGGACTACTTAAGTTACTGTTTCAGCTTTGCAATATCGATCAAACGCCGGAAAAGGCCTCGGGAGAACAGCCCTTTCCTTAGGTATTGCCTTTGATCAGTCTTGGTTGGATCAGGAGCGAATCAGGCTTTTTGACCGGCAGCAGGATTATGCCCCGCCTGCCATGGTTGCCCGGCGCGGATACTGACAGCTCATGCCCGAGAGATCAAGCCATCGTTTGCCCGCGCTGCCGTCGCCTCGATGTGTTGCGGTTCGATGCCGTCACGTGAAATTACAAAAACCTTTCGAAACAAAGCGTTAGCGAGCGAAGCATCAGGCATGCGCGCGCCTTGCCCGGGTACTGAGATAGCGACGAATGGGAACATCGTAGCAGTAATGCGCCAGCAAGCTGGCGATGATCGCGACGACCGCAACGATGGGAGCCTCGACATAGAAATTCTGCGCCCCGAAGAAGGAACGATACAGGCCGTTGACCCAGCAGAAGATTGGGAAATGCAGACAATAGAGCGGGTAGGATACAGTGCCTGCCGCCGAACAGAATGAGGCAAGCCCACCCGAGCATTGGACCCTGGCGCCCACGGCGACCAGGGCGGGCGAAAGCAGCGCCACCCAGGTGAGCTGCACGACCCGCGGCAGTTCCGTCGGCCAGAAGAACAGGACGGCCATCGCGCCGGCCAGCAGCCAGAATGTCACGGTCCATCCCCGCCACGCCGGCAACCTGTCTCGCATCTGGTAGAGCACGACGCCGATGAAGAACGAGGCGCCGACACGCGGAAAACCGGAGAGGAACGTATTGGGGGTATCCCCGCCCAGACCGGTGACCATCAGGATGCACAGGCAGGCCAAGGCGAGGGCGGCCGCCACCTTCTCCAGATTGGTGTGTCGCAGGCGCCACCACACCAGATTCGCGGTGAGCTCCAGCAGGATGGTGTATTGCGGCGCGTTCAGCGGGAAGAAGCTGGGACCCCCGATCTCGGCGGGAGCGCTGAAATTCGGCAGGCTGAAGGTGGAGAGCATCAGCGCATTCAGCAATTCGGCATAGGGCACCGGTGCGTGCTCGAAAGCGCCGCGAGCGACCAGATAGCTGGCGCTGATGGCAAGGGCGAGCACCGTCAGCGGCAACAGGCGCAGCAGGCGGACGCGCAGAAATTCGAAACTGTCCATCGTACGGGCCTGGCCCATATAGGCGTAGGACAGCACATAACCGCTGAGGCAGAAGAACAGGTCGACCGCCAGATAGCTGTTTCTCGCGACCCACGGCACGGCCAGCCAGCTGCCGAGATGGATCAGCATCACGCAGAATGCAGCAAAGCCGCGCAAACCATCGAGCAGCAGGAAATGCGGTTTGGCAGCCTGATTGCCGGGGAACATGGAATGACGCTGCATCCTGACCTCGTCCTGTCCAGAACAATACGCGCTTGCGCCTGGACGCCTATTTGTTCCAACTCTTTGTTTCCACGCGTCTTTACGATGCGAGGTGCCTTCCGAGGCTCAAGAAGCATCCGCCCTGCCGGCAACGGCCGCAGAACTATGTAATGGCCCCGGCGCGACACCTGATCGCCGCCGGCTGCACCCGCCTCATCAGCCGGCCTCACTGCAGCCCGGCATTTCGTCCGCACCGCAATTTCATCATGACGCAGAGGAACATTTGCACATGAGCCCGGCAATTGCAACATGTCCCGCTATCTGTAAAATAACAAGCTTATATCGAATTGTCATTTTTCCTGTTCATATAAACAGTAAATTCAAATCATCGGAAACAATATTCAATACACGTCGAAGGTTTCTTGTTTTCTTGAGGAAGGGCGCACGAAAATTTCCTCAAGCTCACGGGCGTGCAACGTAGGCGTACCTGCAGGACGTTTGCTCCAGGGAAGGAGATCTTCGTTCCATCCCGTATCCTGCCAACAAGTAGTGCTGCCCCGGCTCCGCAACATAGGCGATAGTAATGCCTTCACCTCGCACGGAAGCACCGGCCCTGACGGGTTGGGAAGATGCCAGCAGGCCCCGCTTCCCGCTTCACCGGATCCGATGAAGCAGGCCTTTGAGATCACGTCACATTCGCCAAGAACCGGCGCCGGTCTTCCGGTACGATGATCTAGAAGTAACGGGCGAGATTGCGGCGGATGCGCTCCAGCGGATTCTCTGCCCCGGGTGGGATTTCGAAGGCTTGCCCGGTTATCGTCTCATAGGCCTGAATATAGACCTTCGAGGTTTCGGCGATCAGGTCGGCGGGGATGGCGGGAATCGCTTCCTTATAGGGATCGCAGCGCGCGGCAACCCAGTTGCGCACGAAATCCTTGTCGAAGCTTTCGGGCTTCTCGCCGGCGGCGAAGCGGGCGGGATAGCTGGCGCCAAACCAGTATCGGCTGGAATCGGGCGTATGAATTTCATCCGCCAGGATGATGCGCCCCTCGCCGTCGGTGCCGAACTCATACTTCGTGTCGGCCAGGATCAGACCCTTCTCCTGCGCCAGGGCCTGCCCGCGGGCAAACAGCGCCAGGGCATAACCGGAGACTTCCTCCCATTGCCGCGGGCTGAGCAGGCCCTTGGCGATGATTTCATTGGCGGAAAGCGGCTCGTCATGCCCCCCGTCGAAAGCCTTGCTCGTGGGTGTGATGATCGCCTGCGGCAAGGCCTGGTTGTCGCGCAGTCCGTCGGGAAAACGCGCGCCATACATTTCGCGCTGGCCCTGCTTGTAGAGCGTGAGGATGGAAGTCCCCGTCGTGCCGGCAAGATAGCCGCGCACCACGATCTCAACCGGCAGGATGGTCAATCTCTGCCCGACCACGACATTGGGATCGGGATAGTCGAGCACATGGTTCGGGCAGATATCGCCGGTATGCTCGAACCAGTAGCGGGCGGTCTGCGTCAGCACCTGCCCCTTGCCGGGGATGCTGGCGATCGCCCGGTCGAAGGCGCTCAGGCGGTCCGTGGCGATGATGATGCGGCGCCCATCGGCAAGATCATAGTTCTCCCTGACCTTGCCACGATAGTAATTCGGCAGTTCCGGGATGAAGGCATCTTGCAGGGCGGCAATATCTGGCATGGCGAAACCGTGTCGAGGCATAGGAAAATCGCTTATGGCACGGCCGGCCCGTCATGTCACACCCGCCGGCCGCCTCGCCCGGGAAGGTACCAGGCGATTCCAGCCCGCGATTCCGGGCGGTGATTCCAGGGTTCAACTCGCCCCTGAGTTCTGCTATTATAGGTGGCAACGGATCATGGGGAACCGGATCCGTTTCGATGACTGAGCCCATAGACTCAGCCAAGGACAGGTCAAACCAGTCCATGAGGCCTCAGGCCTATCGAACGCCGGATGACTAGGCGCGACTTTGGCGGCTTCAGAGCAAACCGCCCCTTCCCTCCCTCTCCCCCGGCCATCCCCGCATTCGCCTGGCTTGCCCGGATCAACGGTCCGTTCCCATGCCGGCGGTTCCTGCTCGTGCCGTCTGGAGCAAAGCGCGTTTACATGTAACCGCTGCTTTTCTCTAACTCATTGTTTTGACGCGTCTTTGCGATTCTTGGTGATTCCAGGAAATCACAAAACGCTATATCGACCCGCAACCGGTCGCCCTCAATCCTTGGAGCCCGAGACGATGATCTCCGCCGCCTATTGCCGCCTCATGGCCCGCTACAACACCTGGCAGAACGCTTCCCTGGTCGCTGCTGCCGATGAACTCACGCCTGCGGATCGCTGGAAGGATCGGGGGGCCTTCTTCCAGTCGATTGCGGCGACGCTGAACCATCTCTATTGGGCCGATGCCCTGATCCTGCAGCGCTTGAAAGGGAATGAGCGCCCGGAGGACCACATCAGGCACTCTCTCACGAGCCCGTCGGATTGGGATGACTTCAAGAGGCTTCGTTCGCGGCGAAACGAAGAGATCGAAGAATGGGCAGCCAGGCTGCTCGACGCGGATCTCGATGGCATGGTCGGCTGGCGTCCCGGCGCAGATTCAAACCGGATCGAGAAGCCCAAGGCCCTGTGCGTCGTTCAGCTCTTCAATCACCAGACCCATCACCGCGGCCAGATCCACGCGATGCTGACGGCGGCGGGAACGCAGCCAGGGCCGACCGACCTCGAAATGTTGCCATAGCCAGCCGCCCCCGTGGCGACCGCCAGGGCTTGCAGGCCCGAGGCGCGGTCCCGCGTCCTCGTGCAGCGGGACCGATTTCTCCGATGAATTATGCCGGCTGGGAGCTCAGGCGTCGACCTGGGCCGTCAGCGCGTTGTCCTGAATGAATTCGCGGCGCGGCTCGACGATGTCACCCATCAGCTTGGTGAAGATGTCCTCGGCCTCGACCACTTCCTTGACCTGCACCTTGAGCAAGGAGCGGACATTGCGGTCGAGCGTCGTTTCCCAGAGCTGGTCGGGGTTCATCTCGCCCAGGCCCTTGTAGCGCTGCAGCGACAGGCCCTTGCGGGCAGCGTTGGTCAGCGTCTCGAACAGGGCCACGGGGCCATGGATCTCGATCTCCTCGCCGCGGCGGGTAAGGATGGCCGGCTTGCCATAGACCTCGCGTAGCGCCCGGGAACGATCATCGAGCAGGCGGGCATCGACGGTGGCGAGCAACTGGGCATCGAGCGTATGGGCTTCCTTGACGCCGCGCACCATGCGTTCGAAGACATAGCCACCCTTGTCGACATGGCCGGTCCAGCCACGCTCGAACTCCTCGGCGATAGCGTCGAGACGGCGGGCGGTTTCCTCGGCTGCCTGCTGGGCCAGCGCTGGGTCGGCGACCACGCCGATGTTCAGTGCGCCGGCGATGGCCGCCTGCTCCACCACAGTGCGGTCATAGCGACTGTGGAGCTGACCGAGCAGGGTACGGATGGTACGCGCATCGGTGATGACGCTGCGCAGGTCCTGGCCGGCCCGCTCCTCGCCGCTGCCGAGCCGCAGCACCGAGCCTTCGACGCCGGTGTCGATCAGATAGTCCTCGAGTGCACGCTCGTCCTTGAGATATTGCTCGGACTTGCCACGGGAGACCTTATAGAGCGGCGGCTGTGCGATATAGACATGGCCGCGATCGATGATCTCGCGCATCTGGCGGAAGAAGAATGTCAACAACAGCGTGCGGATATGGCTGCCGTCGACGTCGGCGTCCGTCATGATGATGATCTTGTGGTAGCGCAGCTTGTCGGGATTGAACTCCTCCGAGCCGATACCGGTGCCGAGGGCGGTGATCAGCGTGCCGATCTGCTCCGACGACAGCATCTTGTCGAAGCGGGCCCGCTCGACATTGAGGATCTTGCCGCGCAACGGCAGTACGGCCTGATATTCGCGGGCGCGGCCCTGCTTGGCGGAGCCGCCGGCCGAGTCACCCTCGACGATGAAGAGTTCGGCCTTGGCCGGATCGCGCTCCTGGCAATCGGCGAGCTTGCCGGGCAGGGAGGCAACGTCGAGCACGCCCTTGCGGCGGGTGAGCTCGCGGGCGCGGCGCGCGGCCTCACGGGCGGCGGCAGCCTCGGCCACCTTGCCGACGATGGTCTTGGCCTCGGCGGGATGCTCCTCGAACCAGGTCGACAGCGCCTCGTTCATGGCGCTTTCGACCACCGGACGCACCTCGGAGGAGACCAGCTTGTCCTTGGTCTGCGACGAGAATTTCGGGTCCGGCACCTTGACCGACAGCACGCAGGTCAGGCCCTCGCGGCAATCGTCGCCCGTCATTTCCACCTTCTCCTTCTTGGAGATGCCGGAGGACTGAGCGTAGGAAGTAACCTGGCGGGTGAGCGCGGCGCGCAGGCCGGCCAGATGGGTGCCGCCGTCGCGCTGGGGGATGTTGTTGGTGAAACACAGCACCGTCTCGTGATAGCTGTCGTTCCACCACATCGCCGCTTCCACGCCGATGCCGTCGCGCTCCACCTTCACATAGATCGGCGCAGGCACCAGGGCGGTCTTGGAGCGGTCGAGATAGCGCACGAAGGCGTCGAGGCCGCCTTCATACATCAGCTCCTCGCTCTTCTCGCCGCCGTGGCGGCGATCGGTCAGCACGATGCGCACGCCGGAATTGAGGAAGGCGAGCTCGCGCAGGCGCCGCTCCAGCGTGGCATAGTCGAACTCGACCTTGGTGAAGGTCTGCGTCGAAGGCAGGAAGGTCACCTCGGTACCGCGCTTGTCGCCGGCCGGGCCCACCATCTTGAGCGGTGCATCGGCATCGCCATGGCTGAAGCTCATGACGTGCTCGCCGCCGTCGCGCCAGATGCGCAGCGTGAGCTTGGAGGAGAGCGCGTTGACCACGGAGACGCCGACGCCATGCAGGCCGCCCGAGACCTTGTAGGAGTTCTGGTCGAACTTTCCGCCGGCGTGGAGCTGCGTCATGATCACTTCGGCCGCCGACACGCCTTCCTCGGCATGAATGGCGGTGGGGATGCCGCGGCCATTGTCGGTGACGGTGACCGAGCCATCCGGGTTCAGCGTCACCGTGACGATGTCGGCATGACCGGCCAGCGCCTCGTCGATGGCGTTGTCGACGACTTCATAGACCATGTGGTGCAGGCCGGAGCCGTCATCCGTGTCGCCGATATACATGCCGGGGCGCTTGCGCACGGCATCCAGGCCCTTGAGCACCTTGATGCTGTCGGCGCCATATTCGTTTTCGGGCGTTTCGGACAAAGCGGGTTCAGCCATTGAGCAACTCATTCCTTGATTCGGAAAGGAATATAGGGATTCCCGTGCCGAATTTCATGCCAAAACGGCACATTTTTGTGATTTATCAGATATTTATCGGTGGATGACGGCGATCTTTCATCGCGTTGCGATCGTCACGGCCGTGCCGGCGATCACGGTGCCGCAACTCCTGGCCAGAAGCCGCATGGCGCGGGGGCTTGATAGCAGCGAGCGGGCCCGGCCGGCCAGCACGATGTAGAAGGCGAACACGGCGGCGAGCACCGCTTCGGTGACGATGGCAAGCTCGACGAAGCTGGCCGGCGAAAGGTGGCCGAGATCAATCAGGTTGGGCAGGAGCGCGGTGTAGAACACCATCACCTTGGGGTTACCGAGGGTGATCGAGAGGCCGCCGAGAAAGCTGCGCCAGCCGTTCTCACGGCTTGTGTCGCGGTCGACGGCCTGGACGAGGTTCGCCGTCGTCCATAATTTCCAGGCCAGATAGAGCAGATAGGCGACGCCTGCATATTTGATCGCCAGGAAGACGCCCGAAAAGCTCTGCGCCAGCACGGCCAGGCCCGCCGCGGCGAAGCCGAGCCAGACCAGGTCGCCCAGGGCGATGCCGACGGCAAAGCCCAGGCTCTCGCGCGCACCCTTGCCGAGCACGCGCGCCACCAGCGCCGCGACGCCCGGCCCCGGCAGGGCCGCGGCCACGAACAGCGCGCCGGCATAGACGGCGAGGGCGGTGGGATCGAGCATGAAGAGGCTCCAGCGGGAGGCCTTTATAGCGGGTCGCGGCCGGAGTGGGAAGCTTTCCGGGACCGCCAGCCTCCCATCGGCGGTGCGATGAAATTAGTCCACCGCCGATTGCGCGATCTTGGCTTCGGCCTCTCCCACCGCTTCGGGCGTGCCGACATGAAGCCAGATGCCGTCGAGGCGCCGGCCGAACAGCCGCCCCTTGGTCTCGGCCGCATCGAACAAGCGGTTCAGCGAGAAGATCTCGCGCGTGCCCTCGAACAGGTCCGGCTTGATCAGCAGCACCCCCGCATAGGCGAAGGGCGCGGTTTCGTTCTCGCGCCGGCGGGAGAGCAGCCCAGCGCTGTCGAGATGATAGTCGCCCCGCCCGTCGAAGCCGATACTGGTCGCCGTCGCCGCCACCAGCATCAGGATGTCCATGCGTTCGGGATCCCAGGCCGCCTCGAGGGCCTCGAGATTGTTCTGCGGCCCCTCGATCCAGAAGCTGTCGCAATTGCAGACGATGAAGGGCGCCTTGCCGAGCAAGGGCAGGGCCTTGCGCACGCCGCCGCCGGAATCGAGCAGGCCCGCGCGTTCGTCGGAGATCAGGATCTTCGGACGCCGCCGGCCGGAAAGATGAGCTTCCATCTGCTCGGCGAGATAGTGCACGTTCACCACCGCCTTTTCCACGCCCGATGCCGCGAGACGGTCGAGCACGTGATCGATCAACGGCTTGCCGGCGATCTCGATCAACGGCTTGGGCCTGACGTCGGTCAGCGGACGCATGCGCTTGCCGAGTCCGGCGGCCAGCAGCATGGCGGTCGAAAAGGGGCGGGTCATGATACTCTGGCTTCTATCGCGAAGACGAAGGTCTCGAACCATTCCCTGAGATCGGCCAAGGTGGGATGGGCCAAAGCGCGGTCGAGATAGGCGCGGATGCGTGGAATGTGCCTGAGATAGGCGGGCTTGCCGTCGCGCTTGTCGAGGCGGGCGAACAGGCCGAGAAGCTTGGTGTTGCGCTGGGCCGCCATCACCGCATAGGCGCGCGCGAAGCCGGCCGGATCGAAGGCGGCGTCGGCCCCGCGGCGCGCCTTGACATAACGCGTCAGGAGCTGGAGCTCGAGCTCCTGGTCCACGTCCACCCGCGCATCGAGGCAGAGCGAGGCCACGTCATAGGCGGGCGGGCCGATCATCGCATCCTGGAAGTCGAGCAGGCCGATACGCTTGATGCCCTCGCGCTGGGGCAGCCACATCAGGTTCGGCGAATGAACGTCACGCAGCAGCCAGCTCTGCTCGCCCTTGACGACGGGGGCGAGCGCCGAGCGCCAGAGCGCCGTGAAATGGTCGCGATTGCGCTGCGACAACTGCGGTGCGCCGATCATCGGCATGTACCATTCGATCAGCAGCTCGACCTCGATATCGAGGGCGCCGTGATCGAAGGGCGGGATCTTGTGGTTGATGGCGGAAGCGACAGGCAGCGTATCCGGCAGCTCCATGCCATGCAGGTGGGCGAGCAGGTCGATGGCGACGCCATAGCGCTCGGCCACCGGCTTGCCGTCCTCGGCGATGAAGTCCGTGCCGAAATCCTCCAGCAGGAGCAGGCCGTGCAGCAGATCCTCCTTGAGGATCTGCGGGGCCGAGAAGCCGCGTTCCGCCAAGCCCCTGGCCATGGCCACGAAGGGCTTCACATCCTGGGAGATATGGGCGATCTGGCTGTAGGTCTTGCCATAACGTACCGGCGTGCGGTCGGTCCGGGCCGGCGAGTTCATCAGGATCACCGTGCTCTGTCCGCGCCTCAGCCGGGCATAGGAACGGGTCGAGGCGTCGCCCTGGACATGTTCGCGTGCCGCATCCTGCCAGCCGGCATGGCGCAGGAAATCGCCGGTCTGGGAAAAGCGGCGCAGCCGGGCGGACCAGTCTCCCGTGCCCGTCAGCGTCGCGCGCCGGGCGGTCTCGCTGCGGCCGGCATGCACGAAACGGAGGTCGAGCCGGTCGGCGGGAAGCGTCTCGCCGGCCTTCTCGGGCCATTCCACCAGCACCAGCGCGCCGTCGGGCGCCTCGTCCCAGCCCAGTTCGTCCAGCTCGCTGGCATGGCCGATGCGATAGAGATCGGCATGCACGATCGGAAAGGAGGGCGTGTCGTAGAGCTGGATCAGCGTGAAGGTGGGGCTGGAGACTTCCAGCTCCGGATCCTCGGCGATCTCGCGGATCAGGGCGCGGGCAAAGGCAGTCTTGCCGGCACCGAGATCGCCCGAGAGGGTAATGAGATCGCCGGCCCGAAGCGTCGCCGCCAGGTCACGGGCCAGCAGCTCGGTCGCCGCTTCGCTCGGCAGGTCGACTGTCCATTGGTGGGTCAGGAGATCGGTCAATGGGCTGGGCCTTTAATGTCATCCCGCGCGCATTGCGGCACGAAGTGACGCCATGCAGACACGGGACCGCTCTGTAAGTGAGGCTCGTTTGTCTTGCGATCCCGTGCGCATTGCCGCGTTACGCGCGGCAATGCGCACGGGATGATCTGATATCCTCATTCGGCTGCCTCCCTGTGGACGGAGGCGTCGACCGGGAAGCGGCAAGTGACGATGGTACCGCGGCCTTCCTCGGAGACCAGCTCGACCGTGCCGCCATGCAGCTCCACGAAGGAGCGCACGATGGACAGGCCGAGGCCGACGCCGCGATGGCCGCTCGAGCCGCCATGCGATTCGAAACGGTCGAAGACGCGGTCGATTACCGCCTGGGAAATGCCACGGCCGCGGTCCTCGACCCGGAAGACGATCTCCTGGCCCTTGCGCAGAGCCGAGAGCGTCACGGTGCCGCCGGCCTGCGAGAAGCCGATGGCATTGGAGAGCAGGTTGAACAGCACCTGGCGTACGCGCTGGCCGTCGGCCTCGAAATTGCCGATCGCCTGGCTCGCCTTCATCTCCAGCCGGACGCCGGTCTCGGCCAGGCGCGGCTGCACCGCCTCGGCCACGCCCTGCATGGCTTCGCGGATATCGACCTTGCCGAGGTCGAGCGTCATGGCGCCGGCATCGATGGTCGCGAGGTCCAGGATGTTGTTGATGATGGCGTAGAGCGCATCGGACGAGGTCTTGATGTAGCCGGCATATTGGCGCTGCTTCTCGTTCAGCGGCCCGGCGGCGCCATCGGCCATCAGTTGCACGAAGCCGATGATATTGGTCAGCGGCGAGCGCAGTTCGTAGGAAACGTGGTGGACGAAGTCGTTCTTGAGGCGGGCGGCTTCCTCCAGCGCCTCGTTCTTCTCGACCAGGGCGTTCTCGAAATTCACCGAATCGGTGACGTCGGTGAAGGTGGCCAGCGTGCCGCCATCCGGCAGCGGCACGGTGGCGACGTCGATGACCGTGCCATCGACCCGCATCATGCGCTGGTCGGTGGAATGGCGGGCATCGCCGAAGGAGGTGATCACGCCCTTGAGCGCCTGCCACACCGCCTCGTCGCGGAACAGCACCGAGCAGCGCGATACCACGTCGTCGATATGGGGACGCTGCTCCAGCATCTCCTGGGGCAATCGCCAGATCGCGGCGAACGCCGGATTGGACAGGCGCAGGCGGCCGTCGGAGCCGAAGGCGGCGACGCCTTCCTTCAGATTCTCCAGCGTTTCGCCCTGGACGCGCGAGAGGGCTTTGTAGCGGGCCTCCAGGTCGATGCGCTCGGTGACGTCCTCGAACAGATAGGTGACGCCGCCGGCCGGGTTGGGCGTGGTGACCACGCGCGAGGTGCGACCGTCGGGCAGGTGCCACCAGTGTTCGGCAGGCTCGAAGGCGCGATAGGCCTCGTGCAGCTTCGATTTCCAGGCCCTGAAATCGGCCTGTTCGGGCAGGCGGCGCTGGGCACGCAGGCGGTCGAGGATCTCGCTGTCGGTCGGCCTGCCGTCGAGGAAGGCGGCATCGAGCTGCCAGAGAGCGGCAAAGGACGCGTTGTAGAAGGTGAGATGCTGGTCGGCGTCGAAGATCGCCACGGCGGTGGCGAGCTGGTCGAGCGTGCGCACATGCGCTTCGATCTGGCGGCCGATATCGGCCCGCATCGTCTCGACCTCCGACACGTCGATCGCCATGCCGGCCGAACCGCGCGAAGAAGGGATATCGATGACGTCGAGCGTGCGCCTGGCGCCGCCGACCACCGCCGGCACGCGCTTGAGGAAGGGCTTGCCGTCGTGACGCGCAGCGTTGGCCTCCTCGCGGGCCGGCCGGTCGAGCAGTTCGATGTCGCCGCTCAGCACGTCGTTCTCGTCCTGGGCGTCGACCGCCCTGGCATAGGCCTTGTTGACCCAGACCAGCTTGTCATTGGCATTGCGCAGCCAGAGCGGCACCGGCGCCTCGTCGAGCAGGGAGCGGATCGCCTCGATCTCCTCGCTGGCGCGGCGGTGCCGGTCGGCGAGGCGGGCGAGTTCTAGGCGGTCGCCGGTGACGTCGCGCAATCGGAGCACGGCGCGCCCGCCGATGGCGCGGCCATCCGCCTCGATATAGCCGCCATGGCGCGAGCGCGCCACCATGTGGAAGCTCTCGCCGCGCCCGCGCAGCGCCGCGATCTGCTCTTCCAGCGTGCGGGTATCGTGATAATCGAGCCACCCCGTGCCGATCAGGCCGCGACGGGAGGATGAGATGGTGACCCCCGGCAGTTCGCCCGAAAGCAGCGGCAGATCCTCGGTGCCCGACCAGACCGCGATCAACTGCGGCTCGGACATCAGCAGGGCCTCGGCGCGTTCGGCACGAGCGGCCAGCGCCTGCGCTTCGGCCTTGGCGGCGCGGTCGCGCTTGAGCCAGGCATTGCGGGCACGCAGATAGAACACGGCCAGGCCCGTCGCCAGGATCAGCAGGCCGGCGAACAGGGCCAGCATGGCAAGGATGCGACGATCGGCGCTGGAAAGATTGCCGAACAGGCCCGATGCCGCCGGCACGGTATCGGCAGCCAGGGCCGCGGACACCGGCAGCATGATCGTCAGGAAAATGCCGGCGCGTAGGAAGGCCGAGAACCGGGACCACCCCGACAATCCCGTTCCTTCGTGCCTGCCTTGCCGTCTGTCCTGTCGCATCTTGCTTCGACGAATCCCTTCGGTACCGGACAGGCGCCGGCGAATGACGTTCCGCTCACCCTGAAACGCAACGCGACGTTGGCAGGACCGCGGCGGCCTCGCCCGTCCTTCGGGCGGAAACCACCAGGCTGCTGCGACCCCGTCTGCCAAGGGCGCAGGCACCGACGTGCCCTGCCCTCGCACATTTGCGGGCACCGCGGACCGAATGGAGACCGGCCTTGCCCGCAAAGGGAACCGGCTGTCATTGCGAATGACGTCCGGCCTTGCGCGGAAGCACGGCCTCCCGGTCTGCATGACCGTGAACCCGTCCCCCGAATCAGTTCACTTTACCCTCCCCTTGACTCCCGCCGGAAGAGGCCATTCGGCGGCTATGCAAGGAAATTTGAAGGTGCAGGCCCCCGATGAGGGAACCAGACATGACGAAGCGACCCATCATCTTGGCACCGATCATGGTTACCACGGGCTTAACAAACCCCGAGACGCCGGCGAAATCGCCGAGGGAACAGGGACCGGCACCCCAACAAAAAACCGCCCCGGCAAGCGGGGCGGCGCACAATATCGCTTCACTATGATTGAGTGGAAAAGAACGTCTTTCTACGCCTAGGTGATGAAACGTCCGGCGCGAGCGGGCTCAGTAGGCCTCGCTGTTGCGCAAGAGACGGGTGCCGTGCCGGACGGCGTGGACCTTGCGGGGCTGGGCGGTGCTATCGTTCACGCTGGTTTGGCGATCATTCTCGCCTGTCTGCTGAACCATCGCGGGTGCACCATAGAGTTCTGGCCCGGTAACGAGACGGCCATGGGCATTGGCAGCCGTAGCGGCAATGACAATACCAAACGCTGCAATCGTAGAAATCGTAAAGATCTTCATGATCTTCTCCTTGAAAAACCCACAGGAGGACGAACAAGTAATGATCTGAATCTACGACACGCTGTCCTTCCTCGCAATTCACGAGCGAGATATGATGCGTGAACTATTCGTGATGGCGAATTTACCGGGAGAAATAGACCGGAAACAATCCAGCAATACTTATGGCAATTCCGCGATCAGCAAAAATACGATCGTTCCGGCAGCGGCGGCTTCAAAAATCGGAAGCGATGCCCTTCACTTCCCAGTCGCCATAGCGCACGGGTTCGGGACCGTCGCGGCCATTGATCTCGCGCGGGCGCTCGGCCGGCTTCTCCGCTTTGCGGCGCTCGGCCGCCTCCGCGAGCGCGCGCTTGGCCACTTCGCTCAAGGTCTTGCCTGGCGCGGCATGGGGAGGCGTGTCGGAGTCGGGAGCGGACATGGGTTCTCCATCGCAAATATGGTATGTTCGATCAAGCACTTCTATGAAAACTGGCCTGGTTATATGGGCGACGCCGACGCGTGCGCCGCCCGTGGGTAACGCGCCACGAGACTTGACCTTTGGGAACCAAAGTTCACGATGGCGGGCTGGCAGGTCCGCATTGCAGGCTTCCCATAGATGGGAGCCCGGATCAAAAAAACGAAGAGCCGACTTGTCATGGCGGCAGGTGAGATTATAGTCAGGAAATAAATATTATCCGCAGTGAAGTCTGCGGGACTTGGATTGCATGTCGACGGGCATCTCCCATCCGGCGTCATGCGAGCAGGTTCCCTCAGGCCAACGGCGGCCAAGTCGTGCTACGGCGGCTTCGGAGGAGGCTGGCGGAGCGCCAATAAGTACAGAAATCCAGACGCTCAAACCAACCGCCATATCGGCAGAGGGGAAGAATATATGACAAGAGTAGCCGTCATCGGCGCCGGTCCCTCGGGCTTGGCGCAGCTCCGCGCCTTCCAATCGGCCGCCCGCAAGGGTGCTGCCATTCCCGAAATCGTCTGCTTCGAAAAGCAGTCGGACTGGGGTGGGCTGTGGAACTACACCTGGCGCACGGGCCTCGACGAACATGGCGAGCCGGTGCATGGCAGCATGTACCGCTATCTTTGGTCGAACGGCCCCAAGGAATGCCTGGAATTCGCCGACTACTCTTTCGAGGAACATTTCGGCAAGCCGATCCCGTCCTACCCGCCGCGCGCGGTGCTGTGGGACTACATCAAGGGCCGCGTCGAGAAGGCGGACGTGCGCAAATGGGTGCGCTTCAACACGCCGGTACGCATGGTGCGTTTCGACGAGGCCACCAAGAAGTTTACGGTGACCGCCCATGAGCGCACCGAAGACCGCATGTATGACGAGGAGTTCGACTATGTCGTGGTGGCTTCCGGCCACTTCTCCACGCCGAACGTGCCCTATTTCGAGGGCGTGAAGAGCTTCAACGGCCGCGTGCTGCATGCGCACGACTTCCGTGACGCCCTGGAATTCAAGGGCAAGGACATCCTGATCGTCGGGCGCAGCTATTCGGCCGAAGACATCGGCTCGCAGTGCTGGAAATACGGCGCCAAGTCGGTGACCACCAGCTATCGTTCCAAGCCGATGGGCTTCAAATGGCCGGCCAATTTCGAAGAGCGCCCGCTGCTGCAGCGCCTGGAGAACCGCACGGCCTATTTCGCCGACGGCTCCAGCAAGGAGGTCGACGCGCTGATCCTGTGCACCGGCTACCAGCACCACTTCCCGTTCCTGCCGGACGATCTGCGCCTGAAGACCGCGAACCGGCTCTGGGCGGACCATCTCTACAAGGGTGTGATCTTCGACGGCAATCCGCAGCTCTTCTATATCGGCATGCAGGACCAGTTCTACACCTTCAACATGTTCGACGTGCAGGCCTGGTGGGCCCGCGACGTGATGATGGGCCGTATCAAGCTGCCGCCCGAAGCCGAACTCAAGGCCAATTTCGACAAATGGCGCGCCCGCGAGGAAACCCTCGAGGATGCCGAGCAGATGATCTGGTACCAGGGCGACTATGTGAAGGAGCTGCTGGCCGAGACCGACTATCCGCAGTTCGACATCGAGGCCACCAACAAGACCTTCATGGAGTGGGAACACCACAAGATGGAGGACATCATGGGCTTCCGCGACCATGGCTATCGCTCGCTGATGACCGGCACCATGGCGCCCAAGCACCACACCAAATGGGTCGAGGCGCTCGACGACAGCCTGGAGACCTATCTGCGCACCGAACCGGCGGCGGCCACCAAGGTCGCCTAGGGTATCCGTGACCGGAAGTCAGGACGCCGGCCCCGACGAGCGCGGGGCCGGCGTTTGCGTTTCCTGGGACCGTCGGCTTCCAGCCGGCTCTTCGTTACCAGCAAATGGCGCGGTTCCAAGAGCCGGCTGGAAGCCGGCGGTCCCAGGGATTCAGTGCCCCGGCCCTCCGATTCTTTCAGCCAGGAAATCCACGAAGGCGCGGATACGAGCCGCCAGATGGTCGTGGCCGACGAAGACGGCGTGGATCAGCTCGACGTCAAGGGCGTTGTAGTCCTCCAGCACCGGCACCAGCAGCCCGGCATCGATATCCGGCTGGACATGAAAGCGGCCGAGGCGCACCAGGCCGAGGCCATCCATGCAGAGCTTGCGCATGGTCGGCCCATTATTGGCCTTGAGATTGCCGGCAACCTGCACGCGCCGCACGGATATCGAACCGGGATCACGGAAGGGCCAGGTGTCGAGGCCACGCCGGAAGTTGAACAGCAGGCAGTTATGTCCTTCGAGTTCCTCGGGCGTGGCGGGCACGCCATGCCGCGCGACATAGGCCGGCGAAGCGGTGATCACGCGCTTGCTCTCCAGGATCTTGCGCGCCTTCAGCGCCGAATCGCGCAGGGGTCCCGAGCGGATGGCGATGTCGGCCTTCTCCTCGACGAGGTCGATGACGTCGTCGGTGAGCGAGAGATCGAGCTCCACCTTGGGATAGCGGGCCAGGAAATCGGGCAGCACCGGCACGACGCAGCGCGCCCCGAATCCCACCGAGGCGCTGACGCGTAGCCGCCCGGATGGCACGACCTCGCCACCGCTCGAGATCATTCGCTCCGTCTCGGCGATGTCGGCGAGAATGGCCTGGGCGCGGCCAAGATAGGTTTCCCCTTCCGGCGTGAGCTGCAGGGTTCGCGTCGTGCGCACCAGCAGGCGGGCTCCGAGCCGGTCCTCGATGCGAGTGACGAGCTTGCTCACCGCCGAGGGCGAGAGATGCAACTTGCGTCCGGCTGCCGAGAAACTGCGCAACTCAGCCGCGGTGACGAACACCTCCATCTCCCCGGCCCGGTTATCCATGACTATCCCTTATGAATTCAATTCAAAGCTATTCACTCATTATGCCCGATTATCATGGCAATGCGTAGCGATCATATTCGCCCCAACACGCATTCACCCTTGTTGGGACCACTCTCATGCCCCTCGCCCTCCTTGCCCTCACGATCGCGGCCTATGCGATCGGCACCACGGAGTTCGTGATCGTCGGCCTGCTGCCGACGGTCGCTTCCGATCTCGGCATCACCCTGCCGCTCGCCGGACTGATCGTCAGCGTCTACGCTCTTGGCGTGACTTTCGGCGCCCCCATCCTCACCGCCCTCACCGGACGCCTCGGCCGCAAGGGCCTGCTGCTCGGCCTGATGGCACTCTTCGTCGTCGGCAACAGCGCGGCCGCACTCAGCCCAAGTTATGAATTGCTACTGGTCGCCCGCGTGATCTCCGCCTTCGCCCATGGCGTGTTCTTTTCGGTCGGCGCTACCATCGCGGCCGATCTTGTCGCGCCCGATCGTCGCGCCTCGGCCATCGCCATGATGTTCATGGGCCTGACGGTGGCGATCGTCACCGGCGTGCCGCTCGGCACCTTCATCGGCCAGAGCTTCGGCTGGCGCGCCACCTTCTGGGGCGTCGCAGGCCTCGGCCTGATCGCTTTCATTGCCATCGCCGTGCTGCTGCCGGCCACGCTGCGCAGGGCGCCGCCGGCCAGGTTGATCGACCAGATCCGGGTTCTCGGCAGTGGCCGCCTGCTGCTGGTCTTCGCCATGACGGCGCTCGGCTATGGCGGCACCTTCGTCGCCTTCACCTATCTTGCCTCGATCCTGGAGAAGATCACCGGATTTGCCGCCAGCAGCGTCAGCCTGATCCTGGTGCTCTATGGCGCGGCGATCGCCGTGGGCAATCTCGTGGGCGGCCGCATCGCCGACCGCAATCCCGCCAAGGCGCTGATCGGCCTGTTCGCCCTGCAGGCTGCCGTGCTGGCTGCCTTTGCCTTCACCGCCACCTCGCCGGTGCTGACCCTGGTGACGCTGGCCGCCCTCGGTTTCCTGTCCTTCGCCAACGTGCCCGGCCTGCAGCTCTATGTGGTGCAGCTTGCCAAGGTCCATCGCCCGGCCGCCGTCGATGTCGCCTCGGCCCTCAACATCGCCGCCTTCAACCTCGGCATCGCCCTGGGCGCCTGGGTCGGCGGGCTGGTGGTGGCCTCACCGCTCGGCCTCGGCCTGACGCCTCTGGTCGGCGCCGCCCTGGTCGCCATCGCCCTGGTGCTGACGCTGTGGAGCGCCGCGCTCGACCGCCAGCCCGAACCCCAAAAGCGTTTTGCGATTTGAAGGGTTCCCCTCGAACCGCAAAGACGCGTCGAAACAAAGGATTTGAGCAAACAAGCGTTCAGCCAAGAACGCGCCTTGCTCCGGGCCAGTCAGCCTGAATCCGCTCTGCCTTTTGGAAAGGACATCACCATGGACTATCGTCGTCTCGGCGCATCCGGCCTGAAAGTGCCGGTCCTCAGCTTCGGTGCCGGCACGTTCGGCGGCTCGGGACCCCTGTTCGGCGCCTGGGGCACCACGGACGAGAAGGAGGCGCGCCGCCTTCTCGACATCTGCCTGGAAGCCGGCGTGAACCTGTTCGACACCGCGGACGTCTATTCGAACGGCGCATCCGAAGAGGTTCTCGGCGCCGCCATCAAGGGCCGCCGCAGCGAGGTGCTGATCTCGACCAAGACCGCCCTGCCGATGGGCGACGGGCCCAATGACTACGGCACGTCGCGCGAGCGCCTGATCCGCGCCGTCGAGGCGGCGCTCCGCCGTCTCGGCACCGACCATATCGACCTCCTGCAGCTGCATGCCTTCGATGCGGGGACGCCGATCGAGGAGGTGCTCTCGACGCTGGACGGCCTCGTGCGGGCCGGCAAGGTGCGTTATCTCGGCGTCTCCAACTTCTCGGGCTGGCAGATCATGAAGTCGCTCGCCATCGCCGACCGGCATGGCTGGACGCGTTATGTCGCCAACCAGGCCTATTATTCCCTGATCGGACGCGACTATGAGTGGGAGCTGATGCCTCTCGGCCTCGACCAGGGCGTCGGCGCGCTGGTCTGGAGCCCGCTCGGCTGGGGCCGGCTTACCGGCAAGCTGCAGCGCGGCCAGGCACTGCCGGCCGGCAGCCGGCTGCACCAGACCGCCGATTTCGGCCCGCCGGTGGATGACGAACGCCTCTTCCGCGTCATCGACGCCCTGAACGACGTGGCCGAGGAAACCGGCAGGAGCGTGCCGCAGATCGCCATCAACTGGCTGACCAGCCGCCCCACCGTCTCCTCGGTGATCATCGGCGCCCGCAACGAGGACCAGCTCAGGCAAAATCTCGGCGCCATCGGCTGGAGCCTGACGCCGGAACAGCGCCAGAAGCTCGACGCGGCCAGCGCGGTGGAAGCGGCCTATCCCTATTTCCCCTATCGCCGCCAGGAAGGCTTTGCGCGCCTGAACCCGCCGGCGGTGTGAGGGGCAGAGGGACGTCGGTGTTCGGCTAGGACCATAGATATTTGCCGAGCACCACCCCAATCTCAGCCTCGGTGGCAAAGTCCCCACGGTTGGCGTCGGCAAGGCCGGCTTCGATCTCCACACGCCACGGCTCACGCGAAGGGCTGGCTGTCTCGGCTGGCATGCGGGATGGGACGGCAGTGGCAGCAGTCGCGCCGCTGACGTCTCCCTCGCCCTGCGAAGCGGAGAGAGGGGGCGGGTGAGAGGCTGCGCTGTGTCTCGCCTTACCCTTAATATTCGACATCTCGGTTACCCCTTCACCCGCTCCATTTTCGGGTCGTAGAGCGGCTCCAGGAACACCTCAGCCTTCACCCGTTCCGTCGCGACTTCCAGCTCATAGCTGCCGGAAAGCACATAGTCGGCGTTGACGCCGGCGGGATCGCGGACATAGCCGTAGCCGATACTCTTGCCCACAGTGTAGCCATAGCCGGCCGAGGCCAGCCAGCCGCAGCGCTTGCCGTCGCGATAGATGGTCTCGCGGCCGAGCAGGATCACCTCGGGGTCGTCGACCGTAAAACCCGCCAGCAGGCGCGGCAGCGGCTTGGCGGCCTGGTCGACCAGGGCCTCGCGGCCGAGGAAAGGGATGTCCTTCTTCAGCTTCGCCGCCCAGCCGAGGCCGGCCATCAGGGGCGAATGATCCGGCCCGATCTCGCCGCCCCAGGCCCGGTAGCCCTTTTCCAGCCGCAGCGATTCGATGGCGCGATAGCCGGCATTGACGAGGCCGAGCGGCGTGCCGGCCGCCATCAGCGCATCATAGACCGTCAGCGCGAATTCCATCGGCACATGCAGCTCCCAGCCGAGTTCGCCGACATAGGTGACACGCAGGGCCAGGATGCGCGCGCCGGCAATGTGCAGCGGCCGGGCGCTGCCGAAGGGCGCGGCGGCATTGGAAAGGTCCTCAGCCGTGAGTGCTCCCAGGATCTCGCGCGCCTTGGGGCCCATCAGCACCAGCACGGCGAATTGCGAGGTGACGTCCTCGACCTCGACATCGAGCCCGGCCGGGATGTTGCGCCGGATCCAGTCGAGGTCGTGGGTGGCGAAGCCGGTGCCGGTGACGAGGTAATAGCTGCCGTCGCCGAGCCTGGCCACGGTGAGGTCGGTCTCGATACCGCCCTTGCGGTTGAGCATCTGGGTATAAGTGAGGCTGCCCGGCTTCTTGACCACGTCGTTGGCGCAGAGCCAGGACAGAGCCTTGTCCGCATCACGCCCCTTCACCGTGAACTTGGCGAAGGAGGTCTGGTCGAACACCACGGCGGCCTCGCGGCAGGCCCTGTGCTCGCGGCCGACAGCCTCGAACCAGTTCTGGCGGCCATAGCTATAGACGTCTCTGGCCTCCTCGCCCGTTGCGGCGAACCAGTTGGGCCGCTCCCAGCCGAGCTTCTCGCCGAACACGGCGCCCTGCGCCTTCAGCCGGTCATAGAGCGGGGAACGACGCAGCGGACGGCCGGACTGATACTCCTCGAAGGGCCAGGCCATGGTGTAGTGCTTGGCATAGGCCTCCATGGTGCGCTGGTTGACCCAGCCGGTGTCGAGCGTGTTCTTGCCGAAGCGGCGGATGTCGACGGCCCACAAATCATAGGGCGGCTCGCCCCTGGCCACCCATTCGGCCAGGGCCATGCCGGCCCCGCCGCCCGAGGCGATGCCGAAGGCGTTGAAGCCGCAGCCGACATAGACGCCCCGGGTTTCCGGTGCCGCGCCGAGGATGAAATTGCCGTCCGGCGTGAAGCTCTCGGGCCCATTGATGAACTGCTTGATGCCGGCATTTTCCATGGCCGGCACACGGCCGATGGCGAGCTCCATCAGCGGCTCGAAATGATCGAGATCGTTGTCCAGCAGCTGGAACTCGAACTTTTCAGTGGCGCCTGTATTGGCCCAGGGTTTCGGGTTGGGCTCGTAGCCGCCCATCACCAGGCCGCCGACCTCCTCCTTCCAATAGGTCAGGCGATCGGGGTCGCGCAGAGTCGGCAAATTGGAGGTGACGCCCTCGATCCGCTCGGTGATCAGATATTGATGCTGCATCGACACCAGCGGGATGTTGACCCCGGCCATGCGGCCGATTTCCCGCGACCATTGGCCGGCGCAAATCACGATCTTTTCGGCCTGGATGCGGCCATGCTCGGTCAGCACGGCCTTGGCGACGCCGCCCTCCACCTCGATGCCGGTAACGGTGACGCCCTCGCGGAAGGTGACACCGCCCATGCGCGCGCCCTTGGCGAGCGACTGGGTGATATCGGAGGGCGAGGCCTGCCCGTCCGTCGGCAGGAAGGCAGCGCCGACCACGTCGTCGACCTGCATCAGCGGCCACAGGTCCTGGGCTTCCTTCGGGCTGAGCAGCTGCATTTCCAGGCCGAAGGAGGTCGCGGTGGTGGCCTGGCGCTTCACCTCGGTCCAGCGTTCCTGGTTGCAGGCGAGCCTGAGGCCGCCATTGCGCTTCCAGCCGGTGGCCAGGCCCGTTTCCTGCTCCAGCCGGTCATAGAGGGCGACGGAATAGCCGAGCAGCTGGGTGATATTGGCATTGGTCCTGAGCTGGCCGACCAGGCCGGCCGCATGCCAGGTCGAGCCCGAAGTGAGCTTGCCGCGCTCGAGCACCAGCACGTCCGTCAGCCCCATCTTGGCGAGATGATAGGCGGTGGAACAGCCGATGATGCCGCCACCGATGATGACGATCTTGGCGGAAGTGGGCAGGTCGGACATGGAGATCTCCTGGGAGCGCGGACTTCCAGTCCGCTCTTGGAAACGCTGCGCTTAAGGGGAAGAGCGGATATCGCGACATGCAAACATGCCGCTGAGAAGTCCGCGCTCCAGGCTACCCATCCCGCCAGGCGGCATACGCCACCTCGTAGCGCCTGAGATTTTCGGCGGTATAGGCGACATAGTCGAAATCGAGGGCGGAATGGATTTCCGACACCATGCTCCACATGGCCTCACGGAGCAGCGAGGCCGCGGTCATGGCGGCCAGGCGCCGGCGCAACCCATCATCGAGAGGCCGCTCGAAATAGGCCTCCGTCAGGCCGTCACGCGCAGCGACGTCGAGCTCGGAATTGGAGGCAAGGCCGCCGAGGTCGAACAGAGGCGAGTTGAAGCCGGCATAGTCCCAGTCGACCAGCCAGAGGCGCTTGCCGTCGTCGAGGAAATTGGCGGCGAGCAGATCGTTGTGACCGAAGACGATGTCGACCGGGCCGACGCCTTCCTCCAGCCGCTCGCTCTCGGCGAGCAGGCGCGGCAGCAGCGGCAGATGCCGGCTGGAGCCTTCCCTCAGCGTATGGCCATAGTCACGCAGGACCTGAAACACCCAGAAAATCGCGGCCGGGCCCCGGAAGAAACGGGGCATCTCGCGATGGCAGCGTCGCACCAGTTCGATCATGGCCTGGTGGTTGCGGGGATCGCGCACATCCTCGGGCGTAAAGGTGCGCCCCTCGATGAAGCGCAGCACCAGGGCGCCCGGTTCGTGATGCACCACTTCCGGCGAAATCCCGGCGGCGAAGGCCGCCTTGCTGGCGGCCAGTTCGTTGGCGCGGCTGATCTGGTGCAGGGGAATGTCGTCACCGATCCGCACGACATATTTGCCGTCGCCGTCCACCACGGTGAAGTTGGTGTTGGTGATGCCGCCGCCGAGCGGCTGCGGCTCGACCCTGCCGCGCCAGCAGGCCAGGGTCGCCGCCCTCTCCCGGGGGCTGTGAAGCGGCACCTTGGGCATGGCGGCTCCGGATGGTTTGTTCAAGGTTGGGGCAGCCTAACCCGATCGGTATCAAATCGTCCAGACGGCACGCTCGACAATGGTCGAGGGCACGAAGCCCCTCGAGCGTCGCCGAAGTCAGCACCTCGTCAATTCTAATACCGTCTAAGCCTTGGCTTTTCGTGCAGCATGCGACAAAAGGGGATCGGAAGCGGCGTATTGCAGCAAATGCAGTCGTCCGCGCACGAACGTTTGGAAAGAGCCGTTCGGGCTCAAGACATCGGAGTTACGGTCGGCCCGAAGGGAGACTTCAGGGAAGATTCGTCGTCTCCATTGGCGGAATGCCGCTACGGTAAGGCCGGAGTTCTTTTGTGATTCGAGTGCAACGGTAACATGGCGACCGGGCGGACAGATCGGGTGATCACCCCGACGACGCGAAGTGCCACCCAGATCATGGAGTGCCACGACTGCGGGCTGCTGCACGACGTGCCGCCGCTTCAGGACGGCATGCGCGCGCGCTGCTCGCGTTGCGGCGCCACCATGGAGCATTACCGCGCCATCTCGCTGAGCCATGCCTATGCCTATAGCCTGGCCGGCGCCGCCTGCTTTGCCATGGCCAATTTCCTGCCTTTCATCAAGCTGGAGATCTCAGGGCGGATACAGGTCGCCGGGCTCGTCACCGGCATCAAGTCACTCTACGACCAGGGCCTGTGGGAACTGGCGATCGTGGTCGGCATCACCATGCTGGTGGCGCCAGGCCTGCAGATTCTCGCCCGCCTCGCGGTCCTGACCGGGCTGAGGATGCGGCGCCCGCCGCGCTGGCTGCCTCTGGTTCATCGCGGCTCCAGCTTCGTCGGCCGCTGGGCGATGATCGAAGTCTACATATTCGGCCTGATCGTCGCCTATGTGAAGCTGATCGAGCTCGCCAGCATCGAACTGGGCCCTGCCGTGTTCGCGGTAGCAGCACTGATGCTGGTGACGGTAGCGACCAGCGCCCTGCTCGACGACGAGACCATCTGGCGCAGCTTCGAGCGCAAGGGCCTAGTGCCGCCGCCGCCGGTGGTGAACCCCAGGCGACCCGTGGCGCTGTGCGAAGCCTGCGGGCTTGCCTCCAACCTGTCCGATTCGGGCCACGGCAACTGCCCGCGCTGCAAGGCGGCGCTGCATCTGCGCAAGCCCGACAGCATCAACCGCACCTGGGCCCTGCTGATCACCGCCACCATCCTCTACATCCCCGCCAACATCTACCCGATCATGGCGGTCTACATGCTGGGGCGCGGAGATCCCTCCACCATCATCGGCGGCATCATCCAGCTGGCGGATGCCGGCATGTGGCCGGTGGCGGCGGTGGTCTTCATCGCCTCGATCCTGGTGCCCACGCTCAAGCTGGTGGGCTTGGCGACCTTGCTGATCACCACCCAGCGTGGCTCGACCTGGCGCCTGCGGGACCGCACCGTCGCCTATCGCCTCATCGAATTCATCGGGCGCTGGTCGATGGTCGACATCTTCATGATCTCTATCCTGGTGGCGCTGGTGCAATTGGGCGGGGTGGCCAGCATCCAGCCTGGCGTCGGCGCCATCGCCTTCGCCGCCGTGGTGATCATCACCATGATCGCGTCCGAATGTTTCGATCCCCGCCTGATGTGGGACAATCTCGACCGCCAGAAGGGAAAGCAAAGCCATTGACCGATTCCGATGCCCCCCAAAATGGCGCTTTCGAGCATGGCGACGGCCCGGCCACACCCGAGATCGGCAAGCCGCGCCGGCGACTGCCCCTGATCTGGCTGGTGCCGTTGGCTGCGATCGGGATCGGGCTCTATCTGGCCTGGGTGACGCTGTCGGAGAAGGGTCCCGAGATCACTATCTCCTTCCGCACCGCCGAAGGGCTGGAGCCGGGCAAGACCCAGCTGCGCTATAAGGCCATCGTATTCGGCACGGTGAAGAGCGTGACGCTGGCGCCCGACGGCAGCCACGTCATCGCCACGGCCGAGATGTCCAAGCAGGCTGCTCCCCTGATGCGCCGGGATTCGCTGTTCTGGGTCGTGCGCCCGCGCCTGTCGGCGAGTTCGGGCGTGTCGGGCCTGTCGACCCTGCTGTCCGGCGTCTATATCGAGTTCGATCCGGCCAAGTCCGGCGAGACGACCGACAGCTTCACTGGTCTGGAGGTACCGCCCGTCATCCCCACCGACGCTCCGGGTACCGAATTCGCCCTCAAAGCCACCAAGATCGGCTCGGTCGGCGTCGGCTCGCCGATCTTCTATCGCGGCCTCGAAGTCGGCCAGGTCCTGGGCTACGATTCCTCCAATGCCTCGGCCGGTATCACCATCCGCGCCTTCGTCCGCGACCCCTATGACAGGGAAGTGCTGACCTCCAGTAATTTCTGGAGCGCTTCGGGCGTTTCGCTCACCACGGGTCCGCAAGGCTTCCGGCTGCAGCTCGATTCCCTCCAGGCCCTGCTCGCAGGTGGCATCGCCTTCGATACGCCGACGGGCGTGCCGGCGGGCGAGCGGGCTCCCCCCAAGACGGCTTTCACCCTCTACAGCGACCAGGCCAGCGCCGACGAGGCCAGATACACCATCCGCCTGCGCTATCTGGTCTATTTCGACTCGTCGGTCGGCGGCCTCGTCCCCGGCTCCAATGTCGAGTGGCACGGCCTCAAGATCGGCCAGGTCGTCGACGTCAACCTGCAATATGACGTCACCAAGAATGCGCCGCGCGCACCGGTGCTGATCGAGATCGAACCGCAGCGCGTCCAGGTGGTCGGCGCCACCGGCCCGATCGATCCCGAAACCGTGCTGAAGTCGCTGGTCGCCAAGGGTCTGCGCGCTGAGATCAAGACCAGCAACTATCTCACCGGCCAGAGCGTGGTGTCGTTGGATATCGATCCCAAGGCGGCACCGGCCCAATTGGGAACCGGCGACGCCTATCCGGTGATCCCGACCAATCCGAACCAGTTCGATTCGGCCTTGCGCTCGGTCAACGACATTCTCGACCGCATTTCGAAGCTGCCGCTGGACAAGCTGGTGCTCCAGGCCAACGACACCATGAAGTCGTTCCAGGACCTGGCCGCCGGGCCGGAAATCAAGGAATCGCTGCGCTCGCTCGCCGGCGCCCTCACTTCCGCACGGGAGCTGATCGACAAGGCCAAGACGGACCTTGCGCCGGCCATGCAGAGGCTGCAGCCGGTGCTCGACACCGCCCAGCAGTCGATGAAGCGCATCAATTCCACCCTGGGCTCCTTCGACCAGGGTTATGGCGGTTCATCCAGCTTCAAGCGCGACCTCACGCGCCTGATGTCGCAGGTCGACGATGCCGTGCGCTCCATCCGCGTGCTCACCGACTATATGCAGCAGCACCCCGAATCCCTGATCCGGGGCAAGACCAGAGGAAGCAACTGATGCCGTTCTCCTCCGCCCGCCGTTCTGGACGCATTGCAGCCCTTGCAGGCCTGGGCCTGGCTCTCGCTTTGCTCGCGGCCTGCGCCTCGCCGGACGCCAAGATCTACACCTTGGCTGCCCAGGGCGGGCAAAGGGTTGCGGGCCGGCCGGTCTCGCTGTCGATCGAAACGGTGGACGTGGCGAAATATCTCGACCGCCCGCAGCTGGTGCGCCGCTCCGGTGACGTCCAGCTCGGGGTCTCCGAGTTCGAGCGCTGGGGCGAGCCGCTGGGCTCCATGGTGCAGCGCGTGCTGGCCGAGGATTTGCGCCGGCGCCTGCCCGCCGGCTCGCTGGTGACCACCAGCCAGACGGTATCCGGCAAGGAATCGGCGACGCTGGAGCTCTCGGTGAGCCGCTTCGACACCAATGCAGAAGGCGTCGTGCTGCTGCAGGCACAATGGCGTCTGCATTATCGCAATGGCGGCCGCAGCGCGGCGGCCCAGGCCAATATCGCCGTGCCCCCGGCCGATGCGGGAGCGCCCGCCCAAGTCGAGGCGATGAGCTCGGCCCTCGACCAGCTCGCCGGGCATATCGCCGCCAAGCTGCGCTGACGAGAGCACGCCACTTCTTGAGTCCGCCAGAAGCACGGACCGCCCGTACACGTCATTGTGAGCCGCCAAACACCGGATCAACGTAACGCCGGTTCTTTCCCAACGTAGTGGTTGCGAGGAACGCGCATCAGCGCGCCTTCGAAATCACTACGCCAAAAAGGAAAGAAGTGACCCACATGAATACAGTCTTCCACATCTCGGAAAACGGAAGCGGTTCTTATCGTTTTCTGGCGATTCTACGCTGGGTCATGGTGATAATCTTCGTGTCGTTCGGCATGCAGAAATTCACATTGCAGTCGGCCCAAGGCATTGCCCAATTCATTACCAACAGCCCCTTCATCTCATGGTTGTCGCTGCTCGGCCTGCGGGGTGAAGCGTATTTCCTCGGTGTTGCCGAGTTCGCCATTGCGGCGCTGCTTGCGGCAGGGGCGTTCAGCCCGATCCTGTCGGCTGCCGGTTCACTGATGGGCATCGTCACCTTCGCGATCACTTGGTCGTTCTTCTTCACCACACCCGGGGTGGTGCAATGGAGCCTGTCGACCGATCCGATGGCCTGGAATCTGACCGGGGAGTTCCTGTTCAAGGACATCGTCCTGCTTTGTGTCTGCGTTGTCCTGTTCCTGGCCTCCTTGCCACGGTCTCTTGCAGGCTCGCGAGCAGCCTGAAACTCTTTCCGGGAAGGCCTGTCGGCCACCAGGCTAAATAAACTTTTTAAAACAAATAGTTATGGCAGGGTGGAATCCACCCGGATCGCAGTTTGCGCTCGCATCGAGGCGCCTATTCCAGAATCTGGCTCAAAAAATTTTGCCTCCATGTCACAAACGGCGGAGGCCGGCTCGTCATGTCTGCGCAAACCGATCAAGAGGACATGATCATGAAAGCCAGACTGAACCCCTTCGCTGCCTCGCCCGCCATCATGAAGCAATGGCTCGATTTCTCGACCGGCATCGACGGGCTGGAAACCAGACTGATGGAGCTGGTCAAGATGCGCGCCTCCCAGATCAATGGCTGCGGCTTCTGCCTGCACATGCACGCCCTCGATGCCCGCAAGCTCGGCGAGAGCGAGGAACGGCTCTACCTGCTCGACGCCTGGCGCGAATCGCCGCTCTATAGCGAGCGCGAACGCGCGGCGCTGGCCTGGACCGAAGCCCTCACCTTGGTCGCCGACAAGCGCGCTCCCGATGACGTTTACGAAGCGGTGAAGGCGCAGTTCACCGAGGAGGAACAGGTGAAGCTCACCTTGCTGATCGTCGCCATCAATGGCTGGAACCGAGTCAATGTCGGCTTCAATGCCGTGCATCCGGTGCGCGCGAAAGCGGCGGCCTGATGGCGGGCGCTCTCCAGAGCGATGCGGCCGCAAGCTTCGACCCCTTGCGGCCGCGCCTGATCCGTATCGCCTATCGCATGCTGGGATCAGTCGCCGATGCCGAGGACGTGGTGCAGGATGCCTTCCTGCGCTGGCTCGACGCGGATCGCAGCGAGGTGCGCGCGCCCTTGGCCTTCCTCACCCGTACCGTCACCCGGCTCTGCCTCGACGTGCTTAAATCGGCCCGGCGCCAGCGCGAGACCTATATCGGTCCCTGGCTGCCCGAGCCGGTGATCGAGGAGGGTGGCGACGAGGTCGAGGACGTCACCCTGCCCCTGCTGCTGGCGCTCGAGCGGCTCTCCCCGCTGGAACGCGCCGCCTTCCTGCTTCACGACGTCTTTGGCGTTTCTTTCGACGACATCGCCGAGACGATCGGACGCGATGCCGCCGCCTGCCGCCAGCTCGCCAGCCGGGCACGCACCCATGTCCGTGCCTCCAGGCCGCGTTTCGACATGCCGAAGGAGCGGGGCCTGGAGATCGCCCACGCCTTCTTCGCGGCCTCGCGCAGCGGCGACATGACGGCGCTCCAGGCTTTACTGGCCGCCGATGTCGCCGTGCATTCCGACGGTGGTGGCAAGAAGCCGGCCGCGATGAAGCCGATCTTCGGCATCGAGGACGTGATGAAGCTGCAGGCGGGCCTGGCGCATTACTTCGCCGAGACCATGTCGCGGCTGGTGCGCTTCACCTATATCAACGGCCTGCCGGGCTTCATCACCATCGAACGCGACGACACGCTGCAGACCACCGCCCTCGACATCCGCGATGGCCGGATCGTCGGCATCTACGTCACCCGCAATCCCGACAAACTCAAACATATCGAGGAGGCGACCCTGCATTGAGGGGCAGCGCTACCTTTTCTATTGGAAAATAGTCCTTTTCACCCCCGCGTCGGGATCTTCAGCCCGCCGAACATCACATTGCGTGTCAGCGGACGATTGAGGAAGTCGTGCGGGAAGCCGAGTTCGATGGCGCTGGCCGCCTCCAGCCGGCTGCGCTGCTCGTCCGAGAACGTCACCTCGAGCGCACCAAGATTGTCCTCGAGCTGGGCCACGGTACGCGCGCCGACGAGGGGCGAGGCGACCGCCGGATTGGTCAGGGTCCAGGCCAGGGCCACCTGCGAGGGCGTATGCCCGGTCTCGCCGGCGACCGCCTTGACCACATCGGCGATATCGAGGCCGCGTTCGGTGAGCGCGCCATTGCCGAGGGCGACATTGCGGCGTGTGCCGGAGGCTTCGGCCGAGCCGCCGCTGTCGTCGAGATCGGCCCTGCTGTATTTGCCGGCGAGCACGCCGCTGGCCAGCGGCGACCAGGGAATGACCCCGAGGCCGATCTCCCTTGCCATCGGCACCAGCTCGCGCTCGATGGTGCGCTCGATCAGATTGTATTCGACCTGCAGGGCGATCAGCGGCGCCCAGCCCCGGAGATCGGCGATGGTCTGCATGCGGGCAATCTGCCAGGCCGGAGCATCCGAAATGCCGGCATAGACGATCTTGCCCGAGCGCACGAGGTCGTCGAGGCCGCGCAGCACTTCCTCCACCGGCGTGGTGAAGTCCCAGGCGTGCAGATAGAGCAGGTCGATATAGTCGGTGCCGAGCCGCTTCAGACTGTCCTCGACCGAACGCACCATGCTCCGGCGGTGGTTGCCGCCGGAATTGGGATCGCCCGGGCGGGAGGGCAGCGTGTATTTGGTGGCGATCACCAACCGGTCGCGGCGGTCGGCGGCGAAGGTGCCGACGAAGCGCTCGGACGTACCGTTGGTATATTGGTTGGCGGTGTCGATGAAATTGCCGCCGCGATCGACATAGGTATCGAAGATGCGGCGGGCTTCCGCCTCATCGGCACCCCAGCCCCAATCCGTGCCGAAGGTCATCGTGCCCAGCGACAGCGGGGATATTCTGAGGCCCGAGCGGCCGAGCAGGCGGTAGTCATCCAAAGCGAGCGTCATGGGGGTCATCCTCCGTTGCGACGTTGCCGGCAGGATGCTCCCTGGAGACTGCTTCGTTAATGCTATAGAATTAGCATAGCTTATGAAGGAAAGCATATAGAATGCGTGGCAGCGATCATGCCGAGCTCCGGGCTTTCGTCGCCGTGGTCGAGCATGGCAGCTTCGCGCGGGCCGCCGCCCATCTCGGCCTGTCGCCCTCGGCCCTGAGCCAGACCATCCGCGCGCTGGAGGAGAGGCTCGGCGTTCGCCTCCTCAACCGCACCACCCGCAGCGTGGCACCGAGCCAGGCGGGCGAGCGCTTCCTCGCCCGGTTGCGCCCGGCATTGTCGGATCTCGACGCCGCCGTCGCCGACGTCAGGAGCCTGCGCGACAGCCCTGCCGGCCTCTTGCGCATCAACGCCACCCGCATCGCCGCCATCCATGTCATCGGGCCGCTGATCGGCCCTTTCCTCGACGCCTATCCCGACATCACGCTGGATCTCGTCAGCGAGGACCGGTTGATCGACATCGTGGCCAACCGCTTCGATGCCGGCGTGCGTCTCGGCGAGATGGTGGAAAAGGACATGATCGCCGTGCGGCTCGGGGGCGAACTCCGGCTGATGGCCGTGGCCGCCCCGGCCTATCTCGCTCGCCACGGCATGCCCGCGACCCCGCACGACCTCGCGCGCCATCGCTGCATCAATTTCCGCTGGCCGACCGATCTCAGCCTCTATCACTGGGAATTCGAGCGCGAAGGCCGCCCCCTGGAAGCCGCCGTCGAAGGCCCCCTGATCGTCAACGAGCCGGAAGTCGCCTGTCTGGCAGCGCTGGCCGGCGTCGGCATCGCCTATCTGTTCGAGCACCAGGTTCGCGCCGGGCTCGACTCAGGCCGGCTCGTCCATGTCCTGGCGGACTGGTCGCCACCCTTTTCGGGCTTCCACCTCTATTATCCCAGCCGCCGCCAGATGGCCCCGCCGCTGCGGGCCTTCCTCGACTTCGTTGCGGGGAGGCAGGGCAAGGGTCCGAAAAACTAAGGAATCATCCGTCAACAAACGAACCAAATTGGCCTGACCCTTGTCATTGCTGGGCTTGACCCGGCAATCCAGTCCCTGCCCCCAGACGTCGAAGGCAAGGCCTCTGGATGCCCGGGCATGACAAAGGTGGCGGTTCCGTTATTTCCGGACGATGCCTAATCCAGGCGCATATGCAGCAGCGGATAGGGGCGCCCGTCGCCATCGAGCGCGGAGCGGCCTGTCTCGACGAAGCCGAGATGGCGGTAGAAGCCGACGGCCTGCGTGTTCTGCTCGTTGACGTCGACGCTCAACGAGCCCTCGCCTTGCTCCTTGGCATGGCGAACCAGCAAGGTGCCGATACCCTGGCCGCGCCTGTCGGGTTCGATGAACAGCGAATCGATATGGCGATCCGACATCCCCATGAAGGCGATTGGCCGGTCGTCGCCATCGGCGGCAACATGCAGGGGCGCGGCCGGCAGATAATCATTGGCGACCAGCTTCTCGATCGCCTCGAAATCACCGGGCAGCAGGAAATCATGGGTCGCCCTGACGGAACCGCGCCAGATCTCGAGCAGGAACGGCACATCCGCCGGGCGTGAGGAGCGAAGGGTAATCATGGGAACCGAAGCCAGGACGATACAAGTACTGAAGAGCCTTCTCCACGAAGTGGGGAAGGTGGCCCGGCGAAGCCGGGTCGGATGGGGTGTGGCCCACCTGCAAATTGCGGGACAGGAAGATGCTGGAGAGAGAGCGAAATCACCACCAACTCTCTATCCTGGGAGGATGCGGATTTAGGCCCACACCCCATCCGTCATTTCTACGAAATGACACCTTCCCCACTTTGTGGAGAAGGCTTTCCGCGCCTCGTCTTGCATGGACATTAGAGCGGACGATCAGCCCTTGTAGCCGCCCATCGCGCAGACGATCTGCCATTCCTCGTCCGTCACGGGCTGCACGGAGAGGCGCGACAGCTTCACCAAGGCCATGTTGGCGAGCTTCGGCTCGGCCTTGACATCAGCCAGCGTCACCGGCTTGGGAAAGGGCGCCACGGCCTTGAAATCGACCAACACCCAGGGCTGGCCCGGTGTCGCCGGGTCCGGATAATGCTCACGCGCCACCTCGGCGACGCCGACGACGGCCTTGCCCTCGTTGGAATGGTAGAAGAAGGCCTTGTCGCCCTTCTTCATCGCCATGAGATTGAGCTTGGCGGCATGGTTGCGCACGCCGTCCCAGGGCGTGCCCTTGGCGCCGGCGGCGACCTGCTGGTCCCAGCTCCATACTTCCGGTTCGGACTTGATCAGCCAATGGGCCATGATGGTCTGCTCCTGCCCGGATCAGAGGCCGGCCGGGGGCTTGATGCCCCAGCGCCAGCGGCGGATGCTGGTGGAGGCGAACAGGCCGGCCTTGGCATAGGGATCGTTCTCGGCAAAGGTCCGGGCCTCGGCCTCGCTGGGGAAATCAACGATGAGGAGCGAGCCTACCATCTTCTCCTCGGCATCCAGGAAGGGGCCGGCGCCGAGAATATGGGCGTCCTGCGTCTTCAGATAATCGAGATGCGCCGGGCGCGTCGCCTGCCTGAGTTCGAGACCATTGGGAATGTCTTCGCATTGGATGACGAATAGCATGGCGGCGCCTTTCCTGATGTTTTCAATCCCCGCGTAGCGATTTCGCGAGAGGATGTCGAGAGACAAGCCGGGCCCGCTTCCCGCACACGCCTATGGCCTGCGATCGGCAGCGCCACGGTTGCGCCCATGCAGCATGCCGCCGAGGGTGCCGTCACGCAGCACGACCGCGTGGAACAAGACCGCCAGCACATGGACGACGACGAGGGCGACGAGCACCCAGGTCAGCTGGGCGTGCAGACTAAGCATCGTGCGCGGTGACACGCCCTCCAGCCCCGTCAGTACGGGCATGGGCAGCAGGTCGAAGGCGAGCGGCGGCGGCATGAACGGCGCCGGGCGATAGCCGAGCCAGCCCGTGAGCGGCACGAGCAGGAGCAAGGCATAGAGACCGGCGTGAGCGAGACCCGCCACGATCGCGGCAAGCGGAGAGCGGACGTGGCGCGGCGCATGGTCGAACAGCCGGGAGACGAGCCGAAGCGGGGACAGCGCAAGGAGGATCAGGCCGAGCGAGAGATGGATGGTCAGCCAGAGATTACCGGCCATCGCCATGCCGCCGAGCAGGAAGAGCCCGATACCCCATTGTATGACGACCGCGATCGCCGTAAGCCAGTGGAACGACCGGGCTCTCAGGCTCCATCCCATTGCCGCCTCCGGCCTAAAGCGTTTTGCGATTTGGCGGGGTCGCCAAGAATCGCAAAGACGCGTCCAATCAAAGAGTTAGAGCAATGCAGCGCTTCTGTCTAAACGCGCTTTGCTCTAGACGATGCGATAGGGCACGATTTCGCGCCGGTCATGGTTCACCGCCAGATGCGCCTTGAGGGGCGGCACGGCGCGCTGGTGGCAGTGCTGGCGCTCGCAGATGCGGCAGGAGATGCCGATCGGATCGAAACCCGCCCGGTTGGAAAGATCGAGGCCGTCGGCATAGACGAAGTCCCGGGCATAGGCGATCTCGCAGCCGAGCGTGATGGCATAGCGGCGCTGGGCTGCGTTGAAGCCACCACCGCCCTTGGCGATCTCGGTGGCGACGCTGAGATAGCGCTCGCCATCCGGCGTCTCGGCGAGCTGGCGGATGATGCGGCCCGGCGCCTCGAAGGCCTGGTGCACGTTCCACAGTGGGCAGGCGGAACCGAAGCGGGCGAATTGCAGCTTGGCCGCGCTGTGGCGCTTGGTGATGTTGCCGGCCCGGTCGATGCGCGCGAAGAACACCGGCACGCCCTTGAAGCCCGGCCGCTGCAGGGTGGAGAGGCGATGGGCCACCTGCTCGAGGCTGGCGCCGAAACGCGCCGCGAGGAGTTCGAGGTCGTGGCGCAACTCCCGGGCCGCAGCGAGAAAAGCCCGGTAGGGCAGGGTCAGCGCGCCGGCGAAATAATTGGTGAGGCCGATGCGGGCGATCTCCACTGCCTCGGCGCTGCGCCAGTCGGCTCCGGCCAGGATGGACGCAATCTCGGCTTCCGCTTCCAAGGCGGCGATCTGGAAAGCGAGCTGGAAATGACGGGTGGCGGCAGGGGAATAGGGATGCAGGCGCAGCACCCGCGCCTCCTTGTCGAAGCCGCGGATGATGCCTTCCTCGGCCGGCGCCTGCATCACCCTGACCCGGTGGCGGCTTTCGAGATAAGCGGTGAAGGCGGCGCCGGGCTCGCGGCGGGGCAGCCCCAGGCGCTCGGCCAGGGCCTCGGCGGCGGTGTCGAGCTCATGCACGTAATTGTCGAGGAAGTGGAAGAAATCGCGCACCTCCTCATAGGGCGTCGGCTCCGACAGGCCGCCCGCCAACCGTCCGTCCAGGCTCGCCAATTGCTCGGAATTGCGCCTGTAGGCCTGGTGCGCGGTGATCAGGGCATGAGCAAAGCCCGGCGCGTTCTGGGTGACCAGCTTCAATTCCTGCAGGCTCGGCGCCAAAGCATCGAAGAGCGGATCGGCCAGGGCCTCGTTCAGGGCCGAGAGCAGGCGGTCGCCGTCACTCTGGGCGATGGTGGCGATATCGATGTCGAAACGCTCGGCCAGCGCCAGCAGCACCGCGGCCGAGAGCGGGCGCTGGTTGTTCTCCATCTGGTTGAGATAGGAGGTGGAGATGCCGAGCCGCTGGGCGAACGCCGCCTGGGTGGCGTGGGCGGCCTCGCGGATGGCCCTGAGGCGGGCGCCGATGAAGAGTTTGCCGGCCATATTCGCAATTTCGCAATTTGCAATCCAATTTAGCATAAATCATGCATTCGCACTCTTTCAAGCAAGAACAAAGAGCGCAGAAGAGCTAACGGTTCCTCCCGTGAAGGATCGAATTGCCTAGACGCTTGTTATTGCCGGGCTTGACCCGGCAATCCAACCCCTTTTGAGACAATGAAACGGGAGCCGCTGGATGCCCGGGTCAAGCCCGGGCATGACAAGGGCAGCGTTTCATGCCTCCGTGGGCCGTGCCGGGCAGCGTGAGATGTCGATCCAGGCAATGTCGAACCGTGTGGAGCAAGCCCGATGCGCGCCGTCCTCGAACAATTGGAAAGCCGCCGCGAGGAGGCGAGGCTCGGCGGCGGCCTCAGGCGCATCGAAGCCCAGCACGCCAGGGGCAAGCTGACCGCCCGGGAACGCCTGGAAGTCCTGCTCGACGAGGGCTCCTTCGAGGAGTTCGACATGTATGTCACCCACCGCGCCGTGGATTTCGGCATGGCCAACCAGAAGGTCGCCGGCGATGGCGTGGTCACCGGCTGGGGCACGATCAACGGGCGCCTCGTCTATGTGTTCAGCCAGGATTTCACCGTGCTCGGCGGCTCGCTGTCCGAGACCCATGCCCAGAAGATCTGCAAGATCATGGACATGGCCCTGCGCAACGGCGCGCCGGTGATCGGCCTCAACGATTCCGGCGGCGCCCGCATCCAGGAAGGCGTCGCCTCGCTGGCCGGCTATGCCGATGTGTTCAAGCGCAATGTCGAGGCCTCCGGCGTGGTGCCGCAGATCTCGGTGATCATGGGCCCCTGTGCCGGCGGTGCTGTCTACTCTCCGGCGATGACCGACTTCATCTTCATGGTGCGCGACACCTCCTACATGTTCGTCACCGGCCCCGACGTGGTGAAGACCGTCACCAACGAGGTGGTCAGCGCCGAGGAACTCGGCGGCGCCCGCACCCACACCCAGAAATCCTCGGTGGCGGACGGTGCCTTCGACAATGACGTCGAGGCGCTGGAGGAGATCCGGCGCCTGTTCGACTTCCTGCCGCTCAACAATCGCGACAAGCCGCCGGTGCGGCCCTTCCACGACGACCCGTCGCGGCTGGAGATGCGCCTGGACACGCTGGTGCCCGACAGTTCCACCAAGCCCTACGACATGAAGGAGCTGATCCTAGCCGTCGCCGACGAGGGCGATTTCTTCGAGGTCGGCGAAGCCTTCGCCCGCAACCTCGTCACCGGTTTCATTCGCATCGAGGGCCAGACGGTCGGCGTGGTCGCCAACCAGCCGCTGGTGCTGGCCGGCTGCCTGGACATCGATTCCTCGCGCAAGGGCGCGCGCTTCGTACGCTTCTGCGACGCCTTCTCCATCCCGATCCTGACCCTGGTCGACGTACCCGGCTTCCTGCCCGGCACCGGCCAGGAATATGGCGGGGTGATCAAGCACGGCGCCAAGCTGCTCTTCGCCTATTCGCAGGCCACCGTACCGATGGTGACGCTGATCACGCGCAAGGCCTATGGTGGCGCCTATGACGTCATGGCCTCCAAGCATATCGGCGCCGACGTCAACTATGCCTGGCCCACGGCCGAGATCGCCGTGATGGGCGCCAAGGGCGCGGCCGAGATCCTGCATCGGGCCGAGCTCGGCGATGCCGACAAGATCGCCGAGCGCGCCCGGGACTATGAGGCCCGCTTCGCCAATCCCTTCATCGCGGCCGAGCGCGGCTTCATCGACGAGGTGATCCTGCCGCACACCTCGCGCAAGCGCATCGCCCGCGCCTTCGCCGCCCTGCGCCGCAAAACGGCGGAGACGCGCTGGCGCAAGCACGACACCATGCCGCTGTGAGGATCGACACCGTGACCACGCCCGTTTTGTTCAAGAAGATCCTCATCGCCAATCGCGGCGAGATTGCCTGCCGCGTCATCCGCAGCGCGCACAAGCTCGGCATCGCCACCGTCGCGGTCTATTCCGATGCCGACCGCGACGCCGTGCATGTGCGCGAGGCCGACGAGGCCGTGCGCATCGGCCCGGCGCCTTCCTCCCAATCTTATCTCCAGATCGATGCCATCCTCGCCGCTGTCAGCCAGACGGGCGCCGACGCGGTGCATCCGGGCTATGGCTTCCTGTCGGAGAATGCCTCCTTCGCCCAGGCACTCGCCGAGGCGGGCGTCGCCTTCATCGGCCCGCCGCCCAAGGCCATCGAGGCGATGGGCGACAAGATCACCTCCAAGAAGCTGGCGGCCGAAGCCGGCGTGTCGACGGTACCGGGCCATATGGGCCTGATCGAGGACGCGGCCGAGGCGGCCCGCATCGCCGCCGAGATCGGCTATCCGGTGATGATCAAGGCCTCGGCCGGCGGCGGCGGCAAGGGCATGCGCATCGCCTGGAACGACGCCGAGGCCCGCGAAGGTTTCCGCGCCTCGCGCTCGGAGGCCAAGTCCTCCTTCGGCGACGACCGCATCTTCGTCGAGAAATTCGTCACCGAGCCGCGCCATATCGAGATCCAGGTGCTGGGCGACCAGCATGGCAATCTGATCTATCTGGGCGAGCGCGAATGCTCGATCCAGCGCCGCAACCAGAAGGTCATCGAGGAAGCGCCCTCCTCCTTCCTCGACGAGGCGACAAGGCGCGCCATGGGCGAGCAGGCCGTGGCCCTCTCCCGCGCCGTCGGCTACCACTCCGCCGGCACGGTGGAGTTCATCGTCGACAAGGACCGCAATTTCTACTTCCTGGAGATGAACACCCGCCTGCAGGTCGAGCATCCGGTGACCGAACTGGTCACCGGCCTCGATCTGGTGGAGGCGATGATCCGCGTCGCCGCCGGCGAGCGCCTGCCGCTCAGCCAGGACGAGGTCCGCCTCACCGGCTGGGCCATGGAGGCGCGCGTCTATGCCGAGGACCCCTATCGCAACTTCCTGCCCTCGATCGGGCGCCTGAGCCGCTATCGCCCGCCCGCCGAGGGACCGGATGGCGAGGGCGGCCTGGTGCGGGTGGATGCCGGCGTGCAGGAAGGTGGCGAGATCTCGATCCATTACGATCCGATGATCGCCAAGCTGTGCGCCTATGCCCCGACCCGCCTGGAGGCGATCGATGCCCTCGCCCGTGCCCTCGACCAGTTCGAGCTGGAGGGTATCGGGCACAATCTGCCCTTCCTGGCCGCCCTGGCCGATCACGAGCGTTTCCGCGCCGGAAGGCTGACCACCGCCTTCATCGCCGAGGAATATGAGGGGGGCTTCACTGGCGTCGAGCCTGGAGACGCCGACCTGCCGCGCCTGGCGGCCGTGGCCGCGGTGATCAGTCATATCCGCCAGCACCGCGACAGCGCCATCACCGGCGCCATGGACAATCACCGCCGCGCCATCGGCCGCGACTTCGTCGCCACCCTGGCAGGCCGGGCCCTGCCCTTCACCATCGATGCGGTCGACGGCGGCTACCATGTCGTCTTCGAAGGCGGCCTGCTGCTGGCCGTCACCAGCCGCTGGGCGCCCGGGCAGCCGCTCGGCCGTTTCAGCGTCGGTGGCGAGGCCATGGCGGTGAAGGTCGGCATCACCGCCGGCGGGCTGCGCCTGCGCTGGCATGGCCGCGACGTCCTGGTGCAGGTGCGCAGCCCCCGCGTCGCCGAACTCGCCCGGCTGATGCGCGAGAAAATTCCGCCCGATACCTCCAAGCTGCTGCTCTGCCCGATGCCGGGCGTGGTCGCCGCCATCACCGTCAGCGAAGGCGAAGCGGTGGAAGCCGGCCAGGCACTCGCCACCATCGAGGCGATGAAGATGGAGAACGTGCTGCGCGCCGAGAAGGCCGGCACGATCAGCCGCATCGCCGTGGCCGAAGGCGCCAGTCTCGCCGTCGACGAACTCATCCTCGAATTCGAATGAGGCCCGAGATGTCCGCTCCTGCCGCCGATACGCCCCTCGAAAACTGGCGGGCCCTCGCCAGCAAGGAGGTCAAGGCCGATCCCGACAGCCTGACCTGGCAGACCCCTGAGGGCATCGCGGTCAAGCCGCTCTACACCGAGGCCGATCTCGCTGGCGTCGACCATCTCGGTTCCCTGCCGGGACAGCAGCCTTACCTGCGCGGCCCGCGCGCCACCATGTATGCCGGCCGGCCCTGGACCATCCGCCAATATGCCGGCTTCTCCACGGCAGAGGCCTCCAACGCCTTCTACCGCAAGGCGCTCGCCGCCGGGCAGAAGGGTCTCTCCGTCGCCTTCGACCTCGCCACCCATCGCGGCTATGATTCCGACCATCCGCGCGTGGAGGGCGATGTCGGCAAGGCCGGCGTCGCCATCGACAGCGTCGAGGACATGAAGATCCTGTTCGACGCCATCCCACTCGAGGAGATGTCGGTCTCCATGACCATGAACGGGGCGGTACTGCCGGTGCTGGCCTTCTTCATCGTGGCCGGCGAGGAACAGGGTGTATCGCGCGCGAAACTATCGGGCACGATCCAGAATGACATCCTCAAGGAATTCATCACCCGCAACACCTATATCTACCCGCCCGCCGCCTCGATGCGCATCGTCGCCGACATCATCGCCTACACCGCCCGGGAAATGCCGCGCTTCAACTCGATCTCGATTTCCGGCTACCACATGCAGGAGGCAGGAGCGACGTTGGTGCAGGAGCTCGCCTTCACCCTGGCCGATGGCCGCGACTATGTGCGCGCGGCGCTGGCCAAGGGACTCGACGTCGACGCCTTCGCCGGGCGGCTCTCCTTCTTCTTCGCCATCGGCATGAACTTCTTCATGGAGGTGGCCAAGCTGCGGGCGGCCCGGCTGCTGTGGTCGCGCATCATGACCGAGTTCGGCCCCAAGGATCCGCAATCGCTGATGCTGCGCACCCATTGCCAGACCTCGGGCGTCTCGCTGGCCGAGCGCGATCCCTACAACAACATCGTGCGCACCGCCTATGAGGCGATGGCGGCGGCCCTCGGCGGCACGCAGTCGCTGCACACCAATTCCTTCGACGAGGCGATCGCGCTGCCGACGGAATTCTCGGCCCGCATCGCCCGCAACACCCAGCTCATCCTGCAGCACGAGACCGGCGTGACCAAGGTGGTCGACCCCCTGGCCGGCTCCTATTATCTCGAAAGCCTCACCCATGATCTGGCCAGCCAGGCCTGGGCGCTGATCGAGGAGGTCGAGGCGATGGGCGGCATGACGGCGGCGGTGGCAGCCGGCCTGCCCAAGCGCCTGATCGAGGAGGCGGCGACCAAGCGGCAGGCGGCCGTCGACCGCGGCGACGAGGTGGTGGTCGGCGTCAACCGCTACCAGCTCGAGGACGAGCCCGCGATCGACAGCCTCGACATCGACAATCATGCCGTGCGCGCCGCGCAGATCCGGCGCCTGGCGGATGTCCGGCGCCGGCGCGACCCGCAGGCGGTGGCCAAGGCCCTTGCCGTCCTCACCGAGGTGGCCCGTTCAGGCAGCGGCAATCTCCTGGAGGCGGCCGTTGAAGCGGCTCGCCACCGCGCCACGGTGGGCGAGATTTCCGACGCGCTCAGGGCCGAATTCGGCGACCACAGCGCCCGCCCCAAGGTGGTGGCGGACATTTATCGCCCTGCTTTCGGCGAAGGGCCGGAAGTGGAAATCCTTGCCGGCCGCATCGCCAATTTCACGGCACAACGCGGGGCCAAGCCGCGCATCCTGGTGGCCAAGCTTGGCCAGGACGGCCATGACCGCGGCGCCCGGGTGGTCGCCTCGGCCTTCACAGACATGGGTTTCGAGGTGGTCGCCGGCCCGCTGTTCCAGACCCCTGACGAGGCTGTCGACCTGGCGCTGGCCGAGAAGGTCGACGTCGTCGGCGTCTCCTCGCTCGCGGCCGGGCACAAGACGCTGCTGCCCCAGCTGATCGAAAAGCTGAAGGCACGCGGCCGGGCTGATATCGCGGTGGTCTGCGGCGGCGTCATCCCGCGCCAGGACTATGATTTCCTGCGCGAGGCGGGGGTCGCGGCCGTGTTCGGCCCGGGCACGCCGGTGCTCGACGCGGCGCGCACCGTGCTCGATCTGCTGGAAGGGCGGCTGAGCAACGAGCTTCGATAAGCCTTCTCCCCTTGCGGGAGAAGGTGCCCCGAAGGGGCGGATGAGGGGAGAAACACGACCACTGCAGGGATGCGCTAACACCCCTCATCCGCCCTCGCTGTGCTCGGCCACCTTCTCCCGCAAGGGGAGAAGGTTTTTGGCGCTTACCCCTTCACCCGCGCTTCCGCGGCCACGATGGTGTTGTGCAGCAGGCAGGCGACGGTCATCTTACCGACGCCGCCGGGAACCGGGGTGATGTGGGAGGCCTTGCCCATGGCTTCCTTGGTGGCGACGTCGCCGACGATGCGGCCCTTGCCATCCTCGGTGGGCACGCGGTTGATGCCGACATCGATGACCACGGCGCCATCCTTGATCCAGTCGCCCTTGACCATCTCGGGCCGGCCGACGGCGGCGACCAGGATATCGGCCTCGCGGCAGACGGCGGGCAGGTCCTTGGTGCGCGAATGGGCTGTCGTCACCGTGCAATCATAGGCGAGCAGGAGCGCGCCCATCGGCTTGCCGACGATGTTGGAGCGGCCGACGACCACGGCCTTCTTGCCGGAGAGCCCTTCCTTGCCGACGGTGTCGAGCAGCATCAGCAGCGAGCCGAGCGGGGTGCAGGGGATCAGCATCGCTTCCGGATCGATCCTGGACGCGGTGAAGAGCTTGCCGACATTCATCGGATGGAAGCCGTCGACATCCTTGGCCGGATGGATGGCATCGATCATCATCTGGCCGTCGAGATGGTCGGGCAGCGGCAGCTGCACCAGGATGCCGTCGACGCCCTCATCGGCGTTGAGGCCCGCGATCACGCCGAGCAGCTCTTCCTTGGAAACGGTTTCGGGCAATTCGATCAGCCGGCCGTCGATCGCCGTCTCATGCGCCATCTTGGCCTTGGTGTTCACATAGGCCCGGCTCGCCGGATTGTTGCCGACGATCACCACGTCGAGGCGCGGCTTGCGGCCATGGGCGGCGGCAAAGGCCTCGGCGCGAACCTTGGTGCGGGCGCGGACATTGGCCGCATGGACGTTGCCGTCGATCAATTCGGTCATGGCGAGCTTTCGATGGTTTACGGACAGTGGAATTTCTTTCTTCAGAATAAATTATAGCGCAGCCACGTCTTGTGCAACAAGCCTATCTCGTCCTGTTCTGTCTTGTTTTTCCCTCAGATGCGCGGCCAGCTCGGGGGCAAGATGCGGACGGGACGTCCAGGCGGGAGGATAGGGGTTGGGCGAGATGACCGGACGCCGAAAAGGCTCAACACTTGCGCCCCCTCGCCCCGTTTACGGGGAGAGGATAGAGGTGAGGGGCTAAGCAATGCCTTCAATTTACGAGGTCGAGCTGCCCCTCATCCTTACCTTCTCCCCGTAAGAACGGGGCGAAGGGGTGACCAGCGTCGCGTTCCCGGCCCCGAGCGTGCACCCTGTGTAGTTGGAATGTGTCACTCCGGAATCGTTGACAGGACCCGCTTTTGCCTCCCGAGTAGCGTCCTGACAAGGTCGACCGATGGCGCTGCGATTCGCAGGTGTCTGCATCGGCCGGCCAGCTTGAGGAGACAGGCCATGGCGGATGGCAGCACGCGCCAATTTTCGATCCCGCGCGAAAAGGACCTCCAGCTCAGGACCATTCGAAACAGCGGCGGCCTCAGCGTCTCCTTCGTGGAAAACGGCACGGTCTTCGCCATCGAGCATGACGACGGCAAGGACCGGGTCACGCTCAACCAGGTGCTGGGATCGCCCATCCATGGTGGCATCGGCCGGCTCTATCTGCGCGCCGGCGGTCCAGACCCCTTCGTCCGGGAACTGGTCGGCCCCGGCGCCAAGGGCCGGTTCGCGGCCGGCGGCTCCAGCGCGGTCTGGCAAGGCGAGGCCGGCGGCATCGGCTATCGGGTGAGGCTGGCCCTCCATCCCAGCGAACCGCTGTGGTTCTGGCAGGCCGAACTGTCGGGCACCGGTCCGGCCCGGCCCTGCGACCTCGTCCTCATCCAGGATGTCGGCCTTGGCAGCCGCGGCTTCCTGATGAACAGCGAAGCCTATGTCTCGCAATATCTCGACCACCATGTCGAGCGGCACGAGGCCCTCGGCCCGGTGCTGATGAGCCGGCAGAACCTGTCGCAGGGCGGCAAGTTCCCCTGGCTGGTGCAGGGCTGCGTCAGCGGGGCGAAGGCCTTCGCCACCGACGCGATCCAGGTCCTCGGCCCGGATTACCGCATGACCGGTGTGTTCGCCGCCGCCTTCGGCACCGAGCTGCCTTCGCAGCGCCGCCAGCACGAGGTCGGTTGCATCGCCCTGCAGTCCAACCCCGTCAGTGTCGGGCAGGGTGCGAAGGCCGATATCACCTTCTTCGCGTCGTTCACGCCCGATCATCGCGCCGCTTCCGGCCCGGCCGACCTGCCCGCGGCCGTCGCCGCGGCCGCCCAGGCCGGGGAAGTCGGCACGGATGCCCCCTCGCCAACCGAGCCCGCCCGCAGCCTCGTGCAGGACGCCGCCCCGCTGGCGGTGCTCCCGCTCGAAGCCGGAGACGTCGCGGCCCGCTACCCCGAGCGCTTGGCGGAGGAAGTCCAGAACGGCACATTGCTGTCCTTCTTCGTGCCCGAAGGCGAACAGAATCGGCATGTCGTGCTCGCTGCCAAGGAAGCTCAGGTGCCGCGCCGCCATGGCGCCCTTCTGCGTAGCGGCACCAGCATGCGGCTCGACGATGCGACCCTGTGTTCCACCGCCTGGATGCATGGCGTGTTCGGGGCGCAGCTCACCATCGGCAACACCTCCTTCCACAAGCTGTTCTCGGTCTCGCGCGACCCTTACAACATCACGCGCGGCAGCGGGCTGCGCATCCTGATGGACGCCGGCGAGGGTTGGAAACTGCTGGCCGTGCCGAGCGCCTTCGACATCGGGCTCAACGACGCCAAATGGATCTATCGCCTGCCCGGACGCACGGTGACCGTACATGCCGTCGCCGCCGGCGACGCGCCCGCCATGCAATGGCGCATCGTCGTCGAGGGCGCGCCCTGCCGCTTCCTGGTGTTCGGCCATGTGGTGATGGGCGAGCGCGACTATGAACAGACGGGCACCATTACTATTAATGCCTCCGCCAAGCGCATCAGCCTCACGCCCGGCCCGGACTGGCTGTGGGGGCAGACCTACAAAGAGGCAGCCTATCACCTCGTCACCTCGACGCCATCCGCGGTCGAGACCGTGGGCGGTGACGAGCTCCTCTATGTCGACGGCAAGGCGCGCGGCGGCGCCTATGTCGCCCTGCGCTCCCACACCACCAACGAACTCGTCTTCGCCGTCACCGGCTCGATGACATCGACCGCCGAGGGAGAACAGCTGGCTGCGCGCTTTGCCGCCGGCTCGGATGCCGAGAGTCTGCTCGCCCCGGCGCACCAATTCTGGAGCCTGCTCACCCGCGATCTGCGTCTGAAAGGCAGCGGCCCCGATGTCGAGGCCCAGGATCTGATGCTGCCCTGGCTCGCCCATGACGCCATGATGCATCTCACCGTGCCGCACGGCCTGGAGCAATATACCGGCGCCGCCTGGGGCACCCGCGACGTCTGCCAGGGCCCGATCGAGCTGATGCTCGCCCTCGAGCACGATGCCGAGGTGCGCCACATTCTCCTCACCCTCTTCGGCGAACAGTCGCAGTCGCGCGGTGACTGGCCGCAATGGTTCATGCTCGACCCCTATCCCTATATCCGGGCCGGCGACAGCCATGGCGACGTCATCGTCTGGCCGCTGAAGGCGCTGTGCGACTATGTCGAGGCCACCGGCGATCTCGCCGTGCTCGAGGCGCAGGCGCCCTGGCGCGACGACAAGAATGCAGCGACCGCGACGCGGTCGACGCTCGCTGCCCATGTCGACAAGCTTCTGGAGACGGTTACGGCGAGCTTCATCCCGGGCACGCACCTGGTGCGCTATGGCGAGGGCGACTGGAACGATTCGCTCCAGCCCGCCGATCCGCATCTGCGCGACTGGATGGTGTCGAGCTGGACGGTGGCGCTGCTCTACGAGCAGATCGTGCGCTATTCGGCCATCCTCAAGCGCCGCGGCGAAACGGCCCGCAGCGCCGAGCTCTCCGACCTCGCCGCCCGGATGCGCGGCGATTTCAACCAGCACCTGATCCGCGACGGCGTGGTGGCCGGCTATGGCCTGTTCGACCCGGAGATCTTCGGCGCGGCGGAGGCGGCTCCCGGCGAGACCGACACAGCCCCGGTCGATGCGAAGAAGGGCGGCGTCGAACTGCTGCTGCATCCCAGCGACACCAGGACGGGCCTGTCCTATTCGCTGATCTCGATGACGCAACCCATCATCGGCGGCCTGTTCACGCAGACCCAAGCCCGCCACCACCTCAAGCTGATCGAGGAACATCTGTTGCTGCCGGACGGCGCCCATCTGATGGATCGGCCCGTCGTCTACAATGGCGGCCCGGAAAAGCTGTTCCGCCGCGCCGAATCCTCGTCCTTCTTCGGGCGCGAGATCGGCCTGATGTATGTGCACGCCCATCTGCGCTATTGCGAGGCCCTGGCCAAGCATGGCGAGGCGAAGAAGGTCTGGGATGGCCTGGCCTTGATCAACCCGATCGCGGTGACGCAGCGCCTGCCCAATGCCTCGCTGCGCCAGCGCAACACCTATTTCTCTTCCTCCGACGCCGCCTTCCCCGACCGCTATGTCGCCAGCGCCGAATGGGGCCGGGTCAGGGCCGGGACCGTCGATGTCGACGGCGGCTGGCGCATCTATTCGAGCGGCCCGGGCCTCTATACCCGCGCCATCGTCGAGCAGGTGCTGGGCAAGCGACGGCATTTCGGCGTGAGGGGAGAGAACCCGCTGACCGTGGCGGCGCTGGAGGGCAGCCGGTCGAATCTGGGATGATCCTGGGATCGTCGGCTTCTAGAGCAAAGCGCGTTCAAGTGTGAACGCTTGTTTGCTCTAACTCTTTGGTTCGACGCGTCTTTGCGATTCTTGGTGATTCCACCAAATCGCAAAACGCTCCAGCCGGCTCTTGGAAACAGAGCGTTTGCAGGAGAGGAAGAGCCGGCTGGAAGCCGGCGGTCCCAGGGACCCTACTCTTCCTTCTTGGCCTGGCGTTTCTTGGTGCGACGGCGCTGCTTGCGCAATTCGGAGCTCTCATGCACGCCAAAAGTCGAGACTGGCTTGCGCTTGCGCGAATCGGCCCTCTTCTCCGCCCGTGCCTTGTCCTTCAGCAGCGCCTTCACCTGCTTGAGCTGCTCCTGCGTGAAGAAGACCTCCCGGCCCATGGCGGTGAAGAAGCCGTGCTGGCGCGCGACATTGGCGAGCGGCTTGGCTTCCACGCCCAGAAGGCGGGCCGCTTGAGCCAGCGATATCGGGGCGGAGGATTGCGGATCTTCGGTCACGGTCGGTTCCGGCATGATTGTCTCGATCCTCAATAGTGCGGCGGCGGCGGTTCGGGCAACCCGGCGAGATCGGCCCGTTGCTCGCCGATCTCGACGCGATCCTGGAGCTGGACGAGCAACCGGTTCAGCGCCTCGATCTGCTTCCATTGCGCAATGATGGCTTGGTTGAGATCCTCGATGGTCTCGTCCTGGAAGGCCACACGTGTCTCCAGCGCGTCGATGCGGGCGCTGAGCGTTTCGATCTCGGTCATGGCCATTCCCATATCCGTTTTGCCGTTCATTACCGGCCCCATCCAACCTCTTGGCAAGAACTTTGCGCTAGAACCAGCCCATGTTTCGGGGATTCGGCATATTTCGCGCGTCGACATGGGTCAACCTGACCAAATTCGCGATCGTCTTCATCGTCGCGATGAATCTTGCGCGTCTCGACCGCCTGACGGGCATCGCCGCCGGCCTTGCCTTTGCCGCCCTCGTGCTGGTCTGGCTGGCGACCCGGCTCGGCCTGCTGCCCGTCGGCGGCGACAGCCCCGAATGGCGCCGCCTGATCCGCCGGCACGACCAGGCCCTGACCAAGCGCTATCGCCAGCTCGTGCGGGTCAACGCCTATGGTGCCGAGGAATTCGACAAATGGCACGACGAGCTGGTGCGCTTTCGCGAGTCGACCAAGCTCTCGCTCGATGAGAAGGACATCGCCCGTTTCGACGCCCTGGCCACCCGCATGGTGAGCAAATGGGCCTCGGCCCAGCCCGATGCGCGCATCCCGGAAGCGATGGAGGAAATCACGCCGCAGGATTACGAGCATCTGTGCGCCGATCTCCTGCGCAAGGCCGGCTGGGAGGCGGAGGTGACGGGGCAGTCGGGCGATCAGGGCATCGACATCCTGGCGCAGCGCGACCAAATGACCGTCGCCCTGCAATGCAAACTCTATTTCGGCAACCCCGTGGGCAACAAGGCCGTGCAGGAAGCCCATGCCGCCGCCGGCTATGTCGACGCCGATTACGCCGTGGTGGTCTCCAACCGGGATTTCACCAACTCGGCCGAGCAGCTCGCCCGCAAGCTCGGCGTGCTCCTCGTCCATCATAGCGAACTGCCCGACCTGGAGACGATGCTGCAACCGGCACGATAGGCTTCTTCACCCTCCCCTGGAGGGGGAGGGTCGGCCTGAAAGGCCGGGGTGGGGTGAAAGGGCGCAGGCTGCGACGATGAAAGAGGTTCTTTCTTATGAAGATATCACCCCACCCCGACGCTACGCGTCGACCCTCCCCCTCCAGGGGAGGGTGAAAATGCTGGCTTCGAAGCAAGCGATCAATCCGGATAGCTGACCTGGAACTCGATCTGGCCGTAGTCCTGGAAGGTCCAGTGCCTTGCGGCCTGGCCGGGCCAGAGCAGGGTGACGGCGCCGGCGGCCGGGCGGTAGCAGGCCGTGTAGACGGTGCCGAAGCCCTGCGCGTAGCTGGTCGCCAGCAAGGGCGGGGTCAGGAAGGCGGCGGCCAGGCCGGCGCCGTCGAGTCCGGGATCGGCCAGAATTCGCTCCAGGGCCTCGGCCCGCTGCACCGTACGCGAGAGGCGGCCATGCCTCGGCCATTCGACGCCGAGCTGGTGATTGGTGGTGAAAGCCTTGCCGGAGACGATCGCCGGCCGGTCGGGCGAGAGATAGACCGTTTCAGAGCGCCCCTGGCGGTCGAGCACCGTGACATTATAGGCCATGTGGCAGGGAACCGAGCGCAGCGCCTCCACGGCCTGATAGGTATCGGAGCAGACCTCCAGGAGATAGCGCACGATCATGGGCGCGCCGAATCCCCGGCCCGCCACTGCACGCCCGCCAAAGGTGAGCGAGACCACGAGGCCGGCATCGTTCATGCCGTCGGCGAGGCCGGACAGGCCGTCCACCATGCCGATGACGTCCCGGCTGCGCCAGCGCGAGCGAAGCAGCGTGCCCTCGTTCAGCTCCGGCGCCAGATCGTAGTTGCGCACCAGGATGGGGCCTTCAGCATCGACCAACACGGCCTGGCTGCAATTCACGAGATAGCGCGGCGGAGTCCAGAAGCTCAGGAAGCGGGCGACATCCTCGTCCGACGGCACCGCCGCCACCAGTCCGGACCACAGCCCCTCCATTTCCGGCATGAAGCGCCGCACGGCGCGTGTCGCATCGGTGAGGCTGGGCGCCTGCGCGCCGCCCCGTTCCAGAAACCATTGTCGCCACCCCGGCCAGCCGGCCTGGAACACCGCGTTCCAGGCCGGTCCCGGGCCTTGTTCCCGCAAGCTGCGGAACCCTACGTTCATTTTTGTCCACTCATGCCGTCAAAGCCTGCCTCGAAGCTCTGGGCGAGTTAAAAATAGCCCGGATTGTCATGCCCGGGCCTGTCTCGGGCATCCAGCGGCCCCGTCTTCGATGCTCGGTAAGGCTGGATTGCCGGGTCAAGCCCCGCAATGACAAAGGTCGAGTTCTTGCAACCAATCTGGTCAAACCCCTCAAATCCATTTGGCCGAGGCCATGTCCACCGGCGGCACGATGGCCGTCATCGCGGACAGGGGAACCGACTCGAATTGCGCCTTGATGCCGGCGTTCCATTTCTTGGCACGCGCCAGCAGTTCGCGGCTGTCCGATTGCATCCGGCCTCGCGCCAGCAGACAGCCCATGTCGGCGCCATGGTAGCAATATTCTCCCACGCCGTACACGCGCATGTAGAAAGCCTCGTTCTCGTCACCGACGCTGGTCAAATCGAGGGCGGAGCGCTGATAGGCGATCTCGCCGCGATCGTTCATGCGCCAGATGCCCGATTGCGGCACACGCGTGAGCAGCTCCACCTTGTCCTCGGTCTGCTTGAGGATGAGCTGAGTCCAGTGGTCATATTCCTTCCAGCGGTTCTGTACCGCCTCGATATCGAGGTCATAGTCGACATCGAGGAATTCGAGCAGATGGAACAAGAAAAGCGGGCAGCCGCCATAGATGGTGGTGATCAGATTGGTCGGCGGCGAGGCGCCGGAGACACGCGGATTGAGTTCGCCCAGATAGACCTCGTGCGTGTCGGTATCGAGCAGGAAATCGCAGCAGAACACGCCGCGATAGCCCTCCTCGTAGAGACGGTCGCCGAGCTTGCGCGCCATTTCGCGCACCCGGTCCGGCGCATCGCCCGGCAGGATGGTGGGCGAGACGTCATTGCCGCACCAGCCGCCCTTATAGGGCGTGATCTCGGCAAAGCCGGTGATGTCGGTCATCACCGGGCCGACCAGTGTGCCGTGGCGGGTGCAGCAGCCCTCGATGGTACCCGGAAGGTGATTGATGCGCTTCATCACCTTCAGTTCCTGGCCGATGATCTTGGCGGCGTATTTGTCCCAGTCGGCCTGGCTCTTGACGAAGAAGGTGGTGCGCCCGCTATCCCCGTAAGGCGTCTGCACCACGAGGTCGCTGCCGAGCCCCGCGGCGGCGGCGAGGGCTTCGAGCTCCTGATAGGTCGAGGCGAGGCCCATGGTGTTGGGCGCGCTGGCCACCCCGGCCTCATTGCCGAGCCGCGTCGTCTCGATCTTGGAATCCAGCCGCGTGCGCAAGGCGGCCTTGGGCAGGGCGACATCGACGCCGGCCTCGGCGCAAAGCTCCTCGGTCTCCTCGTCGAACATCACGAAAATGGCCTTGCCGCGCGGCTTCTTGCGGATGCGGGCCCGGAAGGCGGGATGCGCCACCAGATAGTTGGCGACATCCTCCATCGACTTGAATTCGACCGGCCCGGTGCGCGGCGGCACGAAGACCCGAGGGTGCCTGCCGTCGAAAATGTCGAAGTAATTGATGAATTCCAGGCCGCCCACCCACTCGTCGAGCCCGAGCAGGTTGAAGGGCGTCGGCGTGACGACATAGATCGGCGTCTCGTTCATGCGCAGGAAACGATAGATGTCGCTGAGGCTGCGCAGCTTCTCACGTCCACTCATGGTGGGGATCCCATTCTCTGCAGGGTTTGCCGTTATTGGAGGGCCTGTAGGGCCGAAGAGGCGAAGCGCGGGACTCGAAGAGCGCACCATCGTCCCATGCGATATCGGCGAAGGAAAACCGGCGAGACGTAAAATGAGCGTTTGTCTCAGGCGCCCTTGCCGCACTCCAAACGGCCGCAACGTGCTTGCGACGGTTCAACCAGGCGACAACAGGCTCATCAGCCGGCATGAGGCTCCCTTCTGTGGGGCGACGTCCTCTGTGCCAAATTTCTGACACACTTCCAGCAGGCCGGCAACCGGGCCGAACGGGTGCAAGGAAGCGATGCTTCCGGGCCCCGCTGATATATCACGACGAAGCCGGGGAGGCTGGTCGCGCCTCTCTGCGCGGCTGCCTGCGCTTACGCCCGCGCGAGAGGCCCCTCCGTGCGCAACGCCCCCGGCGGCCTGCCTGTCACGCGCTTGAAGGCGCGGCTGAAGGCAGCCTGCGAGGCATAGCCGAGACGCTGGGCGGCGGTATCGATCGACATATGGTCGCGTCCGATCCATTCGGCCGCCAGGCGCATGCGCAGCTCGGTGACATAGCGCAGAGGCGTCTGGCCGGTCACCGCCAGGAAGCGCTCGGCAAAGACAGAACGCGAGGCTCCCATTTCCTGCGCCAGTTCCGCCACCGTCCAGTCCCGGCCGGGGTCACGATGCATGGCGCCGATGGCGCGGCTCAGACGTGGGTCACGCAGCGCGTCCAGCCAGCCAGCCGTCTCCCCGCAGCCGCATTCCACCCAGCCGCGCACGATGGAAGCCGATACCACATCGGCCAGCCGCGCCAGGATGCCCGCCGAGCCGACCCGCTCCGTCAGCACCTCGCGTTCCATCGCCCGCAACATCGGCTCGATTTCCGGCTGGCGCTCCAGGAGCGTGCCGACCAGCATCACCTCCGGCATCTGGGCGACCAGCGGATGCATGCCGCCGAGATCGAACTCCATGCAGCCGCTGAAGACATGCGCATGCTGGCTCGGGCAGGTCTCCTCGGCGCAGGCCGAAACGGCGCTGACGCTCTTGCAGAGCGGGACCGCCTCATAGGCGCCGACATCCTGGCTCGGCAGGTCCGGTGCGGAAACGAGACAGTGTTCCCCGCCCCGCGGCAGCAGCACGGCATCGCCGGGCCCGAGAGCGTGTACCGCCCCGCCGGCCATGCGCAGATAGACCGTGCCGCAGGCGACGAAATGGAACTGGGCCCGTCCTTCGACCGTGCCGAAATGCACGCCGAAAGGGGGTGCAGCATGCAGGCGCCGATATTGCACGCCATTCAGCCGCATCCCGAGGAGCAGTTCGCTCATCAGGTCAGCCGGCGGGTTGTCACGACGCACGCGCTCAAGTCCGGACGAATGGTAAAGCATTCCGGATTTAATGACATGGATCGTCCGAGATGTCCACCCTATGTTGCTGCAACGCAATAGCGTTTTGCGATTTGGCGGGACACCTAGAGCAAAGCGCGTTCAAGCGTGAACGCTCATTTGCTCTAACTCCTTGTTCCGACGCGTCTTTGCGATTTGAAGTGATCCATTCAAATCACAAGACGCTTTGGAATTGCAAAAACGCGCCAACCCAACCCGTTGGAGCAAAACGCGTTCCGCCTGAACGCGTTTTGCTCCAGGTCACTTCGACAGGACATGACAGATGAGCGAAGCGTTGCAGAGCGCCTCGACGCTTGACGCGATCGAACCGGATCGCGGCCCGAATCGGGCTTTCAGGGATAATCCCGCCGCACCCGCGACATCAGCACCAGGATCGCAGAACGCCCTGTGGGGTGCCGTGGTCTCCATGATGCTGGGCGTCTTCGGCCTGGTCACGGCGGAATTCCTGCCCGCCAGCCTGCTGACGCCGATGGCGCGCGATCTCGGCGTCACCGAAGGCGTGGCCGGGCAGGCCGTCACCGCAACCGCCACGGTGGCCCTGATCACCAGCCTGCTCGTGGCGACGGTGACCCGGCGCCTCGACCGTCGTCTCGTCCTGCTGGCCTTTTCGATCCTGCTGATCGCCTCCAACCTGCTGGTCGCCTCCGCTTCGAGCCTGCCGGCCCTGATCGCTGGACGGGTGCTGCTCGGGATCGCCCTCGGCGGCTTCTGGACCATGTCCGCCGCCACGGTGATGCGCCTGGTGCCGGAGGCGCTGGTGCCGCGCGCCCTGTCGATCCTGTTCAGCGGCGTCTCGGCCGCGACCGTCTTCGCCGCTCCCGTCGGCAGCTATGTCGGCGACATCGCCGGCTGGCGCGCCGTCTTCCTGATGGCGGCCGGCCTTGGCGCCCTCGCTCTGGTGGTGCAGTTCACCACCGTGCCGCGCCTGGAGCCGCGCGGGCATGCCCGGCTGAGGACGCTGTGGGAAGTGCTGATGCGGCCGCAGATCGGCCTCGGCATGATCGCGGTCACCCTGGTGTTCACCGGCCATTTCGCCTTCTTCACCTATATCCGGCCCTTCCTGGAAACGGTGACGGGGGTCGGCATCAGCACGATGTCGGCCATCCTGCTCGGCTTCGGCATCGCCAATTTCCTCGGCACCTTCCTCGGCGGCTTCCTCCTGGAGCGCAGCCTCCGGCTGACCCTGGCCGCGATGCCGCTGGCGATGGGCGTGCTCGGCCTTGTGCTTGCCGGGCTCGGCAGCGCGCCGGCGGTGGATGCCGTGCTGATCGCCCTGTGGGGCCTCGCCTTCGGCGCCGTGCCGGTGGCCTGGACGGCCTGGATCACCCGCGCAGTGCCGGACGAAACCGAAAGCGGCACGGCGTTGATCGTGGCGGTGATCCAGCTCGCCATCGCTCTCGGCGCCGCCGGCGGCGGCACGATCTTCGACGTCAGCGGCGCGAGCGGCGTGTTCGTCGCGGCAGGCCTGGTTCTCCTGCTGGCCGTCCTGCTCATCCTGGCGGGCGTACGCTCACGCCTGACGACGGCGACAGCCTGAAGTCAAGCAAAGCTTCGAAAGCGGGCTCCGTCGCCGGAGCCCGCTTTCGTGCGTTTCAGGCGGCCTGGTCCGGCCGCGGGCCGACATAGCGGGACTGCGGCCGGATCAGCCGGCCATAGAGCACCTGCTCGCGGGCATGGCCGACCCAGCCCACCACCCGCCCGGTGGCAAAGACGCTGGTGAAGCTCTCGCGCGGGAAGCCGAGGGCTTCGAGCAGCAAGGCCGTGTAGAACTCGACATTGATCTGCAGCGAGCGGTCCGGCTTGCGGCGGGCGAGAATGCTGGTCGCAGCCGCTTCCACATGCTCGGCCAGAGCGAGGCGGCCCGTGTCGTTCCTGCCCGGACCGAACAACGCCGTGACGGCCCGCTTGAGGGCCTCGGCCCTGGGGTCGCGCACGCGGTAGACGCGATGGCCGAAGCCCATCAACCTGTCACCCCGATCGAGCGCCGCTTCCAGCCAGGCCTCGGCCGTCTGCGCAGCGGCAACGCCGTCGAGCATGTCGAGGACCGGGCCCGGCGCCCCGCCATGCAGCGGCCCCTTCAGCGCGCTCAGCGCCGCCAGCACCGCGGAGGTCAGGCCGGCCTGCGTGGAGGCGACCACCCGGGCGGTGAAGGTCGAGGCATTGAGGCCGTGGTCGCTGACCGTGACCAGATAAGTATCGAGGGCGGCGGCGGCCTCCGGCCGTGGCACGGCCCCATGCAGCATGCGCAACATGTCGGCGGCATGACCGGCCGTCGGGTCCGGTGCGACCGCCGCCTCGCCCCGCCGCTGCCGGATGATGGCCGGGGTGAGCACCGCCGGCGCGGCGATCAGCCGAAGCGCCAGGGCAAGATCCTCGCCGTCCCCCAGCCGAGCCATGGCAGCGCGCAGGGCTTCGGTGGCCGGCAGATTTGCATCCAGCCGGCCTTCGGAGACCAGCGTCTCGAAGACCTCTCGGCGAGCCATGCCAAGGCGAGGCGCCAATTCCTTCGGGCCGGGCAGATCCTCGAAGAAGCCGTCGAGCAGGATGCCGACCAGTTCCTCATAACCGACATGGCCGGCCAAATCGTCGAGCGAATGGCCGCGAATGACGAGCCGGCCGGCGAGGCCGTCCACATCCGACATCACGGTCTCGGTGGCAATGACATCGTCCAATCCATTGTTCATCGCAATCTCCTCAATAAAACCCGTATTGCGGCAAGCATGCTGACGCTTTAGCATTGACGTCAATCTTGATTGAAATCGTCAACATATCCGTCCGGTTGCACCGATGCCCTGGATCACTTCCGAAGTAGCCCTCGCCCTGCTCAAGGTCCAGCCGCAGACGCTCTACGCCAATGTCAGCCGCGGCAGGATCCGGACCAGGCCGCATCCGCAGGACGTACGGCGCAGCCTCTATCATGGCGAGGACGTCAAGAGGCTGGCAGGGCGCCATGCCGGGCGGCGCAGTGTGGCCGATGTCGCCGCGCAAACCATCTCCTTCGGCGAGCCCGTACTGGCCTCCGGCCTTTCCACCATCGCCGATGGCCGCCTGTGGTATCGCGGCGAAGACACCGTCCGCCTGTCGGAGCAGGCAGGCCTCGAGGAGATCGCGCGGCTGCTCTGGCAGGTCGGCAAGGTCGACCTCGCCTTCCCGCCGACCGTCAAGGGCACGCCGATCCCGACCAATCCCTTCGAAGCCGCCCTGCTCGCTTTGGCGCGGCGGGCCAGCCACGACTTCCCTACGGGCGGGCGCTCCCATGCCGTGCTCTGCCGGGAAGCGGCGGGGCTGGTCGGCACCATGGCAGCCGCCATGCTCGGCGGCGGTTCCGATGGTGCCTTGCCGTTACACCAACAGGCGGCACTGGCCTGGCAGGCGCCCGATGCCGCCGATCTCATCCGGCGCGCCCTGGTCTTGCTGGCCGATCACGAGTTGAATGCCTCGACCTTCGCTGCCCGCACGGCCGCATCGACGGGCGCTCCGCTGGCCGCCGGCCTGCTGGCGGGGCTGGGCACCCTCGCCGGCCCGCTGCATGGCACGGCCGCGGTGAGCGTGCAGGCCCTGGCCGAGACCGCCCGTCGCGTCGGCGCTCGCCGCGCCGTGCATGACTGGCTCTCCCGCGGCCATCGCCTGCCCGCCTTCGGCCATCCGCTCTATCCCGACGGGGATCCCCGGGCGACCGCCCTGCTGGCCTGCTTTGCCTGCAGCGAGATCTATGAGGGCATCCGCGAAGCCGTGGCAGAACATAGCGACGAGCCGCCGAATGTCGATTTCGCCCTCGCGGCCCTGGCCGACCGCCATGGCCTGCCGGCGAGTGCGCCCTTCACGCTCTTCGCTTTGGCTCGCTCTGTCGGCTGGATCGCCCATATGCTCGAGCAGACGGCCCGGGGCAGCCTGATCCGCCCCCGCGCCCACTATGATGGACCTCCGCTGAACATGGCGGCGGCGGCGGAAACGGCCTGACCCTCGCCGGCAAACCGGCTTTTGCGACAGCAGGCGTCCCCTGTTCCGCAAGCATCAGCGCCGTCTAGAGCAAAGTGCGATTTCGTTGAATCGCACTTTCTCTCTAACTTTTTGTTCTAACGCGTTTTCTTAATCGAAAAGTCTATCAACTTTTCTGGAAAACGCTCTAGCCGGGTAGCGGTGCCAGGCGTCAGCTGGGCGCAAAACGCTTTGAAATGCTTTCGGCCCCAATGCGATAGTCGACAAAGCCAATGCCGGCGTAAAAGGCCTGGCCGCCTCCGTTCTCCTTGCGGATGGTGGCGTCGATGAAGCGCACGCCCGCCGCCTTGGCGGCTCCCGCCGTCTCCCGGAACAAGGCACGGCCGATGCCCCTGCCATGCACCGCCGGCGCCACATAGGTCGCGATGACCGCCCAGTCCGCCGGCAGCCGATCCTCGCCGGGCCAGTCCGGATCGCACCATTCGAGAGCCTGGAAACCCAGGATCTGCCTATTCTCCACCGCCACGAAACAGCAGATTCCGCGTGGGACGACGATGAATTCGGTGCGGATGCGGTGCGCGTCGAAGGGCCGGCGATGCGCCGTGGTTCCACCGATCGCGATGATCTCGTTGATGAGTCGGGCCATCGAACCGGCATCCTCCGGCAGGGCGATCCGGATATTCATGGACATAAATAGCTCGCTTTCGGTCGAATCGAGGCTCCTCGCCGTACCCTATCCGGCCGATCCTGTTCGGCAAAGGCAGTCGCCCCGATGTGTCCAACTGCGGCCGGTCCCGGCCGAATGGCAGAGGGCCGGGACGGGCCGATCAAGCCTGGTCCTGGAACTCGATCTCCGCCAGGGCACGAAGCTCGGCTTCCTGCCCTGGATAGGCGGCGGACGGCAGGTCCTGCAGCGTCAGCCGCAAGCTCGCCATATGCAACAGCTGCTGCTGCCTCGGCGTGGGCTTCTCCAGGTCGAAAAGCGAGGCGATCCCGTCGCGCAGCCGACGGTCCTGCTCGCTGGCGTCCCAGCCGCTATAGCGGAGCCATTCCTCCTTGGGATCCATTGGCAGATCCTCCTTCTGCAGGCCGCCGGGAAAGATGGCTGGTACCTTGCGGCATCGCGCTGCGGCTTTCGTACAGAGCGAAAACCGCACCATTTGGGCATTGTGACCGGCAGACTGCTTTTTGGTCGTCACATGTTGCCAAAACAACAATCAAGGTCGAATATCTGACATAATATGTGCTCTTTTGCGCTATAGTGTCAGGACAATGACCAAGAAGGACAAAAAGAAACGCCAGCCTGATATGCGGCATCAAGTGGGCGCCCTTCCCGTGCGCGAACGGGACGGGCGCCTGGAAGTGTGCTTGATCACCACGCGCGAGACCAGCCGTTGGTCGATCCCGAAAGGATGGCCGATGAAGGGGCGCAACGATTGGGAAGCCGCACGAATCGAGGCAGAGCAGGAGGCCGGGCTGGTCGGGACCGTAGGCGAAAAACCCTGCGGCAGCTTCATCTATTGGAAACGCCAGGCTGAGCACTTCGATCTTGTCGAGGTCTGCGTCTACCCTCTGCATGTGAATGCGACCTTGCCGACCTGGAAGGAGATCGGCCAGCGCCAGGTGCGCTGGGTCCTGCCGGCCGATGCGGCCCTCGTCGTCGAGGAGCCGGGACTGTCCTCGTTGTTGCAGGGAATGAAACGCTGAAGCGTTTCGCGCGTCGCCATCGGGGACACCGGTTCAGCGCAAGAGATCGGCAGGCGAGCCAGTGCTATCGACTCACTCGATGAGCCCGGTCTGCGATCTCCTGGTTTTCGAGCAGATATGGGACGGCCAGGGGCGGCATTCCGCGTACCGGCCTCATGGTATCCCGGCGCAGGCACTTTGTGCCGGAACGCCCTTGAAGCGATCGGCGAACCAGTTGGGAAGGGCCGCGACAGCGACGGGCACGATGTTTTCGTGGTCGAGGCCCTTGCTCTCGCGGTAGTCGACTGTCACGCCCTGCTGGCAAAGATCCCGGGCAACCTTGCGGTTGAGCTCGACGGGCACGGCAATGTCCTTGTCCCCCTGGAAGAAGACGAACGGCACGTTCCTGACCGGCAGGAAGGCATCGTTCGCTTCCAGCCATTGGCGCCAGGGCTTGCCCGGCTGCAGGCCATCGCGATTCGCGAAGAGCGTGGTCGGCTTCCCCTCCGTCTTCTCCGCGATCGCCCAGCAGCCCGCGCTCAGATGTTCGAGCATTTCCAGTCCGTCGGTCGACAGCACATCCCGCAGCGCGAGTTCGGGATGGCCGACCCGCAGGCCGACCATGCGGGAGATATAATAGCCACCCGTGACTGTCGTGGTCAGGTCGTATTCGGTCAGATCCCAGTGCCGGGAAGCCGGGGCGATTTCCCCCGCGCCGAGCAATTCGAGCTCGGGGGCATAGGCCTGCTGGAGATGGGCAAGCCAGAGCGATGTCTGCCCGCCTTGCGACCAGCCATATTCGACGAAGCGCGGCCCGGCATCCGCGCCGGGAAACGTCTGGGCAAGGCGCACCGCGTCCAGGGAGGCCTTGGCCTGGGCAGCGCCGTTGAGATAGGCCGTGGAGCCGGGCGTGCCCAGCCCCTGGTAGTCGCTCGCGACGACCACGAAGCCCTTGTCCAGCATCTGCTCCAGGGCGGGGATGCGAATGCCCCATTTGTCGACGAGGCTGCGCCGGGAGGGCGCGCAGCTATCCTGCATGCCGGCCGTTTCGTGGTTCCAGAGCACGAGGTGCCCAGGCTGCTTCCTGGAGGCGGCGGGCAGGTAGATCTCGCCGGACACATAGGTAAGCTTGCCGTCGGCCCCTTCCGTCACATAGACGACGTTCCAGGCCTTGGCGCCCTTTGGAGCGTCGAAACGTTGCTGCACCCAATAGATGTCACCGCGCTTGGCGCCGGCCGGCACCTCGGTGGGCACGTCGTCCCAGAAGGCTGACCCCTGGGGACCGGTCCTGAGCTCCATCGAGGAAGTCGGAGCTGCCGCGAGCGGGCGGGCCGCCAGGGCCGACAACAGCAAGGCTCCGATAACCGCAAGGGCATATGACAATTTCATGCGCGCCTCCCCAATCTGTCTCTTTTGTTTTTCCTCATGGCCTGTTTGGCGGCAGAGGATGTAGAGCTTGGGGGAATGTTGCAGAGGGCGGAAATCGCTACAAATAGTATGTTGGCCGCCAGACATAACCGATAGGTTATGAGAGACAGACTCACTATTCCTCGAATCGCATGGGCTTGAAGAGCCAAGGCGAGGCTTATCATCCGAGCTTTCGGGCTGGCATCGTCATGGCGACGACACCGACGACCACACAGGCCAGGCCCACCCAAGCCGTCGAGGATAACGTTTCTCCAAGAAACAGGACGCCGATCGCAACACCGATCGGCACCCGAAGATAAGCCTGTGCGGTCGTGCCGACGGAACCGAGCGTTTGCACGAGCCGGAAATAGATCACGAAAGCCAGCGCCGTCGAGAAAACAGAAAGCGCAAGGAGAGCCAGCACGGAAGTGGCACTGGGAGCCAAGGTCCAGGGGCGATCGACGATGAGACTGGCCGGCACCAGGACCATCGCGCCTGAGACCAGCGAGCCGGCGGCCGGTATCATCGGATCGAGCCCCCTGAAGGACTTGCTGAAGATCGCGGCGCCGGCATAGCAGAGCGTGGCGGCGACGATGGCGAGCTGCGCGCCCATTTCATGCCCGAAGCCGCCGAGCGCCTCCACGCCGACGATCAGGCAGGTTCCGATCAGCCCTGCCGCAACGCCGAACAGCTTGCGGCCGGTGACGGCTTCGTGGCGGGTGAGCGCCGCCGTCAGCAGGAAGGCGAAGATTGGCGAGGTGGAATTCAGGATCGTCGCAAGGCCCGCATCGGTCGTCTGTTCGGCCCAGGCGATCAGGGTGAAAGGCACGACGCTGTTGAGGCAGGCCTGAAGAGCGAAGCGCTCCCATATCCGCCGATCCGCCGGCAATCCCAGCCCGCGCAGCCGGAGGACGGCGACGAGAATGGCTCCTGCAATCAGGGTCCTGGCGGCGATCAACGTGACCGGTGGAATGGTTTCGACGCCGACCTTGATAAAGGCGTAGGACGCTCCCCAAAGGGCAGAAAGCGCCAGAAGCAACACCGGTTGGTTTGCCATGTTCGCCATGCCGGCCATCGCGTTCCCGTTCTCATCGAGGCTGTTCATGCCCTCCTGCCTAGCTGGAACCGCAGCCGAATGTTTCGGTGCTCACCGAACTGTCGAGCACCGATAGTCACGTTTTGTTCTCATTTTGCTTGGCGATGCCGCGCTTCCTCGCTATCGTTGGGCAGGCTGACGGGGAAACGAGATGGTATCGCGCGTCGCGACGGTGGCATTCGAGGGCGTGGAAGCGCGCCAGGTCGACGTGCAGGTCCAGATCATGACCGGTTCGGTGGTGTTCACCATCGTCGGCCTGCCCGACAAGGCGGTATCGGAAGCGCGCGAAAGGGTGCGCGCCGCCCTGACCGCCGCCGGCCTGGCCCTGCCGGCCAAGCGCATCACCGTCAATCTCGCCCCGGCCGACCTGCCCAAGGAAGGCTCGCATTTCGACCTGCCCATCGCGCTCGGGGTGATGGCCGCCATCGGCGCCATTCCGCATGATGCGCTGGAGGGCTACTGCGTGCTGGGCGAGCTCGGCCTCGACGGCACCATCACCAAGGTCGCCGGCGTGCTGCCATCGGCCGTCGCCGCCAATGGCCGCGGGCTCGGCCTGATCTGCCCGGCCGCCTGCGGGCCGGAAGCGGCCTGGGCCAGTCCCGAGATGGACATTCTCGCCCCGCGCTCCCTGATCCAGCTGGTCAATCATTTCAAGGGCACGCAGTTGCTCTCCCGCCCGCAGCCGCGTATCGCCGCGGCGCCGGCCACCCTGCCCGATCTCAGGGACATCAAGGGCCAGGAGACCGCCAAGCGCGCCCTGGAAGTGGCGGCCGCCGGCGCGCATAATCTCTTGATGATCGGTCCGGCGGGTTCCGGCAAGTCGATGCTGGCGGCAAGGCTGCCCTCGATCCTGCCGCCCCTGGTGCCGGCCGAGCTCCTGGAAATCTCGATGATCCATTCGGTGGCTGGCCAGCTCGCCGGCGGCGAACTCACCAGCCGGCGCCCCTTCCGCGCGCCCCATCATTCAGCCTCGATGGCGGCGCTCATCGGCGGCGGCATCCATGCCCGGCCGGGCGAAGTCTCGCTCTCCCATCACGGCGTGCTCTTCCTCGACGAGATGCCGGAATTCGCGCCGCAGACCCTCGATGCCCTGCGCCAGCCGCTGGAATCGGGCGAGGCCGTGATCGCCAGGGCGAATGCCCGCGTCGCCTATCCCGCGCGGATCCAGCTCGTCGCGGCGATGAACCCCTGCCGCTGCGGCAAGGCCAACGATCCCGGCTTCGCCTGCCGGCGCGGGCCGGTGGAGCGCTGCGCCGCCGACTACCAGGCCCGCATTTCCGGCCCGCTGCTCGACCGCATCGACATCGTCGTCGAGGTGCCCGCCGTCTCGGCCGCAGACCTCATCCTGCCGCCGCCCGCCGAGGGGTCGGCCGAAGTGGCGGCCCGCGTCGCCGAGGCCCGGGACCGCGCCGCCCGGCGCTACCGCACGCTCGGCCTGCCCGACAGCTCGACCAATGCCAGCGTGCCGGTCAATGTGGTCGAGGAGGTCGCTCGTCCCGATGCCGCGGCCACCAAGCTGTTGCGCGATGCCTCGGAGGCCATGCGCCTGTCCGCCCGCGGTTTCCACCGCGTGCTGCGCGTTTCGCGCACCCTGGCCGATCTCGACGGCGAGGCCGATGTCGGCCGGATCCACATCGCCGAGGCGCTGAGCTACCGGGCGCGGACGGACAGGGCGACGGTGCTGGCGTGAGCGAAAGCGCACCATCAGCGGCAGAATGACGGATTATCGATGGCATCCGCCACTCCTTCAAAGGTGATCCTCTTGCGCTCTTCCCTTTTTGCTTCTCGCTGCTGCCCTTTCTTTCTCGCCAGCTTTCTCGTCAGGCCTGGCGATGGCGGCGGAGCATCCCTGCATGGGAGATGCCGGACGCAGGGCAAAAGCCTTGATCGCCTTCAACTACGGGACTTCGCTCGATTACGCTCTTTTGAGCGAACTGCCGATCCGCGTGCTGCCACCGATCAAGCGCCCCGAGATCGGTGACCGCCTCGATGTGATCGAGGCGGTCGGCTTCGTCAATCGCGCGCGGTATCGCGTGCGTATTCTTTATGCGCAGGGCCGCTGCACCATGCTGGGCCAGGAGATCGTGGATGTCAGCAGCCGGGTGGATTGATCGGCACGCTGGCGACGCGGCCGCCAAGCCGCTATCTGCAGACCACCCAGCCGATGTTCACCCGAGACATGTCATGCGCATTCCCGTCCTTCTCGCCTCCCTTGCCTTGCTCGCCGGCACCACCGCTTCCCTGGCCGCTCCCCGCCCCCGCTGCGCCGATGCCGCGGTGAAGCAGGCCACCAAGCTGCTGGCTTTCCATTCCGACAATGACGACCGCGCCCGCGTCGATGCCGATAGCGTCAAGGCGATCGGTACCGTCGGCGCCCTGGTCGGCAAGGGGCGTTTCGATGTGATCGAGGTCGAGGGCTCGATCTACAAGGGCGAGTATCGCATGCGCCTGATCTACGCCCAGATCCCGGGCGACTGCGTGCTGATGGGCCAGGAGATCCTCGAACGCAGCGATCCCTATTGACCGCTGCGGGTTTGCCGGCCTCGGCCGAGGCCGTAAGTTATTGTGGCCGCATCGTTCTCGCGAAACCGGCGTCCACTTTTCGGCTCGATGCTTTAGACTGGGTTGCCAGCCGCAGCAGCGATCGAGGTGATTCATGACGGGCAGCCAGGCAGCCGGACGCCTTTTTGCGGCGCTGATCGCCGTCACGGCCTGGCTCGCCGTCGTTCTGCGTGCCTGGATCGTAACGTCCTTCGTGATGGCACAGGGTCGGACGGCGCTCGACGGCCTCGTCACCGTGTTCAGCTATTTCACACTGCAGGCCAATGTGATCCTGGCCATCGTCGCCACCGCCTGCGCCCTGCGCGGAGAGGCCGATGGATTCCTGACCCGGCCCTCGACCCGGGCGGCCGTCACCGTCTACATCATCATCGTCGGCGTGATCTATGCCGTGCTTCTCGCCGGGTTGCGGCAGTTGACGGGCCTCGCCGTCCCCGTCGACATCGCCCTGCACCGGGTGGTGCCGGTGCTCTTCACGCTCTATTGGCTCATCTTCGTGCCAAAGGGCCGGTTGGCCTGGCGCGATCCGCTGGCTTGGCTCGCCTTTCCGGCGCTCTATGTCGTCTATTCGCTGATCTATGGTGCGCTGACGGGGCGTTATCTCTACCCGTTCTCCAACGTGCCGGTGCTCGGTTATCCCCGCGCCCTCGCCAATGCCGCCCTCATCATTCTGGCCTTCTACGGCCTCGGCCTCGCGCTGGTAGCACTCGATCGCGCACTCGCCGGCTCCGCCATCCGGGCCCGGCAATGACGTTTGACGGTATCATGATGACGGATCCATTGCTAAGCTGCCGATCGCAGCCACAGCGAGGTACGTCGTGACAGGCAATCCGGGGCTCGGGCGCCTCTTCGCAGCGATGATCGCGCTCATCGCGGGCGCCGCCGTGCTGCTGCAGGTGCTGCTGGGCATCGAGGCCGTGCAGGCGCGGGGCGGCAGGGCGCTCGAGGGCCTTATCCTCGTCTTCAGCTACTTCACCGTGCTCACCAACACGCTGGTGGCGATCGTATCCGGGGCCAGCGCCCTTCTGGGAGAACGCGACGGCTTGCTGACCCGGCCGGGAACCCGGGCAGCCGTGGCCATCTATATCTTCGTGGTCGGCGTGATCTTCGCCGCCCTTCTCACCGGGCTGCGCCCGATGAGCGGCCTGACGCTTGCCGTCGACACCGTGCTGCATCGCGTCGTGCCGGTCTTGTATGTGCTCTACTGGCTCCTCTTCGTGCCGAAAGGACGATTGCACTGGCACGCGCCGCTGGCATGGATGCTCTACCCCCTGCTCTATGTCGCCTATTCGCTGCTCTACGGCGCCCTGACCGGCCGCTATCTCTACCCTTTCGCCGACGTCACGGTCCTCGGCTATGGCGGCGCCCTCGCCAATGGCCTCGTCATCCTGGCAGGCTTCTTTGTGCTAGGACTGATCGTGGTGGCGATCGACCGGGCCATGGCGGCGGCTAGGACTGCCTGATCAGGTAACGCGATACTGCGGCTTGTTGTCACAAATCCGTGCGAAAACTGTGATGATGCTGCTCCGATGGGGATTCGGGCAGGGGCTGAAGATGCCGACGACGACGCCGAAAGGCTTGTTTGCAATGATCAATCCGCGCGGCTGGGGCAGCAGGCTGCCGGCCGGCATCGTGCCCTTGGCGCCGCGCCGCCGGCTGAAGCCCGCCTTGCGCCAGCGTCGCATCGAGAATATCGGTCTGCCGATGACTCTCGGACGCATCGGCTCCCTGGAAGTGCGGTTGGCTGAGACCGCAAGGGACGTGAAGAAGGCGCAGAAGCTGCGCTATCAGGTGTTCTACGAGGAGATGGCGGCCATTCCCGACGCGCTGTCCCTGATCTCCAGGCGTGACCGCGACGATTACGATACGCTCTGCGATCATCTGCTGGTGATCGACCATGATGCTCCCACCAAGCTGGGCAAGCCGGGCGGCCGCGTGGTCGGCACCTATCGCCTGCTGCGCCAGGACGTGGCCGAGCGCCATGGCGGCTTCTATTCGGCCGGCGAATATGCCATCGAGCCGCTGATAGCCGCCCATCCCGGCCGCCGCTTCCTCGAGCTCGGCCGTTCCTGCGTGCTGCCGGCCTATCGCAACAAGCGCACGGTGGAATTGCTCTGGCACGGGATCTGGACCTATGTGCTGCACCACAAGATCGATGTGATGCTAGGTTGCGCCAGCCTCGAAGGCACCGACCCGAGCCGCCTTGCCCTGCCGCTCGCCTTCCTGCACCACCATGCTGCCGCCGAGGGCAAATGGCGCGTCAAGGCCGTGCCGGAGCGCTATGTCTCGATGAACCGCATCGCCAAGGAAGGCATCGACGTCAAGCGAGCGCTGCATGCCCTGCCCCCGCTGATCAAGGGCTATCTGCGCCTCGGCGCCACTTTCGGCGACGGCGCAGTGGTCGACCACCAGTTCGGCACTACCGACGTGCTGGTGGTCCTGCCGGTCGAGAAGATCAGCGCCCGCTATGTCGACCATTTCGGCGCCGGCGCGGAGCGGCACGCGGCGTAGCGGTGTGCCGGTCTTCAGACCGGCATGTCCAAGACGACCGTAGGGGGTCAATGCCGGTCCGAAGACCGGCACCCCCTCATGCCGCCAGGCCGCGCTTCTTCAGCAAAGCCTCGGGCTTGGGATCATGGCCGCGGAAGTCGCGATAGGCCTGCGCGGCATCCTGCCGGTTGCCGGCGGCATAGACGAACTGCTTGAGCCTGCGGGCCGTCTCGCCATCGAAGATATCGCCCGCTTCGACGAAGGCATCGAAACCGTCGGCATCGAGCACTTCCGACCACAGATAGGAATAATAGGCCGACGAATAGCCCTCGCCCGAAAAGACATGCTGGAAATGCGGCGGCCGGTGGCGCATCACCATGGCCCGGGGCATGTCGATCTCGCCCAGCACCTTGGTCTCGAAGGCACCGGCGTCGAAGCCCTCGGCCTTATCGAGCAGATGCATTTCGAGATCGACCAGGGCTGAAGAGACATATTCCACCGTGGCAAAGCCCTGGTTGAAGGTGCGGCTGGCAAGCAAGCGATCGAGCAGGGCCTTCGGCATCGGCCCGCCTGTCTTGTAGTGCACGGCATAGCGTTGCAGCACTTCGGGCTGTTCGAGCCAGTGCTCGTAGAGCTGCGAGGGGAATTCGACGAAGTCGCGCGCCACGCCGGTGCCCGAGAGCAGGGGATAGGTGACGTCCGACAACAGGCCGTGCAGGCCATGGCCGAATTCGTGGAACAAAGTGCGGGCGTCGTCGAAGGACAGCAGGGTCGGCTCGCCCTCGGCGCCGCGGGCGAAATTCATCACATTGACGATGATCGGGCTGATCGCGCCGTTCAGCCGCTCCTGGCTGCGGAAGGCGCTCATCCAGGCGCCGCTGCGCTTGGAGGGCCGGGCGAAATAGTCGCCATAGAACAGGCCGATGCTGGCGCCGCCCGCATCCTTTGCCTCGAAGGCCCTGACGTCGGGATGATAGACCGGCACGTCCTTGCGCTCGGTGAAGGTGATGCCGAACAGGCGCCGGGCCGTGTCGAAGGCCGCCTCGATGATCTTGTCGAGCTGCAGATAGGGCTTGAGCTCGGCCTCGTCGAGGTCGAATTCCTGGCGGCGCTTCTTCTCGGCATAGTAGCGCCAGTCCCAGGCCTGCAGCGCGATGTTGTCGCCCTCGCCAGCGGCCAGAGCCTCCAGGCCCGCGCGTTCGCGTTCGGCTTGGGCACGGGCCGGCTGCCACACCGAGCGCAGGAGATCGAGCGCCGCCTCGGGCGTGCGGGCCATGGAATCATCGAGCCGGTAGTGGGCGAAGGTCTGATAGCCCAGGAGCCTGGCGCGCTCGGCCCTCAGCGCCACCATTTCGGCGATCAAGGCGCGGTTGTCCGTCTCGCCGCCCCCTTCGCCACGGGCCAGCCAGGCCTTGAAGGCCGTCTCGCGCAGGTCGCGGCGGGCGGAGAATTGCAGGAAGGGCTCGATCAGGGAACGCGACAGCGTGACGACATGACCGCTCTCGCCACGATCACCCGCCGCACTGGCGCTGGCAGAGCGCAGGAAATCGGGCAGGCCGGCGAGATCGGCCTCGCCGTCGAGCTTCATCGACCAGGCCTTCTCGTCCTTCAGCACGTTCTGCCCGAACTGGGTGCCAAGGCTGGCGAGGCGCTCGGAAATCGCAGCGAGACGCTGCTTGACTGCCTCGGGCTTGCCGGCGCCGGCTCGGCGGAAGGCGGTATGATAGCGGTCGAGCACCCGGGCCTGCTCCGGCGACAGGCCGAGTTCGGCCCGGCGGGCGAAGACGGCGTCGACGCGCCGGAACAGGGCGTCGTTCAGATAGATCGCGGTGTGGTGGCGCGACAGGATCGGCGCCATCTCGCGCTCGATCGCCTGCAATTCGTCATTGGTGTTCGAGCCGGCCAGGTTGAAGAACACCGAGGCGACCTGGTCGAGCGACCGGCCCGACCGTTCCAGCGCCGCCAGGGTGTTGTCGAAGCTCGGCTCCGCTTCATTGCCGGCGATCGTGTCGATCTCAGTCCTGTTCTCGGCCAGCGCCGCCTCGAAGGCCTGATGATAATGCTCGGTGCGGATATCGGCGAAGGGCGGCGCTTCGAAGGGGGTGGACCAGCGGGCGAGGAGGGGATTGGCGTCAGCGGACATGAGGACCTCGATTCGGGTACGGCCCTTATAGCAGCCGACCTACCATCCATCGAAATATGCATTATCTTGTCTTTTTGGAGGGCACCATGGCCGATGACGAAGACCCGGCGACGCCGGCCGATTCAAAGCTCACCCGCACCAAGAAGCTCTGGGCCCAGGCCGGCAAGTTCCTCACCGGCCGGGCTGCGCGGCCCGAAAGCGACCGCCTGCCGCCGGGCCAGCATCTCGTCAAGGACTGGCCGGTGCTCGATCTCGGCCTGCAGCCCCGCATCGAAAAGGCGCGCTGGCAGCTCGATGTGTTCGGTGCGGTCGAAAATCCGGTCGTCTGGGATTTTGCGGCCTTCGCGGCCCAGCCCCAGGTGACGCAGGTCTGCGACATCCACTGCGTCACCACCTGGTCGCGCTACGACAACCATTTCGAGGGCCTGCCCACATCAGCCCTCGCCGAGATCGTGCGCCCCAAGCCGGAAGCGAGCCATGTCGTGCTGCATTCGGCCGATGGCTACACCACCAACCTCTCCCTGCAGGATTTCCTCGGCGAGGACGTGCTGATCGCCCATGCCTGGGAAGGCAGGCCGCTGACTTCGGACCATGGCGGCCCGGTGCGCCTCGTCGTGCCCCGGCTCTATTTCTGGAAGAGCGCCAAATGGCTCAGCCGCATCGAATTCGCCAGCCGCGACAAGCCGGGCTTCTGGGAAGTGCGCGGCTATCACAATCGCGGGGATCCCTGGCGGGAAGAACGCTACAGCGAGTGAGGGCGCTGCCTATTCCTGGGATCGCTGGCTTCCAGCCGGCTCTTGAAACACTTCTGTTTCAGCAAAAGACACGACATCGGTCACGACACGACATGCATCCCCTCTCTGTGTGGCACTCCCGAGGCTATATTCCACACTGGGAAGCAGGCGAGACTCCCCAATCCATTTGTTTTCGGCTTGGAGATTCGTTGCCGCGGCCCGTCGTCGAAGAATGCCTTGCTGACCTCTCGCGACTTCCCGAAAGCCAGGCTGCCTTGGAATCTCGTAGGCGTTTCGAAGACTACCTCGATCAGGGCTTCGGGGAAGCCTTCCTTTCCCAGTCGCAAATCGGTGGCATCGTCGAGCAGGCAATACTTTTCTTCGACGGCGAACGGTGCCGAATCCATGCCTGGTGCGTCATGCCCAATCATGTCCATGTTTTGATGACACCATTCGCCGATCATTCGATTGCCAGCCTGGTGCATTCCTGGAAAACCTATACGGCGCGCAACATCAACCAAGCACTCGGACGTACAGGAGCTCTGTGGTACCGGGAATATTTCGATCGCAAGATACGAAACGAGCGCCATTTCGAGACAGCTCGCCACTATATCGAACACAATCCGGTGAAAGCCGGACTGTGTGTGGAGGCGAGGGCCTGGGTATTTTCCAGTGCCCGGGCAAGCCAGATCCGCTGAGGCTCCCCTTCAAAGCTCGCGGTTGAAGAGCCGGCTGGAAGCCAGCGGTCCCAGGAAAAAGACAGCCTTCCCGGAGCAACCGGTTCCTGCCTACCCATCCACCTTGAGCGCGGCGATGAAGGCTTCCTGCGGGATGTCGACGCTGCCGAACTGGCGCATCTTCTTCTTGCCTTCCTTCTGCTTCTCCAGAAGCTTGCGCTTGCGGGAAATGTCGCCGCCATAGCACTTGGCGGTGACATCCTTGCGCAAGGCCCGGATGGTCTCTCGGGCAATGATCTTGGCGCCGATCGCCGCCTGGATCGGGATGACGAACATGTGCTGGGGGATGAGATCCTTCAGCTTCTCGCACATGGCGCGGCCGCGGCTCTCGGCCCGGTCGCGATGCACGAGCATCGACAGCGCGTCCACCGGCTCGGCATTGACCAGGATCTGCATCTTGACCAGATCCCCTTCCTTGTAGTCGGTCAGATGATAGTCGAATGACGCATAGCCCTTGGATACCGACTTCAGGCGGTCATAGAAATCGAACACCACCTCGTTGAGCGGCAAATCGTACTGCACCATGGCGCGCTTGCCGACATAGTTGAGGTCGACCTGCACGCCGCGCCGGTCCTGGCAGAGCTTGAGGATAGAGCCGAGATAGTCGTCCGGCGTCAGGATGGTGGCGCGGATCCACGGCTCCTCGATCGAGGTGATCTTCACCACATCCGGCATGTCGACCGGATTGTGCAGCTCGATATGGCTGCCATCGGTCATGTTGATCTTGTAGATGACAGAGGGTGCCGTGGCGATCAGGTCGAGATTGAACTCACGCTCCAGGCGCTCCTGGATGATTTCCAGATGCAGGAGGCCGAGGAAGCCGCAGCGGAAGCCGAAGCCGAGCGCCGCGGAGGATTCCATCTCGAAGGAGAACGAGGCGTCGTTGAGGCGAAGCCGCCCCATGGCGGCGCGCAGATCCTCGAACTGCGCCGCATCCATCGGGAACAGGCCGCAGAACACCACGGGCTGGGCCGGCTTGAAGCCCGGCAGCGGCACGATGTTGGTGTTCTTGCGATCATCGGTGATGGTATCGCCGACTCGGGTATCGGCCACTTCCTTGATCGCCGCGGTGATGAAGCCGATCTCGCCCGGCCCAAGCTCGGCGATTGCCTGCATCTTCGGCCTGAACACACCGAGGCGATCGACCTCGTATTGGGCGTTGGTGCCGATCATCTTGACGCGCTGGCCCTTCTTGAGCGTGCCGTCGAAGATGCGCACCAGCACGACCACGCCGAGATAGGCGTCGTACCAGCTATCCACCAGCAACGCCTTGAGTGGGGCGTTGCGGTCGCCCTTGGGCGCCGGCAGGCGGGTGACGATGGCTTCCAGCACCAGGTCGATGTTGAGGCCGGTCTTGGCCGAGATCGGCACGGCCTCGGAGGCGTCGATGCCGATTACGTCCTCGATCTGTTGCTTGATGCGATCGGGCTCGGCCGCCGGCAGGTCGATCTTGTTGAGCACCGGCACCAGCTCGTGATTGGCGTCGATGGCATGATAGACATTGGCAAGCGTCTGGGCCTCGACACCCTGGGAGGCATCGACCACCAGGAGCGAGCCCTCACAGGCGGCCAGCGAGCGTGAGACCTCATAGGCGAAGTCGACATGGCCGGGCGTGTCCATCAAATTGAGGACATAGTCCTTGCCGTCCTGGGCACGATAATTCAGGCGCACGGTCTGCGCCTTGATGGTGATGCCGCGCTCGCGCTCGATATCCATGGAATCGAGCACCTGCTCGACCATTTCGCGGTCGGTCAGCGTGCCCGTGGCCTGGATCAGACGATCGGCAAGGGTGGACTTGCCGTGGTCGATATGGGCCACGATGGAGAAATTCCGGATATTTTCGATCAGTTCTTCGCTCATCCGCGCGCAATAGCAGGAAGGGCTTGCAACGCCAAGGACAAATGGGGATTCCAGGCCGCCGCAGGCCCCGGTTTGCGGGGCCTGCCGGCTCTCCGGCTAGAACGGGCCGTGCGAAGCAATGTTGCGGATGACCTCGTCCAGCACGCCGATCCTCTCGCCATAGACCTTGTCGAGGCAGGCGGTGTCGGCGCCGCAGGCCTCGCGCGTCTTGATCCAGGCCTGCTGGGCCTCGCCGATATTGCCGCGCTGGCCCATCGCCACCAGCGACATCGAGACGCCGTAGAGCGTGGCCATGCGGGCTTCAGCCTGACCGAGGGCGTAGCTGCCGCAGACGGCCTTTTCGGCCGGCGAGGCCGCCTTGGCGCAGTCGAGCGGCGCATACTCGCCCGCCTGCGCAGCGGAGGAGGACAGCAGGGCTGCGGCGGCGATGATGACGAATCTGCCTTTCAAGGGTCATCCTTTCCGGATTGGATGGCGAGGAGGCTCCGACCGAAAGCCGATCATCTCGTCCACCTGGACCAAAACTATAGGGAAACGCACATGCTGCTGAAAGGATCCTGTCATTGTCGCGCCGTGACGTTCAGCGTCGATGCAATGAGCCCCGCCCCCTTCATGCATTGCCATTGCTCGATCTGCCGCAAGACGGCGGGATCGGGCGGCTATGCCATCAATCTCGGCGCCCACGCCGACAGCCTGAAGGTGGAGGGGCGCGAGCATCTGCGCGTCTATCACGCCGTGTTGCGCGAAGAGGGACAGCCCGACCAGCGCTCGCCGGCCGGGCGGCATTTCTGCGGGGAGTGCGGCAGCGCGCTCTGGCTGTGGGATCCGCGCTGGCCGGAGCTGGTCCATCCCCATGCCTCGGCGATCGATACGCCGCTGCCGAAGCCGCCGGAAATCGTGGAGATGATGCTCGCCGATGCACCGGATTGGGTCGATGTACCATCCGGTCCCGGCTATCTGCATTTCGATACCTATCCCGAGGAATCGCTGGAGGACTGGCACCGGCGTCATGGCCTGCTGAGCGAATGAAGCGGGCGGGATCGGCCAGGGGCCGCCTGCCCGAACAAGAGCACTTGCTGTTTGCAATTGGTCCGGATGTGGTAAACCGACACCAAGGACCCCCGGATTGCTACCGGGACAGGAAGGAACGGCCATGAGCACGCAGGATGACGATCTCAGCCATTTCCACGCCTATGGCGCGCCGCCGCTGCCGCCGGCCGATATCGAGGGCTGGCTCGAGCATGACGGCGCCCGCATCTGGCATGCGTCCTATGGCGACGGGCCGCCAGTGATCCTGCTGCATGGCGGTCTCGGCCACGCCGGCAACTGGGGATACCAACTGAACGATCTGCGGGCCGCCGGCTATCGCGTCGTGCTGGTCGACAGCCGCGGCCACGGCCGCAGCACACGCGACGACAGGCCCTATTCCTATGAGTTGATGGCCTCCGACGTGCTGGCGGTGATGGATCGGCTCGGCCTCGAGAAGGCCCGCTTCATCGGTTGGAGCGACGGCGCCTGCATTGCCCTGGTGCTGGCCGCCCAGTATCCCGCCCGCGCGGAGGGCGTCTTTTTCTTCGCCTGCAATATGGACCCCAGCGGCACCAAGGAGATGGAGCCCAGCACGGCACTCGACCGCTGCTTTGCGCGCCATCGCCAGGATTATGCCGCGCTGTCAGCCACGCCCGACAGCTTCGAGCCCTTTGTTGCCGCCGTCAGCGAGATGATGCGCACCCAACCCAATTATAGCGCGAGCGACCTAAGCGCAATCGATGTGCCGACCGTAATCGTGCTGGGCGAGCATGACGAGTTCATCCGACCCGACCATGCCGCCTATCTGGCCCGCACCATTCACGGTGCGACGCTGACCATTCTGCCGGGCGTGAGCCATTTCGCGCCGCTGCAGCGGCCGGCGCTTTTCAACCAGGCGGTGCTCGACTTTCTCGGCACGCTACCGTCATGACTTCGTGATGCGGGTGGCCCAGGCCGAAACGCGAGCGGCCATGGTACGCAGGTGATCGGCGGCCGAAAAGCCGGAGACGGCCTTGCGCGGCTTGAGGTCATGGTCGCCATCCTCCAGCCACAGGATCTCGATGCAAGGCGACAAGACGTAGGTCGCAACCTCGTCCCGCGTGCCGAAAAGATCGCGCGTTCCCTGGGCGATCAGGGTCGGCGTGCGCATGCCGGCGAGATGGGCGGTGCGCAACTGCTCGGACTTGCCGATGGGATGGAAGGGATAGCCGAGGCACAGCAGGCCGGCGATGCGGCCCTCGGCATGGAGATCGTCGGCGATCATGCTGGCGACGCGGCCGCCCATCGACTTGCCGCCGATGATGAGAGGGCCAGCCTCTCCTAAAGCCTGGATGGCGGCGCGATATTCGCCTTCCAGCGTCTCCGCCCGCGGTGGCGGCTTGCGGGCACCCGATTGGCGCCGGGCCGCCATATAGTCGAATTCGAACCGGGCAACGCGCAATCCGGCCGCAGCGAGCGCCTCAGTACTGGCCGACATTGCGGCCGAATCCATCGGAGCCCCGGCCCCGTGCGCGAGCAGGAGGGTGACCCCGGCCCCCTCGGGTCCATCCATCAGAAAGCGCAGCGCCATGTCGATACCTTGTCCCAAGCCCAAGTGGCGGCACGCCGGGGGCACGCCTTGTCGTCATCAAAGGCCGGCACGGTGATTCATGCAATTGCCACGGTATTGGCTGGCTCTGCCCTCACGAAGGAAAGAATTCTTCGCATGCCGTTGCGTTTAGGAAACGCGTTCCTCACGGAGCAGTTGTCCGAGCAAAGAAGCCATGATCGAGGAAGACAAGCAGTATAGGAGGATGCAAACCAACCAGGACATTATTTCCTCCAACTCAGCCTGGCATCAGACTGTCCAGTTACCGATACGTCGCTTGCTTCAGCCGGGGCGATCGACATTTTGATCGATCCGCCTGGGTCGTTGACGTGCAACTACCTTTCGTCACTCATACCTTCATATTATCGAGACTGAGGGTCATGGCAATCAACAATACGCTCGTACGTTCGATTTAGAGTCATAATTATTATTCAAATTGTTTGAATTGTATATTTGCAGCCTGGGAAGGCTTGCCGGAGACGGGGTTCGAAGCGCAGGCCGGACGAGGGCCTTGCGGTTTGGGCGTCGATTTGATACTTAGCCTGATGGCTTATCGTACCGAGCAGCTCGACGAGATCTTCCTGGCCCTGGCGGATCCAACCCGTCGCGCCGTGCTCGGACGCCTGGGGCAGGGGCCGGCCAGCATCAGCGACCTCGCCGAGCCCTTCGACATGGCCCTGCCCTCCTTCATGAAACATATTCGCATGCTCGAGGACACGGGCCTGATCAGCACCCGCAAGCAGGGGCGCGTGCGAACCTGCACCATCGAGAAACAGGCTTTCGCCGCGGTCGAGGGCTGGCTGGCCGCCCAGCACGCCGTGTGGGAAGGTCGAACCGACAGGTTGGAGCGCCTGGTTGCCACCCTGCTCGACAAGGAGCCGCCGACGTGAGCCGTCACTTCGATCCCGAACGCGACCTCCGCATCACCCGCATCATCAAGGCCCCGCGGGCCACCGTGTGGCAGGCCTGGACCCAACCCGCCCTCTTCGAACAATGGTGGGTACCTGCTCCTGCCCGATGCCAGGTCGTCGAGATGGACCTGTCGCCGGGCGGTGCCTTCGTGACCCGGATCAGCGAGAATGGCGGCAGCTTCCAGCCCCATCTCGACGCCTGCTTCCTGACTGTCGACGACCGGCAGCGCATCGTCTTCACCAATGCGCTCACCGGCGGCTGGCGCCCCGCCGAACAGCCTTTCATCACAGCGATCATCGATTTCGCCGACCATCCGGATGGAACCGGCTACACTGCCCATGTCATGCACAAGAGCAATGGCGACCGTGCCCTGCATGAAAAGATGGGCTTCCATGACGGTTGGGGCACCGTGATAGGGCAGCTGGCAGCGCTGGTCGAAGACCGAGGGTAACCGCGGCGTCGGGCGCGATTCCTGGAGTCTGGTGCATCCGATCGGAAAACGGTCGGCGGCATCTCGGCAAAAACGATGCGCAGCAGAGACCCGGCGTCCCATTGCGAAAGCCACTCTCTTCATGCCGAGATTGCGGTCGCGACTGACTGAGGCCCGCACCATGTGCGCCGGGCGACGACGCGCGCCGTCGACCTCAAGCAGATCGCAAAAAAACTTGGTTCGCTTATTGCATAAGTAAATGCTTCTTATGTATTTTTAATCTATATTTTTGTATACAATTTAATTGCTCGGTGACACAGAGTCTGACAGTGTGTGGACACGGCCTCACCCAGAAGGCTGATCGAGGAGGTGTCCCATGGCCAGCAAGCAAAGCGGCGGCATATCGCAACCCACGCAGGAGCGTGGCATCAGCAGACGCGGTTTCCTGAATCTGAGCGCGAAGGGTTTGGCGGGCGCGGCATCGGCCGCTCTTGTCGGCCAGGCGGCCTGGTCCGGCCCGGCCCTGGCAAAAACAGCGCCCTCCGACATCGTGATGATGGATGCCATTCCGCTTTCGCAGGCGATCAAGTCGAAATCCATCTCCTGCGTGGAGGTGATGACGGCCTATCTCGATCACATCGACCGTTTCAATCCCACGGTCAACGCCATCGTTTCCAGACAGGATCGCGGCGACCTCCTCAAGCAGGCCGGGGAACGCGACGCCCAGCTCGCCCGCGGTGACTATGCCGGCTGGATGCATGGCTTCCCGCAGGCGATCAAGGACCTCGCCGATACCAAGGGTATCCGCACCACGCAGGGCTCGCCTCTGTTCAAGGATCGCATTCCCAAGGCCGATGCGATCTTCGTCGACCGCATGAAGCGTGCAGGCAGCATCGTCATCGGCAAGACCAACACACCGGAGTTCGGGCTGGGGTCGCAGACCTACAACCAGGTCTTCGGCACCACGCTGAACGCCTATGACCACAGCAAGACCTCGGGCGGCAGCAGCGGTGGCGCCGCAGTGTCCCTGGCCATGCGCATGCTGCCGGTCGCCGACGGCAGCGACCATGCCGGCTCGCTGCGCAACCCGTCGGCCTTCAACAATGTGCTGGGCTTCCGCACCTCCTTCGGCCGGGTGCCCTCACCCGGTGCCGACGTGTTCGATGCCGCGCTGGGCGTGAACGGGCCGATGGCGCGCAATGTCTCGGATCTTGCCCTGCTGCTCGCGGTGCAGTCGGGTTACCACGCTGCCGCGCCTCTTTCCCTCCACGAGGATCCCACCCGCTTCACCGAGCCCTTGAAGCGCGATCTCAAGGGCGTGCGCATCGCCTGGCTCGGCGATTGCGGCGGCTACCTGCCCTTCGAACCGGGCGTGCTCGACCTCTGCAAGACGGCGCTCAAGACCTTCGAAACGCTCGGCTGCACCGTCGAGGAAGCCCGGCCCGATTATCCGATCGAGAATGTCTGGCGCAACTGGCTGCCGCTGCGCGCCTGGCAGACCGGCTCAGGCCTGAAGGTGCTCTATGACGATCCGGCCAAGCGGGCCTTGCTCAAACCCGAAGCACAATGGGAGATCGAAAACTATCTGAAGCTCAGCGCCGTCCAGCTCTCCGATGCCGCCGCCGCCCGCACGCAGTGGTATCAGGCGGTCCGCACTTTCACGGAGCGCTACGACTACTTCATCCTGCCGTCGGCGCAGGTCTTCCCCTTCGACGCCACCACGCATTGGCCCAAGGAGGTCAACGGCCGCGCCATGGATACCTATCATCGCTGGATGGAGGTGGTGATCCCGGTCACCATGTCGGGCTGCCCGGCGATGAGCGTGCCTGTCGGCTTCAATGAACGCGGGCTGCCCATGGGCATGCAGCTCGTGGGCCGCAACCACGCCGAGATGTCCGTGCTGCAGCTCGCCTACGCCTATGAGCAGGCCACCGGCTGGCCGCAGAACAGGCTGCCGCCGGCGCTCAAGCCAGCCTGATGCAAACAGGCGAGGCGGCCGAACCGGCATGCCTCGCCTTCCACGGCGCCGTAAAGGCAATCACGGCTTGCCGGCATCGGCAGAAGGCGCGATATGGGCCTATGACCGAGCGCCGAGCCACCCAATTGCGGGATTCGATCGAGGACGAGATTGCCACCGGGCAGCTGAAGCCGGGTGAGCGTCTTGACGAAGTGTCCCTGGCCGAGCGTTTCGGCGTGTCGCGCACGCCGATCCGCGAGGCGCTGCAGCAGCTCGCCGCCGCCGGGCTGGTGGAGCTGCGAACCCGCCGGGGTGCCATCGTCAGCGCGCCTGATGCCAGCCAGCTCATGGAAATGTTCGAGGTCATGGCGGAACTGGAGGCGATGTGCGGGCGCCTCGCCGCCCGCCGTCTCCTGCCCGAGGACGAGCAGGCTCTCCTGGCGGCCCTGGCGGCCTGCCAGGAGGCGGCCGCCAATGGTGATCCCGACAGCTATTACTATGAGAACGAGACGTTTCATCGCGTCATCTACCGCGCCAGCGGCAACAAGTTCCTCGCGAGCCAGGCCGTGGCCCTCAACAAGCGCCTGGCTCCCTTCCGCCGCCTGCAGCTGCGCGTGCGCAATCGCATGGGGACCTCGCAGGCCGAGCATGAGGCCGTGGTCGCCGCCATCCGCGCCGGCGAGGCCCAGCATGCCGCCGAGCAGCTGCGAGCCCATGTCGCCGTGCAGGGCGAGCGCTTCGGCGACCTGATGTCATCGCTCGGCAAGACCCGGAGCGCCAGCGCGTAGGGTCCTTCTTCTCCGAATGAAAGGTGGCTGCTCCGCGACCGGGCAGGGCTTCCATCCAGGCATGAAAACTCCTAAGCTCCCTATCGGCGCTGCGAGACGCCTCCGGACCCGCGGGAAGGGCACAGCCCCCTCACAATCATCGACACCAGGACGACCTGCCCCTGTGCAGCCGATTGCGGGTCTTCGGCCCTGCGCACATGGAGGCACCATGAAGACCCTTCCGGTTTCGCCCGACCTTTCGCATCTCAAGAACCAGGCCAAGCAGCTATTGCGCGCCGCCCGCAACGGCGAGAGCGAGGCGCTTCGCCGCTTCGCCGAGCTTCTGCCGTCGGCGCGGGGCCTCGATCCGGCAGGGCTCGCCGGCCGCGAGCTCGCTCTGCACGACGCCCAGTCCGTCATCGCACGCGACTACGGCTTCCGCTCCTGGAGCGAACTCAAGCATTATGTCGAGTGGACGCGCAGCGTCGCGGCCGAGCGGCTGCGGACCTGGCTCGCCTGGGTGCTGGAGGGCAATGCCGCCCGGCGTCATCTGGCGCGCCGCACCCTCGCCGAACAGCCGGCCCTGTTCGGACAGGATCCCTGGCTCGCCTGCGTCACCGGCGACGAAGTCCGGCTTAGGGCCCTCATCGCCGAGGATCCGGCCTTCGTGAACCGCAGCGGCGGCCCTCTGGCCATGCCGCCCCTGATCGGCGTCAGCCATTCCGGCCTCATCCGCGAGCCGGACTTCAAGGAGCCGCTGCTTGCCTGCGCCCGCCTGCTGCTCGCTCATGGCGCGGACGTCAATGCCAGCTGGACGGACCCACGCTGGCCGGATTCGCCGCTTTCCGTGCTCTATGGCGCCGCGGGGCGCACGCATGACGAGGCGATGATCCGGCTGCTGCTCGAGACGGGTGCCGATCCGAACGACAATGAATCCCTCTATCACTCGGTCGAGAGTTCCGACGACGTCGGCACCCGCCTGCTGCTCGCCGCCGGCGCACGCGTCACCGGCACCAATGCGCTGGGCCGCGTGCTCGATTTCGACAAGCTTGACACGCTCCGCCTGCTGCTCGCCCATGGCGGCGACGCCAGGGAGCAGGCCTGGATCCACCATGCCATCCTGCGCGGACGCTCCAGCGCCCATGTCCGGGCCTTGCTGGACGCCGGCGCCGATCCCCGTGGCAAGGGGCCTGGCGGAATCAGCCTCTATCGTTTTGCCCAGGAGCAGGGCCGCACCGACGTGGTCGCGATGCTCGAGGCGCTGGGTGTCGAGGAAGACCTTACGCAGGAAGAAGCCTTCGTCGCGGCCTGCACGCGGGCCGACCGGGCCGCGGCCGCCGATATCCTGGCAAGGGAGCCGGATGTTCTCGCCCGCCTTTCGGAAAGACAGCTCAGGACCCTGCCTCTGCTCGCCGGCAACGGAGCGATCGAGGCCGTCCGCGTCATGCTCGGCCTGGGCTGGCCCCGTGAGGTGAAGGAGCACGAATGGTCGGCGACCGCCCTGAACAAGGCGATGTTCCAGGGCGATGCCGCCATGCTGCGCCTGCTGCTGCAAGAGGGCGCCGATTGGCGCACCGAGCACGGCTTCGGCAACAACGTCCTCGGCACGCTCTCCTATGCCAGCCAGGCGGAGGATATCGCCAGCGTCGTGCCGCAGGACTATGTCGGCTGTGCGCGGGCCCTGGTCGAGCACGGCGTGCCGCTTTCGGCCTTCGACGGCTATGATTTTTCAGACGCCGTCTCGGCCTTTCTCAAGGACCAGGTCTCGCCAGAAGCCTGATGGCCTCACTCCAGATTGGTGTGACGAGCCCGCATCGTCTCGGCGGTTTCGCCGAGGCGATTGCGCAGCTTCAGCACGATGATCTCGAACACCAGCATCTGCGCCGTCTCGAACAGCGATCCCATCGGCAGCACCGAAACCCCGCCGTCCCGGTCATCCGCCATGGTCTGGGCCGGAATGGTGAAGACGATATCGGCGAGCTTGGGTGTGCGGGCTTCGGGCTGGGCCGTCACCACCGCGACCTTGGCGCCGGCCTTGCGGGCGACACCGATCAAGGCATCGCCGATATTGGAAGCGCCTGGCCCGGAGGAGACGAAGAGGAGATCGCCGGGACCGATCGGCGGCACCGTCATGTCGGCGACGACATGGACATCGAGCCCGAGATGGAACAGGCGCATGGCCAGGCCACGCATCTGCAGCCCTTCGCGCCCGGCGCCATAGATCGCGATACGGCCTGCCGTGGCGAGCGCTTCGATCAGGCCATCGGCGGCATCGACAGGAAGGGCCTTCACCACTCCCGCAAGGTCGTCGAGAGCGCTGAGGCTGAGGGCGGGAATGGTCTCCGGCATGGCAGGTCCAGTTTGTTGCTTAAGAAAACGAACTAAGTTTTAGGCCCATGCCAGGCGATCTGCAACAGCGGCCTTCATGCTTGACTCCACTATAGTGGATAAATATTCTTACATTATGGAATCCACCGACGCCGCCATCGACATGGAGCTGGGCGGGCGCATCAAGGCACTGCGCAGCCAGATGCACCTGACCATCGATCAGCTCGCCGCGGCCAGCGGCGTCAGCCGCGCCATGATTTCGCGCATCGAGCGCGGCGAGTCGAGTGCCACCGCCCAATTGCTGGCTCGTCTCGCCGGCGGCCTCGGCGTCAGCCTGTCGACCCTGTTCGCCGCCGTGGCGCCGGTAGCTTCCCCCCTGGCCCGGCGGGCCGAGCAACCGCTCTGGCGCGATCCGGCCACCGGCTATCTGCGCCGCTCGGTTTCGCCCGCCACGGCCAACGGCATCCTCGACCTTGTCGAGGTGGAGCTGCCGGCCGGCGCACTAATTCCGTTCGAACCGCAGGCAACCTCCTTCGACCAGCTGGTCTGGCTGCAATCGGGCAGCCTCACCATGACGGTCGATGGCGAAGCCTTTCCGCTCCAGCCTGGCGACTGCCTGCATATGCGGCTCGACAAGCTGGTGATGTTCCACAATCCGGGTGACGGGCCGGCGCGCTATTTCGTCATGCTCTGCCCCTCGCGACAGGTTCCCCGATGACCGATCTCACCATTGCCATCGCAACGCCCGAACAGGCCGAAGCGCTCGTTCCCGCCCTGGCGGAAATCCTGATCGACTGCGTCGAGGGTGAAGCCTCAATCGGCTTCATGCTGCCGCTCGCCCAAGAGGAAGCCGAAGCCTTCTGGCGTGGCGTCGCCGCACGGGTGGCAGAGGGCACCGTCCTGCTGCATGTCGCCTATCTCGACGGCAGGCCGGTCGGCACCGTGCTGCTCAGCCCGGAAAGCCGCTCGAACCAGCCCCATCGCGCCGACGTACAGAAACTGATGGTGCACCGGCGCGGCCGCAATCTCGGCATCGCCAGCGGGCTGATGGCTGCCCTGGAGGAGAGCGCCCGGGCGAGCGGGCGCATCGTGCTCTGCCTCGATACCGCCACCGGCTCTTCGGCCGAGCGTCTCTATGAAGGACTCGGCTGGCAAAAGGCCGGCGTCATTCCGCGTTACGCGCTCTGGCCGCAGGGCGGCTATTGCGACACCACCCTGTTCTGGAAAGATTTGGATCGATGATCATCCGCCCCGCCACCCCTGATGACCTGCCCGATATCCTCGCCATCTACAATGACGCGGTGCTGAACTCGACGGCGATCTGGAATTGGAACGCCGTCGATCTCGCCAACCGCAAGGCCTGGTTCGACCTGCGCAGGAGCCAGAGCTATCCCATCCTCGTCGCCGACGTCGAGGGCACGGCAATCGGCTATGCCAGCTACGGCGACTGGCGGCCCTTCGACGGCTATTGCCACACCGTCGAGCACTCGATCTACGTCGCCGGGACAGCGCGCCGCCAGGGGGCGGGCGCTGCTCTGCTGGATGCCCTGATCGGCGCGGCCCGCGATGCCGGCAAGCATGTCATGCTGGGCGGCATAGAGGCTGGAAACGAGCCCTCGCTCGCCCTGCATCGGCGCTACGGTTTCACCGAAACGGCGCGCATGCCCGAAGTCGGCCAGAAATTCGGCCGCTGGCTCGACCTCGTCTTCATGCAGAAGACGCTGAACGGCTGATGCCGAGAGGCATTCGCAACGACGTCTACAGCTTCATCTCGAAGGGCTGCGGCCGGGTGAGGTTTTCCGGCCGCAGCACGGCGTCGAGCTGCTCGCGCGGCATCAGCCCTTTCTCCAGCACGAGTTCGTAGACGCCGCGCCCAGTGGCATGGGCTTCCATCGCCACTTCGGTGGCATGGCGGTAGCCGATATAGGGATTCAGTGCCGTGACGATGCCGATCGATTGCTCGACGCTGGCGCGCAGGCGCTCGCGATTGGCGGTAATGCCGGTGATGCAGTTCTTTTCCAGCGTCAGGCAGGCGGCCGTGAGATGGTCGACGCTGCGGAACAGGCTGTAGGCGATCACCGGCTCGAAGGCATTGAGCTGGAGCTGTCCGGCCTCGGCCGCGAAGGTAATGGTGACGTCATTGCCGATCACCTCGAAGGCAACCTGGTTGACCACTTCGGGGATCACCGGATTGACCTTGCCCGGCATGATCGAGGAGCCGGCCTGGCGGGCCGGCAGGTTGATCTCGTTGAGCCCGGCCCTGGGTCCGCTGGAGAGCAGGCGCAGATCGTTGCAGGTCTTGGAGAGTTTCACGGCCACGCGCTTCAGCACGCCCGAAAGCTGCACGAAGGCGCCGCAATCCTGGGTGGCCTCGACCAGATTGGGGGCGGTGATCAGGTCGATGCCGGTGATCTCGGCCAGGCGCTTGCAGACGATGCCGGCATAAAGCGGATGAGCAGTGATGCCGGTACCGATCGCGGTGGCGCCCATGTTGATCTCGCGAATCAGCCCGGCGGCTTCCGCCAGCCGCGCCTCGTCCTCGGCCAGCATCAGCCCATAGGTGCCGAATTCCTGGCCCAGCGTCATCGGCACGGCGTCCTGGAGCTGCGTGCGCCCCATCTTGAGGATGTCGGCGAACTCTTCCGCCTTGGCCTCGAAGGCCCGGCGCAGCACGCCCATCGCCTCGATCAGCCGGCCGATGCCGAACCAGGCCGCGATCTTCAGCGAAGTCGGATAGACGTCGTTGGTGCTCTGCCCCATATTGACGTGCTCGTTGGGATGCAGATGGCCGTACTCGCCGCGCCGATGGCCCATGAGCTCGAGCGCCCGGTTGGCGATCACCTCATTGGCGTTCATGTTGGTCGAGGTGCCGGCCCCGCCCTGGATGAGGTCGACCACGAACTGGTCGTGCAGCGCCCCGGCCTTGATCTCCTCGCAGGCCGCCACGATGGCGGCGGTGCGCTTGTCGTCGAGCAGGCCGAGTTCGCGGTTGGCGAGCGCGGCCGCCTGCTTGATCGAGGCCAAGGCCCGGATCAGGTCCGGAGAGGTCGCCACGGTCTGGCCGCTGATCGGAAAGTTCTCGACGGCCCGCAGGGTGTGGACGCCATAATAGGCGTGCGCGGGCACCTCGCGGTCTCCCAAGAGGTCGTGCTCGAGGCGGAATGCGGTGTCAGACAAGGCAGTTTCCTCCGGCCAGGCGCCAGGGTTCCCCCCAGGTCATGGCGAGTTGCAGCTTCGCGCGCGCAAGCGCGTGTAGGTGATGGATAGCCTGGCGGAACGAAGCGGTTCTTGCTTTGCCGGGTCCGTTCCGCCAGCCTGGGAAGGCTCATACGCCCGGCAGAAGATCCCTGCCAATGCTATCGCGGCAAAGCCTATTCCAAATCTGCATAACCTTCAGCCGGAAGCCGCCCGTGCTGCGCTCCAGACACGGTCGACGAACGGCCGCGAGCGATCTGCACTACGGTAGAGCCGGATATCCATCGGCATTTCCGGCGCGATCACCATCAGGGTTCCCTCGGCGATCTCGTCGGCGACCAGGCTGCGCGGCAGCCAGGCAACGCCATGGCCGTCCAGAGCCATGAATTTCAAGGCCTCGGCCATGGAGCCCTCATTGGTATGGGCAAGATAGGTCGACGGTGCGCCCTCGCGGGCCTGCGCGATGGCGGCCAGCAGCCCCAGGAACGAGCCGCGCGAATAATGCAGCAGCGGCACGCGCTCGTCCCCGGCCTGCCAGCTGCGGCGTTCCGGCCGAGCCGCCACCGCCACCAGGCTGTCTCGCCCGACGGTGAGGAAGGCGAAGCGTTCGGGATCGAGCGGCACCGAGATATTGGGATGATGGAAGGTGAGCAGGAAATCATAGCCGCCTTCCACCAGGGCCTGGATGCAGGTGTGAAAATTCTCCGGCAGCACGCGGCTCGTCACCGGGCCAACCTTGCGCCGGATTTCCGTAAGCCAACCCGGCAGGAAGGTCAGGCAGAGGGCGTGCAGGGCGGTGACGGCCAGCACCGGTAGCTTGCTGCCCTCCTGGCGGCTGCGGAACTGCGAACGGCTGAGGGTGAGCAGGCGCACCGTTTCCTCGGCCGTCTCGCGGAATTGCCGGCCGTCGACGGTCAGGGTGATCGGAAAGGTGCTGCGGTCCAGCAACTCGGTGCCGAGCCAGACTTCGAGCGCCCGAATGCGCCGGCTGAAGGCCGATTGGGTGATGTTGCGGTCCGTCGCCGAGCGCGAGAAGCTGCGCGTCTCGGCCAAGCTCAGGAAATCCTCCAGCCATTTCAGTTCCAAGGCCATTCCTTCCGGTGTGACGAGACGGGCAAGCGCGCGTGAAAGGCCGGACGTTTGCCATGTTTGGCTTCGCCGCTGCCATGCCGCATTCCCGCTCTGGCATGCAGCGCGGAGTGATGCAATCATGCCGCCCTTTCGACCAGTTGCGTGGCCCCGGTGTCGCTGCTCTCCGAACTGATCCTCGCCACGGCCCTGGCGGCCGTGCTCATCTTCAACTGGCGGATCGCCTGGCAGCCAGCCTGGCTGCGCATCGGTGTCGCCGCTGGCCTTTTCTGCCTGTTCACCCTGCTGATCCTGCGGGTCGCCGGCATGCCGGCCGCGCCCATGCTCGACTCCGACACGCGCATCGCCACCTGGCAGCGCGGCTTGATCGCCCTGTGGTGGCTGCTGGGCGCGCGGCTGACCGTCGGCATCCTGCCGCTGATCCTCTGGCAGAAGCGCGAATCGAGCCAGCCCAAGATCGCTTCGGACCTCCTGGCCGGCCTGACCTATCTCACCGCCGTGCTGGCCATCGTCAATTTCGTGTTCGACCTGCCCGTCCGCGCCCTCCTCGCCACCTCCGGCATCATTGCCGTGGTGCTGGCGCTGGCCCTGCAGAACACGCTGGCCGACGTCTTCGCCGGCATCGCAGTGGGCATCGAACATCCCTATGTGGTCGGCGACCGCATCGGCATCGACGGTTCCTTCGAGGGCGTGATCGTCCAGATCAACTGGCGCTCCATCCATGTGCGCACCGATGGCAACGACATCGTCACCATCCCCAACAGCCTGATCTCCAAGTCACGCGTGATCAATCGCAGCCGGCCGAGCACCCGGCGTGATGATTCGGTCCAGGTCGCCTGCGATTCCACGGCCCGGCCGGACCTGGTCCTGGAATATCTGCGCCATGCCGCGCTGCTGACGCCCAAGCTTCTCTCCAGCCCCGCCCCCGGAACCTCGCTGGCGCGTATCGGCGCCCGCACCAACAGCTACGACATCAGCTTTTCGGTGGCGCATACGGACCATCTCGGCGCGGCCAAGAGCGCGCTGCTCGGCCAGGTGCTGCGGCAGTTCCACTATCACGGCATCCGCCTGGTCAATCCGGGTGCCATGTCCACGCCGATCGGGCCGGTCCAGGTCAGTCTCGGTCCGCTGGAGACCCTGCCTCCCGAGCAGCTCCTTGGCGACATTCCGCTCTTTCGCGAGCTCTCGCCGAAGCAACGGGTCGATCTGTCCACCAAAATGATCAAGCGCCATCTCGAAGCGATGGCGACGCTGGCGTCGCAAGGGGGCACCCTCTCATCCCTGATCGTGGTGGCCTCCGGCGTGCTGGAGGCGAGCCGCACCATCCGCGACCATTCGCATGTGGTGGGACGACTGGGGCCGGGCGACCATTTCGGTGAACTCGGCCTCATCACCGGTGCCCCCAATGCCGGCACGATCCTGGCGCTGACCCGCTGCATCATCTTCGAACTGCGCAAGGAGGATCTCGATCCTGTCCTCGCCGCCGAGCCAGGGCTGGCGGAGGCGTTCGAAGCTTCGGTCCGCCGGGGCCAGGCCTTCCTTGCCCGCGACGAGGCGGCCGCCACCTATGCCCAGCCGGGCCCGCCCGCGCAGTTCCTGGCGCAGATCCGCGCCTTCTTCAAGACGTGATCCCTGGGACCGCCGGCATCTTGCCGGCTCTTCCATTCAGCAAACGCAACATTTCCAAGAGCCGGCAAGATGCCGGCAGTCCCAGGAAGGAAGTGGTGAAGCCGAGCACCCCATAGTAAATGGTCCCAATGCCATCCGGACCCGCCAGATGAACCCCGATTCGCGCCGCCTTCGCTTCGTCTATTTCCTGATCGCCGGGTCGGGTCTCGTCAGCGTGGCCCGGGCGATGAGCCTGTCCTTCCTGGCGGTGAAACTGCAGAAATCCTTCGGCCTGGGACCTGCCGCCATCGGCATCCTGCTTGGCACCGGGCCGCTTCTGGGTGCCATCGCGGCTCCGTTCGCCGGCTCGCTGTCGGATAGGGTCGGCCGCGTCCTCATGCTGGTGCTGATGCTGGCACTGACGGCCCTGGCCCTGATCGGCATGGGATTTGCCCAATCCGTCACGGCTTTCTGCGCGGCCCAGATCGTCGCGGCCGTATCGATCGCCGTCTACGAGCCGATATCCCGTGCCCTGATGAGCGACATCTGCCCGCCCGAGCGACGCCTGAAGTATTTTTCATGGCGTTACATGGTTGCGAATGCAGGGTGGGCTGTCGGGCCCCTGATCGGTGTTGCCGCCGGGACAGCGCTGAGTGCGATGTTCATGGTGGCCGGATGCATCTACGCTGTCTTCGCCATCGCCCTACATCTGCTCGGCACGCCCGAAACCATCGATGCCGAAAAGAGTGAAAGCCATCGGCAACCTTCCGTCGTCGAGAGTATTCGCTCGGCCGCCCGGGATCCGCGGCTCGCCTTTTTCGTTGGCGGCGGCACTCTCCTGCTGGCCGTCTACGGCCAGTGGTCGGCCACCCTGGCGCCCTATCTCGGCGCCACGATGGAAGGCGGCGTCGACATCTTCGCCTATCTGCTCTCGATCAACGGGCTGGTCGTGCTCGTCGGCAATCTGTTCGCGCGCCGGCTGATCGAAAAGGTCGGCGCCCTCCATGCCATGGTGCTGGGCTGCGTCCTCATCCTCGCCAGCGAACTCGGCTTCCTGGCATCCAGCAGTTTCACCGGCTTCGCCCTTTTCATGGTGTTGTTCACCATCGGCGAGATCCTGGTGGTGCCGTCGGAATATCTCCTGGTCGACGGCATCTGCAACGCCCGCAACCGGGGTAGCTATTTCGGCGCCCACTCCTTCTCGACCATCGGCAATTTCTTCGGTCCGGCACTCGGCGGCCTGATGCTCGGCACTTTCGGGGGCACCGGCATGTTCCTGACCTTCGCCGCCTTTGCCGCGGCCAGCGCCGTGATGTTCACCATCGGCATGCGGATGCCGCCGCCGCGCCCGCGCGTCCAAGGCCTCCCGGCCGCTGCAGCCATCGAGATTTCAGGCCTCAGCCGGCGCCTGCATTACGCCTGAGGCGCTCGCATCACACATAGCCGAGGCAACACACCGCCACCGGCCCGGTCATGATCGCGCGGCCTTCCGGCAGCAGTTCGATGGAGAGGGCTCCGCCGGGCAGATGCACGGTGACGCTGTTGCCGTCGATCAGCCCACGCAGGCGGGCAGCATAGGCAGCGACACAGGCGCCGGTGCCGCAGGCCTTCGTCAGGATACCCGGGCGCTCCCAGACCTTGAGGCGCAGCGTACCGCGATCGACCACCTCGGCCACGCCGACATTGACGCCCTCCGGGAACAAAGGATCGTTCTGGATGGCTGGTGCCACCGCCCTGACGTCGACGGCGTCGAGTTCCCCAACGAAGAACACTGCGTGCGGATTGCCGATATTCAGGGCGAGGCCATCGCGAAGCGGCCCGCTGACGAGCGGCAGATGAGCGGTGTCGACCTCATGCGCGAGCGGGATCTGGTCCCATCCCATCACGATCGGCCCGAGCGTCACCGCAACAGCCATCGGGCCGGCCCGGCGGCAGGCCAACAGACCCCCACCGGTCTCCAGCACCAGTTCGTCCCGCCCGCTTTCCTCCAGCAGGAGATGAGCGACGCAGCGTGTGGCATTGCCGCAAGCCCCGGCCTCACGCCCGTCTATGTTGAAAATGCGCATACGGGCATAGCTCCCACCGGCGGCCCCAGCGGATGTCGGCGCCTCGATGGTGAGCACCTGTTCGGCGCCGACTCCCGTCTCGACGTCGCACAGGCGCACGATATCGGCCACAGGCAAGGCACGGGGATGCAAGCGCTGGTCGAAGATCACGAAGTGGTTCCTGAGGCCGTGCATCTTGACGAAGGGCTTGAGCCCCTCGAGGCCGGGCGCCGGCGCTTGGGCAAGGTAATCGGGCAGCAGCATCGGACGAGGCCTCATGGCGCAGGGTAACCACGACCGGATTTGTATTGTCCGGCAATTGACACATGCCTAGAGAAGATCCACCCTGAACGAAACAAATATTACTTCCAGGGAACAGCGTGGGGACATGATGGCAGGCCAGCAGCTTTCTGCACGCGATCGGCTGCGCCCCTGGTATCTGCTCTCCCCGACCCTGATCGTCCTGACCGTGCTGATGGTGGTGCCCATCGTCATCATGACGGTGTACAGCTTCTATGAGTTCGTCACGGCCGGCGTTGAGAAGCAGGTCTTCACCACCGCGAACTGGCACGAATTCTTCACCGACAGTTTCTACCACCTCTTCCTATGGAAGACCGTGAAGGTGGCGGCGATCACCGCCATCCTCTGCGCGCTGCTCGGCTATCCGCCGGCCTATTTCATTGCGATGACGCGCACGCGGCACAAATGGCTGCTGCTGCTGCTCCTGATCGTGCCCTTCTGGATCAGCTTCACCATCCGCACCTTCTCCTGGATCCACATCCTGGGCGAACAGGGCATCATCAACGTGGTGCTGATGAAGCTCGGCCTGATCTCCGAGCCGCTGCGCATGCTCTACACCCAGGGCTCGGTAATCATGGGCATGATCCACTTCCTGCTGCCCTATATGATCCTCAACATCTATGTCAGCCTCGAAGGCATCGACCGCAACCTGATCTCGGCGGCGCGCACGCTCGGCTGCACCCAGGGCCAGGCCTTCCGAGAGGTGGTGCTGCCGCTGTCCCTGCCGGGCCTGATGGCGGGCCTCTTGCTCTGCTTCGTGCTGGCGGCGGGCAGCTACGTCACCCCGCAGGTGCTGGGCTCCACCCGCGACGCGTTGTTCGGCAATCTGATCTACGACACCATCATGACGCAGCTGAACTGGCCGCTAGGCTCGACACTCTCCCTCGTGCTGCTGGTGCTGCTCGGCATCGTGGCTACGATCTACAGCCGCTATATGGGCCTGTCGCGCATCTTCAAGGGGTTGAGCCAATGAGCGAGCTGCCCGGCGCGGAAAAGGACTGGTCCTGGCAGGCCGTGAAGGTCTTCACCATCCTCGTCTACATCTTCATGTTCGCGCCGATCCTGGTGGTGGTGATCCTCTCCTTCAACGATTCGCAGTTCGGCGGCTTCCCGATGACCGGCTTCAGCCTGCGCTGGTACAGCAAGCTGATGGAGAACGAGGCGGTGATCCGCGCCTTCAAGACTTCGCTCTGGGTCGCCCTGATCACCGCGGTGGTCTGCACGGTGCTCGGTATCATGGGGGCGATGGCGCTGGTGCGCTACGACTTCCCCGGCAAGCAGTTCATCAACACGCTGCTGATCGCCCCGGCCCTGGTGCCGGAGACGGTGCTCGGTGTCGGCCTGCTGCTTTTGATGCGCTGGGCCCAGCAGCCGCGCACGCTGGTGCTGCTGGTGCTTGGCCATATCATGCTGGCGCTGCCCTATGTCATCCTGGTGGTGCAGTCGCGGCTGGTGGGCATCCGGCGGGTCTATGAGGAGGCGGCCCTGTCGCTCGGCGCCAACCGGTTCCATACCTTCCGCGAGATCACGCTGCCGCTCTTGATGCCGGCCGTCATCGCCAGCCTGCTGCTGGTCTTCACCATTTCCTTCGACAACGTCACCGCCAGCCTGTTCTGGCGCCCCTCGGGCGTCGAGACCATGCCGACGCAGATCCTGTCGATGCTGAAAGTTTCCATCAGCCCGGAGATCAACGCCCTCGGCGCGCTGATGATCCTGCTGACCGTGGGCGTGCCGCTCATCGGCGGCGGCCTTGCCCGCTATCTCGCCCGCGGCATTCGCTAGGGCCAGTCATAAAACCACCAGGAGGGGAACCAGACCAATGACAATGTCGCAGACCAGGCGCCTGGAGCGCCTCAAGGAGCGTTATCTCAATGGCGGCATGAGCCGCCGCACCTTCCTCGGCCTCACCGCGGCGGCGGCGGCAGGGGCCGGCATCAATCTGAAATGGGGCGGCTCGGCGCTCGCCGCCGCCAAGGACGTGCGCTTCGACGGCTGGGGCGGCAGCGTTCAGGAGGCGATGGATAAATACGCCTTCAAGCCCTACACGGCCAAGACGGGCAACAACGTGGTGCAGGGCACCTTCGGCGACGAGAACGAGATCATCACCAAGGTCAAGACCGCCTCGCCCGGCGAGTTCCAGGTGATTCATTCCTCCGGCGTCGAATATTACAAGCGCTATGTCGATGCCGGGCTGACCACCAAGCTCAACGACGCCAACATCCCCAATATGGCCAACATCATGCAGGTGATGTTCGAGCCGTTCCGCAAGATCTCGCCGGACCTGTCCTGCGTGCCCTATGACTACGGCACCACCGGCATCGCCTACAACACCAAGGTGATCTCCGAAGCCGAGGCCAAGGAGAAGGGCGTCAATCTGCTGTTCGATCCCAAATACAAGGACAAGATCGGCGGCTATGGCAACATGATCACCCGCGTCTGGTATGCGGCGCTCGCTCTGGGCCAGGACCCCAACGCCATCAAGGACATCGATGCCGTCTGGGACAAGGTGCGCGAGCAGCGCGACCTTGCCAAGAAATACTGGTCGTCGGGCGCCGAGCTGATGGACCTGCTCTCCAAGGGCGAGGTGGTGGTCACCGATGCGTGGTCGGGACGTGTCGCCGCCCTGCAGGCCCAGGGCGCGCCGATCGGCTATCTCGATCCGCCCGGCTCCTATGCCTGGATGGAGGACCTGCTGGTGCTCAAGGGCGCCCCGATGGCCGAATGCGAGGAACTGCTCAACTTCATGCTGCAGCCCGAAGTGATGATCGCGGTGGCGGAGGGGCAGAGCTATCCGCCCGCCCTCGATCCCACCAAGGTGAAGCTGACCGACAAGGTCAAGGCGCTGCCGGCCTTCGACCCCACCGGCAAGATGGCTTCGCTGACCTTCGCCGACGCCGCCTATTGGGACAAGCACACGGACGAGTGGACCAAGACCTGGGACCGCATCGCCAAGGGCGCTTGACCTCCCATCACGGGTCGAGCGCGCGCGTCTTACCCTCCCCTGGAGGGGGAGGGTCGGCCTATAAGGCCGGGGTGGGGTGAAATCATGCCCGGCGTAGCAATAAACATTCGTCATTCTCAAGACAGAGTCACCCCACCCCGACACTACGTATCGACCCTCCCCCTCCAGGGGAGGGTCAAGAACCCAAACTGCTCGCCAAAGTTGGCGCCTTTGCCCCAGGGCCAGTGTTTCGAACGAGAGCGTGACTGATGACCAAGCCGACGGCCGTGGAACTCACCAATGTCAATCTGGCCTATGGCGATTTCGTTGCCGTCAAGGACGTCAACCTCACCATTCGCAAGGGTAACTTCGTCACCCTGCTCGGCCCTTCGGGCTGCGGCAAGACCACGATCCTGCGCTCGATCGCCGGCCTGGTGCAGCCGACGGCCGGCGAGATCGTGGTGGCGGGAAAGCGCATCGACACGATGCCGATCCACAAGCGCAATATCGGCCTGGTCTTCCAGAACTACGCCCTGTTTCCGCATAAGAACGTGTACGACAATATCGCCTTCGGCCTGAAATATCGCAGCGTGGACAAGGCCACCATCGCCGCCAAGGTCAAGCGCGCCCTCGACATGGTCCGCCTGCCGGGCGTCGAGCGCAAGCTGCCTTCCGAACTCTCCGGCGGCCAGCAGCAGCGCATTGCCCTCGCCCGCGCCATCGTGATCGAGCCGGACGTGCTGCTGCTCGATGAGCCGCTCTCGGCGCTCGACGCGCATCTGCGCGAGGAAATGCGCACCGAGCTCAAGATCATCCAGCGCGAGATCGGCATCACCTCGATCTTCGTCACCCACGACCAGGAGGAAGCCCTGGCGATGTCCGACCACATCGTGGTGATGAACAAGGGCGTGGTCGAGCAGCAGGGCACGCCCAAGCAGGTCTACAAGCGTCCGGACACCCGCTTCGTCGCCAGCTTCCTCGGCCAGTCGAACCTGGTCGAGGGCAAGATCATGGGCGTGGCCGATGGCCGCCTTGCCCTGCATCTCGACAACGGCGTGCAACTGGTCGCCGTCGCACCGGCGTCGGCCCGCGCCGGCACAAGGGCGACCGGCGTGGTACGGGCCCAGCGCATCCGGCTCGGCCCGCCGGGCGGCGATCCCGGCGAGCTGCGCGCCACCATCATCGCCGCTTCCTACCTCGGCGGCACGGCGGCCTATATCCTCGATCTCGCCGGCCTGAGGCTGCAGGCCAATGCCACCATCGAGGACAGGGTCTGGCATGACGGCGAGGCCGTCGCGGTGACCATTGCCCCTCAGGATGTGTTGCTGCTGGACGAGAATGGGCGCAGGCTCACCTGACGGCGGGTCGCTCCAGCCGAACCGTATTCGATACCAAAGTTCTTTTCAGCACCAATGGGGTTTTCCATGCGTTACGACGTCGTGGTTCTCGGCGCCGGCATCGTCGGCACCTCGATCGCCGCGCATCTGCAGGAGCGCGGCCGGTCCGTCGCCCTGGTCGACCGGCGCGGCCCGGGCGAGGAAACCTCCTACGGCAATAGCGGCGTGGTCGAGCGCTCCGCGTTGCTGCCCGTCGCCTTCCCGCGCAGCCTGTCCGCCCTCGCAGACGTCGTGCTCAAGCGCTATCCCGGCGCCAACTACCATTGGACGGCCCTGCCGGCGCTGGCACCCTGGCTGCTCGCCTATTGGCGCAACTCCGCCCCGGACCGGCTTCTCGCCACCGCCCGGATGATGCAGCCTCTGCTCAGCGCCACCGTGGCCGAGCACCGCGCCTTGGCAAGCAAGGCCGGCGCCGACGCCCTGTTCCGCGACACGGGCTGGCTCAAGGTCTATCGCAGCGAGAAGGCGTTCGAAGCCGAGAAGCGGGAATTTCCCCTCGCCGCCGAGTTCGGCTACCGGGTGAAGGCGCTGACGCGCGACGAAGCTCTGGCGCTCGAACCCAATCTCCGGACCGATTTCACCGCGGGCGTGCATTGGCAGGATCCACACAGCGTCTCCGATCCCGGCGGCATCACCAAGGCTTATGCCGGCCATTTCGAAGCGATCGGCGGGCAGGTCCTGATCGGCGACGCCCGCAGCCTGCGTCCGGGTGCTTCCGGGTGGAGCATCACCACGCAGAACGGTCCGATCGAGGCGCGCCAAGCCGTCGTCGCGCTCGGCCCCTGGTCGATGGATGTGCTCGCCCCGCTCGGCTATCGCTTCCCGCTCGCGGTGAAGCGCGGCTATCACATGCATTACCGTGCCGAGGGCAATGCCGGCCTCAGCCGCCCCGTGCTCGACGAGCAGGGCGGCTTCGTCATCACACCGATGGCGGGCGGCATCCGCCTCACCACCGGCGCCGAATTCGCGCGGCGCGATGCCCCGAGGACACCCGTGCAGGTCGAGCGCACGGAAAGGCTCGCCCGCAAGCTCTTTCCGCTCGGTGAGCGCGCCGAGGCCGAGCCCTGGATGGGATCGAGGCCGATCTTCCCCGACTCGCGCCCGGTCATCGGCAAGGCGCCGCGCCACGACAGCCTCTGGCTGGCCTTCGGCCACCAGCATCTCGGCTTCACCCTCGGCCCGGCCACCGGCCGGCTCCTGGCCGAGATGATCACTGGCGAAAAACCTTTCGTCGACCCCTCCGCCTACCGGGCGGAACGTTTCGGCGCCTGAGCCCCGTAGCGTTTTGCGATTTGGCGGAATCGCCAAGAATCGCAAAGGCGCGTCGAACCAAAGGGTGAGAGCAAACGAGTGTTTCCGTCCAAACGCGCTTTGCTCCAGGGGCCGTCCCTTGTCCGAAAAGGCGACGATCTGCACCGAAAGGACATGGCCATTTCCCTTTGCAGCGCCACGATTTGGTGGTTAGACGGTGCATGACGAGATTGCGGAGCCCCCGATGAACCCCTCTTTTACTGCCGATCTGATGGAACGCGCCCGCGACAAGGGCCCTGTTACCATCGGCCTGGTCGGGGCCGGCCAGATGGGCACCGACCTCATCGTGCAGATCGCGCTGATGCAGGGCATCCGCATCGGCGCCGTCGCCGTGCGATCGCGACCGCAGAATGCCATCGCCGCCGCCCTGAGCGCCGGGCATCGGCTGGACGAGCTCGTCGAGGTCGCCAATGCCTCGGCCATCGACCGGGCCATCGAGACCGGGCGCATCGCCATCACCACCGACCTGGAGGCCCTGGCCGCCGCCGGCCGCATCGAAGTGATCATCGATGCCACCGGCCATCCCGAATCCGGAGCGATCGTGGCTGAGGCCGCCATCCGGCACGGCAAGCATATCGTCATGCTCAATGTCGAGGCCGACATCACCATCGGCCGCCATTTCAAGGCCGAGGCGGAGAAGGCCGGCGTGATCTATACCGGCGCGGCCGGCGACGAACCGGCCGCCGCGCTCGAACTGGTCTGCTTTGCCCGCACCCTCGGCATGACGGTGGTCGCCGCCGGCAAGGGCAAGAACAACGCCCTGAATTTCGACGCCGTGCCCGACGACTATGTCGCCGAGGCGACGGCGCGCGACATGAATCCGCGCGTGCTGGTGGAATTCGTCGACGGCTCCAAGACCATGGTGGAGATGGTGGCGCTCGCCAATGCCACCGGTCTCGAGCCGGACAAGCCCGGCTTGCACGGCCCCCGTGCCAGCAAGGAAGAACTCGCCGAGGTGCTGATCCCGATGAGCCATGGCGGCGTGCTCTCCAAGCGCGGCTGTGTCGACTACACCATCGGCAAGGGCGTGGCCCCGGGCGTGTTCTGCGTGGTCGAGCCCAACCATCCGCGCGTGCTCGAGCGCATGACGGACCTGCATGTCGGCAAGGGTCCGTTCTTCACCCTGCACCGGCCCTATCATCTGACCAGCCTGGAAACGCCGCTCACTGCCGCGCGTGCCGTGCTCTACGGTACCGCCGACCTGCAGCCGCTCGACCATCCCGTGGCGGAGACGGCAGCGGTGGCCAAGCGCGACCTCGCGCCCGGCACCGTGCTCGGCCGCATCGGCGAATATGATTATCGCGGCTGGTCGATGCGCTGGGCCGATGCCAGGCGGGAGCGGTTGCTGCCTCTGGGCCTGGCCGAGCGGGCCCGTGTCACCAAGCCGATCCGCAAGGGCGAGCTGCTCAGCCACGACAATTGCGCCGTCGACGACAGCCTCACCATCGTGCGCCTGCGCCGGCAGCTCGACCTCGCCGACCAGCGCTTCCTCAAGGCCGACGCGGCGTAGGCCCGATCGGGGAGCTGGCCTTCCGACCAGCCTGGAAATGCCACGCCCCCTGGATCGAGAAAGGCGGGTCTGAAGACCCGCCCCCCAAATGCCGCCCCCCTGACAACGCATCTCATGTTCTATTATCTCGCCAAGACCCTGGGCTTCCTGATCCTGCCCTCCAACGCGGCCCTGGTGCTCGGCCTCCTCGGCCTCGGCCTCAGCTTCATTCACCGTGTCCAGCGCTTCGGCCGCTTCCTGATGGGCGTCGCACTCCTGGCCTTTGCCATAATGGGCTGGTCCCCACTCGGCAATTGGCTGATCCAGCCGCTGGAGGAACGCTTTCCCCAGGCTGCGGTCCCTTCCCAGACCAAGATCGCCGGCATCATCGTGCTGGGCGGTGCGGTGGACACCCACATCTCCACCACGCGGCATGAGACGGCCCTGACCGATTCGGCCGAGCGCATGACGGCCGTTGCTGGCCTGTCGCGCCAGTTTCCCGATGCCCGCATCATCTTCACCGGCGGCGTCGGCTCGCTTGCCGGCCAGATCTGGGGGGACATCACCGAGGCCGATGCCTCCAGGCAGCTCTTCCGCAGCTTCGGCATCCTCGACCAGCGCATGCTGTTCGAGAACCGCTCGCGCGACACCTATGAAAATGCCGTCTTCACCTATGACCTTCTCAAGCCCAAGCCCGGCGAAACCTATCTGCTGGTCACCTCCGGCTACCACATGCCGCGCTCGATGGCCTTGTTTCGCAAGGCCGGCTTCGATGTAATGGCCTATCCCGTCAATTATCGCACGGCGGGTCCGCAGGATGCCATGCGGCCCTTCTATGCGATGAGCGACGGGCTGCGCCAGGTGAACCTTGCCGTGCGTGAGTGGATCGGCCTCCTCTCCTACCGGCTGAGCGGGCGCATCGACGAGATCTTCCCCGAACCCTGAAAGTTGCCCCATGCCCGAGCCCCTGCTTGCCGCCGCCGAAAACGCCGTCCCGATCTGGTTCGCCACCAAGCAAAACCTGGGCGCTGTTGTCGGGTCCTTGCCGCAGGCGCAGCGCGACTGGATCGCCGCAAACGGCTTCGAGGCCGCACCGGGCCGCCACCTTGTCCTGCCCGGAGCCGAAGGAACCCTGGGCGGCGTGTTGTTCGGCCTGGAAGGCGAGACGGCCCGCCACCGTGATGGCTTCCTTCCGGGGAAACTCGTCACCGTGTTGCCGCCGGGCACCTATCGCTTCGCCAATGCCAGCCATGACGACCGGCTCGCCGCCTTGGGCTGGGTCCTCGGGCTTTATCGCTTCGGCCGCTATAAGCGTAACGATATCAAGGCTATCAGCCTGGCCGCGCCCGATGGAGTCGATCGCGACGAAATTCTGTCGATCGCCGAGGCGGTGGCGCTCGGACGCGACCTCGTTAATACGCCGGCCAATGATCTCGGCCCGGCGGAACTCGCCGAAGCAGCCCGTTCCCTGGCCGAACGGCATGGCGCCGAGTTCCGGGTGACCCTGGGCGAGGAACTGCTCGCCCAGAACTTCCCGATGATCCATGCCGTCGGCCGCGCCTCTTCGCGTGCGCCGCGGCTGATCGATCTCACCTGGGGCGACGCCGCCCATCCCAAGGTGACACTGGTCGGCAAGGGCGTGATCTTCGACACCGGCGGCCTCGACATCAAGCCGTCGGCCAGCATGCTGCTGATGAAGAAGGACATGGGCGGGGCCGCCTCGGTGCTCGCCTGCGCCAGCATGATCATGGCGGCCGGCCTCAAGCTGCGCTTGCGCGTGCTGATCCCGGCCGTCGAGAACGCAATTTCCGGCGATGCCTTCCGGCCCAGCGACATCCTGGCCTCACGCAAGGGGTTGAGCGTGGAGATCGGCAATACCGACGCCGAGGGCCGCCTCGTGCTCGCCGACGCCCTCGCGCTTGCCGATGAGGAAGCGCCGGAGCTGATCGTCGACATGGCGACGCTGACAGGTGCCGCCCGCGTCGCCCTCGGCCCCGACCTGCCGCCTTTGTTCTGCCGCGACGAGAAGGTGGCAACCGATCTCCTCGCCCATGCCGCCCGGGAGAACGATCCGCTCTGGCGCCTGCCGCTCTGGCCCCCCTATGACGCCATGCTGGACTCCAAGGTCGCCGATCTCAACAACGCCCCCGGCGGCGGCTTTGCCGGCTCGATCACCGCGGCCCTCTTCCTCAACCGCTTCGTCGAGAAGGCTGGGGCCTATGTGCATCTCGACATCTTCGCCTGGACCCCTTCCGCCAAGCCCGGCCGGCCCGAGGGCGCCGAGGTGATGGGCGCCCGCGCCCTCTATGCCTATCTCAAGGCACGTTTCGGCTGAGGCGCCGCCAACCGACCGACCGGGGCCGGTGGCATCGCCGGCTCCGGCTATAGCAAAGCCAATCCAGCCTTCCGGGAATTTGCACCATGGGTAGCCACGACGAACTGATCCGCCTGACCGCTTGCGAGGTCGTCGAGCGCCTCAGGCGGCGCGAGGTCAGCCCGCTCGATCTGGTCGAGGCCTCGCTTGCCCGTATCGAGGCTGTCGACGGCAAGGTCAATGCCATGGTCACGCTCTGCCCCGAGCGCGCCCGCGACCAGGCCCGCCGCCTGATGGCGACCCCGCCCAGCGAAGACCCGCACTGGCTCGGCGGCCTGCCGCTCGCCGTCAAGGACCTCAACGACGTTGCCGGCGTACGCACGACCTATGGCTCGCAGATCTACAGGGATCACGTGCCCACGCGCTCGGACATCATGGTCGAGCGCCTGGAAGCCCGCGGCGGCATCACGATTGGCAAGAGCAACACGCCCGAATTCGGCGCCGGCGCCAACACCTTCAATGCCGTGTTCGGCGACACGCTCAACCCCTGGGACACCAGGCTGAACGCCGGCGGCTCGTCGGGCGGGGCGGCCGTGGCACTGGCCACCGGACAGGTCTGGCTGGCCACCGGCTCGGATCTCGGCGGTTCGCTGCGCACACCCGCGAGCTTCTGCTCGGTGGTGGGCCTGCGCCCCTCGCCCGGCCGGGTCGCCAGCGGCCCCGACGGCATCAAGTTCGAGACCCTGCCGGTCAACGGCCCGATGGCACGCAATGTCGAGGATGTCGGGCTGATGCTCGACGCCATGGCCGGCTGGCATATCGAGGACCCGCTGTCGCTGGAAGAGCCGGCCATCGGCTTTCGCGAGAGCGTCCGCCGCCGGCAGGCGCCCAGACGCGTCGCCTTCTCGCCCGATCTCGGCGTCACCCCGGTCCATTGCGAGACCCGGGCAATCGCCGAGGCCGCGGCAAGAAAACTGGAGGAAGCTGGCTCGATCGTCGAGGAAGCCTGCCCCGATTTTGCCGGCGTGCCCGAGGCCTTCCAGACGCTGCGGGCTCTTTCCTACGCCGCCGGCATGCGCGAACTGCTCGAGACCCGCCGCAGCGAACTCAAGCCGGACGTGATCTGGAACATCGAGAAAGGGCGCGCTCTCGATGCCGATACAATCGGTGCCGCCATGCTCCGTCGCAGCAAGCTCTATGACGACGTCGCGGCCTTCTTCTCGCACTATGACGTGCTGATCGCCCCAGCCGCCTGCACGCCGCCGCTCGGCATCGAGCAGCGCTGGGTGCGCGAAGTCGAGGGCACGGTGTTCGAGAACTATGTCGACTGGCTCAAGATCGCCAGTGTCGTCACCATGACCTCCTGCCCCTCCCTGGCCATGCCCGCCGGCTTCACCGCCGACGGCCGCCCCGTCGGCGTGCAACTCATCGGCCGGCCGCGTGGCGAGGCGGCGCTGCTAAGTGCGGGCGCCGTGCTGGAGGAGTTGCTGGGGCTGAGTAGACTGGTACCGATCGAGCCCAAAGCGATAGCTTGATCTCGATGCGGCAAAGCTGATTGGCGCCGAGCTCTCTTGGAACTACGAAAAAGCCAACTTGGCCAGTTCATCACCCAGTGCTTTTGGGTTTAAAATTAGATAATCAGAAAAAACACTATTCAAAATTTTCTTTTCCGAAACTCGAAGCATATCGGCCGGAGCTTTATATATTTCTGTCTTATTTTCACCGATGGCATCCGTTAGAAAATAGTTATGAATAAACTCTCCTTGATGATTTATTGCAATCATCCTTGAAGATTTGTGAGCAAATGCCGATGTATGAAACGCGGACCCAATAAATCCACACACGGCTTTATATTTTTTAAAAATTGAGACTTGTTCTCTAAAGGAAAGGTCCTGCGGATGAACTATGTCAAAACCTAAGGCTTGTAACGTGGCCTCGAGTTCCTGTTCTCCAACAATCCCATTGGATGGTTTCGCCACTTTACTTCTAGATAGATAAACGGGCCTATCAATCTTCAATGCATCGGTCTCGGCAAGAAATTCTCCGATTTTTCTATAGAGAGGTCTCGCCGCCTCTAAAGTTACAGCATAACTCAGTTGAACGCACGGTCCAGGAATGTAAATGTCACGCAGACGCTCTGGCTTACGGCACTCATAAATGTCATTTCTTGTTATTCCTAGAGCACTCATTATTTCAGAAATATACGCAACGTTATACCACTGATCGGTGCTCGAAGAATCAGATTGAAAGACAATTCTTCTTCCATTTAATCCATCTTTTGTTATACACCAAAGACGGCATAAGCTTTCAAGGATTACGTGACCATAATTCCTTCCTGGTTCGGGAAATATCTTACCACCATAAATGAAACCTGACTGAGAATTATCTTCCACGTCTTCAAGTAAGCAAGAAAGTTCAGCTTTCTGAAACGGCATATGGCTTTTGAACCAATAGTCGATTGCCGTATCTATGGATTTTCCCTGCGCGTCGAATACACCCCACGCCCCACCTCTAACCAGAGGTGTTACGATAGCTTCCTGAAAATGATCATATCTAGGCAAACCTTCTCTAAACACCAAGGAGTTCCTGATGTTCTCGACCGGGAATGGAACCAATTTACTGAACTCACTCATTTTAAACTATCCCTTAGGAAGTGCAGGTGAAGGAAGGGTAAGAGCTCACTACCCAAGGAATTAGGAAGAAGGTGTATCGTGATCTATGAACACGTCATAAAAGCGATCTTTAACATTTCGAAGCTCTATTGAGTTGCCTACGACGCTCCTATTTGGCGGGCTACCACGCTATGCGCCTCCTTATGAAAAACGGAGACTTACCGCATGGATAAAACATGCCCTCTCAGAAGCCGCTCCAATATGAGACCAAGCGCAAGCGTCACAACACCAAAGCCAATCGTATAAGTCCGATCAAGCAGATGCTCACCATATCCCTCGTAATATGCTGCGCGCATCCACTCAACGACCTGAAGAGCAGGGTTGTAGGATAACCACGTTCGGAATGGATCGGGTATCGCGCTCGGAACGAACATGACGCCTGACGAGGCCCAAACGGCCACATTCATGAGTGCATAACCCGTCATCCACATCTGGAACACCATCATGATGACGCTATTAAGTACACCCATGCCCAATCCGAGCAAAATAGCTGCCAAAATGGCGCTAAACGCCTCAGCCATATCTTGAGGCGCGATTGGAATATTGAAAGACCACCCTAAAATAATCATGACTATCGCGACCGCAAAAGCCGATAAGATCTCGAGCACGGCGCTAGCAATCAGAACATCCAGCAACTTTACTTCTGGCAATCCGAGCAACGGCCTGTTCGCCGCCAGATCCACCATCATGAAACGCGCGAGATAGGAGAAAACCATAAAGGGCACAGAGCCGGTTGCAATAAACAACACGGCGCTTTCGCCGAAGGGGGCCGATCGCCCCCCTATGGTAAATATCGCAATCAGCAGCAGGATGTGGGCAACAGGCCACCCAACGGCCAGCAGATAACCTGTGCCATGAGCGAAGAATCGCGTTCTAATCGTACGCAAGAGGACTGCGGCGAGTACCTGCCGTTGCCGTCGCACCGCGGCCCAAAAGCTCGGTACCTGATATCCAAGCATTGTCACCATACTCATCCCGATATGTCGGCTACAGGGAAAATGTGGCAGAAAGTCCGGAATGCATCTGTTGGCCTAAGAAAGTTGATCGGTAATGCTTGCGTTACGCCAAAGTGAATACAATTGCCTATATAAACCGACGCCTGCTAAATCCGCTCCATAACAGTTGTAAATTTTACAACCAAAACAATCTTCTCATATCTGATGCGGTATTGACAGACGAAGTTGAAATAACTTTACATTCATCAAAATACCTAGCCACTCCATATTCATCCAGAGAGATGCCTGACCACACTTTCCAAATATCTGAATAGTTATTCACTAGAGCTTCTGACTCAGGATTTAGATTTGTGATTGCCACAAGACCTGTAGGAGCCGCATCAAATACATATATATCTAGATCCGGCCTATTTTGTTTTAGAATTGGAAGCACCTTCCAAACATCGCCTGTCCAAGGAACAGCGCCGCCTGGATATTCCCGAACCGTCATTTCGGCGTTGAAAGGCAACATATCATGAAGAAATACAATTGAGTTCTTTTTACAATGCCGTTCTGTATTATAGAAATCTCGAAGCAAGGTTTCCGCCTCGTGCAATCCATCCAAAAAAGCGATATCAATTTTTGCAGACAACAGAGCTTCCGGGTTATAATCAGCGAAAAACCGATCACTCGGCATAGAGAATAGCATCGTTACCGCTCTTTTATTATTTATAGACTCAGGAGATACGGTAAACATTGGATCAATTGCAATAGAATTGCAGGTAGAATTTGCAAGAGAGGCACCCGTTGCAGTTCCAATCTCCAAATATGTTTTTGGTTTAAGAAAATCGTGAAACTTTTTCAAGAAACTGTAATATATCTCTCCGCTTGAACGAACATAATTCTCAGATAGGCGGTCGACTAGCTCATTCAATTCAGACATATTACAAACCTTCGCTGCATAGTAACGATAAAATCGTCTAGGTATACACAAGTTATATTGCAATATTATTGCTGATAACTTTTAACTTTCAGTATGTATACCTGGAGTTTCGCTCTATCCTCAAATCACAGAATTTATTCCAAATTGCAAGCCAGGAATAGTTCACCGTTCTTGAAGATGAGCTTTCGCCAATCATCAATTTCGATATATCTGAATTGAATGTTCAGAGATAGAGGACCTTGCCATTCGCTTTCGCGCGCGCCGTCGAGCATACTTGGCGCCTCCCTCAAAAGTCGATGATTGCGGAAGCGGTAGTCCTCTTAGGTTCCCTCTCGAATTAACCCAATCTGCGTGATTACCCCCTATCCTGGTCCTTCGAATGCCGGCGGCAGGGAGGCACAGAGGGGCGATGGCGGTGGAGATGCGGCCGGCGCAGGCGTTGCGGCTCTGGCATGACGTCATGCTGACGCTGGTGCGCGACGCCCAGCCAGATCTGTCGAGCCGGCAGCTTGCCATTCTCCTCACCGTCTATCTGGAAGCCCCGCCCCATACGGTGCGCGGCCTCGCCGCCAAGCTCGATGTCACCAAGCCGGTGATCACCCGGGCGCTCGACAGCCTGGCCAAGCTCAAGCTCACCGCGCGGCGGCGCGATGAGTTCGACCGGCGCAATGTCATCATCCAGCGCACGGTGGACGGTGCGCTCTATGTCGAGAAGCTCGGCGACATCCTGGTCGCCCTTGGCAAGGACCTTCCGCGCTGACGACCCTGGGGGTGCGAAGATCTTGCGGGACGGCACAGGCTGCTCCATTGAAGACAAGACCCGTTTGAAGGACTGTTGCATTGACTGCCCATGATCGTCGCATCACCCCGGCTCGGCCGGACCTTGCCGCAGCCTCGCTACGCGGCATCGTCACGGCGCCACGCTATGTCGAGGGCAGCGAGCGCCGCGTCATCGAGACAGCGGTGCCGTTGCGGCCGGATCCGGATTTCTCGGCCTCCATCGATACCGAGCTTCTCTTTGGCGAGAGCTTCACCGTCTATGACGAGATGGAAGGCTGGGCCTGGGGCCAGGCCGACCGGGACGGCTATGTCGGCTGGCTGTCCGCCAATGCGCTGGCGGCCCCGCGCCCCGCCACCCATAGCATCGGCGTGCTGCGCAGCTTCATCTACCCCGTACCGTCGATCAAGGCGCCGGTGATGCTGGCACTGAGCCATGGTTCCGTCCTTTCCGTGGTCGCCAGCGAGGGGCAGTTCCTTCGCCTCGAGGATTGGGGCTTCGTCTTCGCCGCCCATGCCAGGCCTGTCGATTCCAAGGAGGACGACCCGGTCGCGGTCGCCGAGCGTTTCCTCGGAGTGCCCTATCTGTGGGGTGGCAAATCGAGCCTCGGCCTCGATTGTTCGGCCCTGGTGCAGACGGCACGCCATGCCTGCGGCCTGGCCTGCCCGCGCGACAGCGACATGCAGGAAGGCGAACTGCCGGGCGAGCGGCTCGACCCCGCCGGGCCTCTCGCGCAATTGCGGCGCGGCGACCTCCTGTTCTGGAAGGGCCACGTCGCCATGGTCCGCGACGAAACGACGATGATCCACGCCACCGGCCATACCATGACCGTGACGGTCGAGGGCCTTGCCGACGGCATTGCGCGCATCGCCGCGGCGGGCAGCCCTTTGCGCAGCATCATCCGGCCGGATTGAGCCGGGCTGATATTCTCGACTTCGGCTAGAGGGAACCAATCATCATGACCTCGATGGATGCGCCGGCAAAAGCCACGGGCGGCAGGCTGACCATGCAGGACAAGCTTGCCGCCGGTATCGCCTCCGGCCTCTTGCGTGACCTGCATGTCGTCCTCGCCAGCCAGGACGGACGCATCATTCTCGAGCATTACCAGGCTGGCGTAGACGAGAGCTGGGGCAGGCCGCTCGGCGAGGTCGGCTTCGGGCCGCAGACGCTGCACGATCTGCGCTCGGTCACCAAGAGCGTCGTCGGCCTGCTCTATGGCATCGCCCTCGACCGCAAGCTCGTGCCGCCGCCGGACGCGCCCCTGCTGCCGCATTTTCCGGACTATCCCGACCTCATCGCCGCATCCGACCGGCAGGGGCTGCGGATCGAGCATGCCCTTACCATGACGCTCGGGCTCGAATGGGACGAAGAGCGGCCCTATACCGATCCGCTGAACAGCGAGATCGCCATGGAAATGGCGCCGGATCGCTACCGCTTCGTCCTCGAGCGACCCGTCGTCGCGCAGCCCGGGACGCGCTGGATCTATTCGGGCGGTTGCGTGGCTCTGGTCGGCGAGCTGATCCGGCGCGGAATCGGCAAGGCCCTGCCCGAATTCGCCCGGGAAACGCTGTTCGAGCCACTCGGCATCGACAGGTTCGAATGGATCGCCGGTGACGACGGCGTCGCCTCGGCGGCTTCGGGCCTGCGCCTGCGCGCCGCCGATCTGCTGCGGATCGGCGAGCTGGTGCTCGCCAAGGGCCTGTGGAACGGCGATCGAATCATATCGCAGGCCTGGATCGAGGCCTCGTTGAAGCCTGCCATACCGACCGGTGACGGTCTGGCCTATGGCCGGCTGTGGTTCATCGGCGCAGACGCAACGACAGCCCTGCCCGGCGGCGAGCGTCCCTGGATCGCCGGCTTCGGCAATGGCGGCCAGCGCCTCTGGCTGATGCCGGATGCCGGCATCGCCGCCGTGATCTATTCGGGCAAATACAATGCGCCCGACGCCTGGGTGACTCCGACGCGCCTCTGGCGCGAGATCATCCTCGCCAATGCAGGAAAAGCCTGAGGCAGCCTCTGGGGCCTATTTCGGCGCCGTGCCATTGAAGGCGAGGATCTCGCCGGCGAGATAGAGCGAGCCGGTGAGCACGACGCGAGGTGCCACCGGAAAGGCTTCGCTGGCGATCGCCTCGAGCGCGGCCTGAAGACTGCCATGGGCGCGGGCAGCGAGCCCGGCCTGGCGCGCCGCTTCGGCCACGGCCTCGGGGGCGCGGGCTGCAGCACTGTGCTCGATCGGCACCGTATGCACCTCACGGGCGAGACCGGCGAAATTGTGCAGGAACCCGTCGGAATCCTTGGTGGTCAGCATGCCCGTCACCAGCACCAGCGGCCGGGGATTGCGCTCCTCCAGTTCGGCGAGGGCCTCGGCCAGCACACGGCCGCCATCGACATTGTGGCTGCCGTCGAGCCAGATCTCGGAGCCCGGTGGCAGCAGGGCCGGTATGGCACCCTGGGCGATGCGCTGCAGGCGGGCGGGCCATTCCACTGCCTGCATCGCTTTCTCGAAATGGCCATCCTCGACGGTGAACAGGGTCTGGCTGCGCAGCGCGGCGATGGCAAGACCGGCATTGCGGTGCTGGTGTCGCCCGGCAAGGCGCGGCAAAGGTAGATCGAGCAGGCCGCTCTCGTCCTGATAGACCAGGCGGCCATTCTCCTCATGCACGTCGAAATCCTGCCCGCCAATCACCAGTGGTGCGCCGACCCGCGCGGCCACGCTTTCGATCACGGCCCTGACAGCGTCGATCTGCGGATAGATCACGCCGGGTGCGCCGCGCTTGAGGATGCCGGCCTTCTCGCGGGCGATGCCCTCGATGTCGGTGCCGAGGAAATCGGCATGGTCATGCGAGATCGAGGTGATCACGCTGAGAAGCGGCTTGTCGATGACGTTGGTGGTGTCCATGCGTCCGCCGAGCCCCACCTCCAGCAAGAGGACGTCGGCCGGATTCTCGGCGAAGAGCTTGAAGGCGGCGGCGGTGGTGATTTCGAAGAAGGTGATCGGCGCGCCGTCATTGGCCTGCTCGCAGGCCTCGAAGGCCTCGATCAGCATGTCTTCGCTCACCAGGGCGCCAGCGCTGCCCCTGGACCCGGCCAACCGGATACGCTCGTGGAAATGTACGAGATGGGGCGAGGTATAGACGTGCACGCCATAGCCGGCGGCTTCCAGCGCCGCGCGCAGGAAGGCGATGGTCGAGCCTTTGCCATTGGTGCCGGCGACATGGATCACCGGCGGCACCTGCCGCTCGGGATGGCCGAGCTTGGCCAGCAGCCTCTCGATCCGGTCGAGCGAGAGGTCGATCTTTTTCGGATGCAGCGCCATGAAGCGGGAGAGATAGGCGTCGGACTGCGTCATGGGTGTGAGAACCGAAGAATCGAGGAATGAACTACAGGGTTGAACGGGGCACATCCAAGCCGCGTCGGCTTTGGCATTTGCGCTCCAGCCCGTTCCGGAGCCGCCCTTTGGTAGGCAGCCTGATGAACTCGTCCCGCGGAGAGATGGCTTGCCCGAACCGTCTCGAATGAGCCTCCACGCCGCGACGATCGAAATGGGCGCTGCCGACGTGGCAGCGGCGGATTACAGCCCTTTGTCTCAGGCGGCTTCCGCCGGGATCTCCTTGGGCGGGGTCTTGGTCAGCAGTCGGCAGATGCGCGCGACGGTGGCCTTCATCTCGTTGCGGTGAACGACCATGTCGACCATGCCATGCTCCTGCAGATATTCGGAGCGCTGGAAGCCCTCGGGCAGTTTCTCGCGGATGGTCTGCTCGATGACGCGCGGACCTGCAAAGCCGATCAGGGCTCCCGGCTCGGCCAGCTGCACGTCGCCAAGCATCGCATAGGACGCAGTGATGCCGCCGGTGGTCGGGTTGGTCAGCACCACGATATAGGGCTTCCTGGTTTCCCGGAAACGCTGGATCGCCACCGTGGTACGCGCCATCTGCATCAGGGACAGGATGCCTTCCTGCATGCGCATCCCGCCGCCGCACGCGAACACCACGAAGGGTACGCCGCGATCGGCCGCCGTGAGCAGGCCCTTGACCACCGCCTCGCCGGCCGCCATGCCGAGCGAGCCGCCCATGAAGTCGAAATCCTGCACGGCAATCACCGCCGACACGCCATCGACCGTGCCGGCACCGAGCTTGACCGCATCCGTCATGGCGGTCTTGGTACGGGCATCCTTCAGCCGGTCGACATAGCGCTTCTCGTCCTTGAACTTGAGCGGGTCCGGCACGACCTCGGGAAGCGCGATGTCTTCCCATTTGCCGTCATCGAACATCAGCTTGAGGCGCTGCGTCGCCGTCATGCGCATGTGATAGTTCGAGGCCGGGATGACGTAGTTGTTCTGCTCCAGGTCCTTGTGAAAGACCATCTGCCCCGTCTCCGGATCCTTGATCCAGAGATTCTCGGGCGTGTCGCGGCGCGAAAAGAAGTCCTTGATACGCGGCGGAACGACGTTGGCGATCCAGTTCATGGGATACCTTTAAAAGCACGGCGCCCGCCCAAGGTGGGTCGGGGCTGCAGATCAATCATGTTGCCCCTACTTAGCCGTTCCAAACGCCTTTGTCAGCGCCCCCGGCGCATGACCGCCATCCGCCTCGCGGGTTTCCGGCGACAAGTCGAGCCATCCCACTCGACACACGCTGGACGGCGCACCCGAACCGCGCAATATGTAGGACGAATCCACGTTCAGACCGAGAAGCATCAGGGAGTCCCAGGGATGGCGAACGCCATTTATCCAGATCTGAAAGGCCGCACCGTCGTCATCACCGGCGGCGGGCAGGGCATCGGCGCCGCCACCGTCAGGCTGTTCGCCCATCAGGGCGCCAAGGTCGGCTTCGTCGACATCGCCGAAAAACCGTCGCAGGCCCTGGCGGACGAACTCAACCAGAGCGGCGCCACCGTCCTGTTCAAGAAGGCGGATATCACCGACATCGAGGCCCTGAAGGACGCCATCGCCGACATCAGCGCCAAGCTCGGGCCTGTCACCGTGCTGGTCAACAATGCCGCCCATGACCAGCGTCACAAATTCTTCGAGGTGACGCCCGACTATTTCGACGACCGGATCGCCGTCAACCTCAAGCACGCCTTCTTCGCCGCCCAGGCCGCCATCCCCGACATGATCGCCGCCGGCGGCGGCGCCATCGTCAATCTTGGTTCCGGCTCCTGGCTGATGGGCTCGGAGGATCTGAGCGCCTACGCCACCGCCAAATCGGCCGCCTACGGCCTGACCCGCGTGCTGGCCCGCGAATTCGGCAAGGACAATATCCGCGTCAACTGCGTCATTCCCGGCTGGATCATGACGGAGCGCCAGCTCGCGCTCTGGGTCGACAAGGCGGGCGAGGAAGCGATCGCACGCAACCAGGTGCTCAAGCGCAAGCTCGTGCCCGACGATATCGCCAAGGCCGTGCTTTTCCTCGCCTCGGAGCAATCCTCGGGCATGACCAACCAGCAGATCATCGTGGATGGTGGCTGGTATTGAGCCAGCCTTCGTATTCAGCGAGGATCGAGCGCCTCGATCCTCGGCACCGATAAAGGCTCGATGCTCGCCATGGCGCTTGCGCGGCGGCGGACGGGCGCGCATGTAGGCGCGTCGAACCCAACACCAACCGGATTGGACCAGCATGACTTCCGAACTCATCGCCGTGGACTGGGGCACCAGCCGTTTCCGGGCCTATCGCCTCGATAGTGCCGGCAAGGTGCTCGACCGGGTCTCGGCCGAGGACGGCATGTCGACAGTCCCGGCCGGTGGTTTCGCGGCCGTGCTGGAGCGCCATTGCGGCGCCTGGATGAAGGCCAGCCCCGATGCGCCGGTACTGATGGCCGGCATGGTCGGTGCCCGCAATGGCTGGGCTGAGGCCGCCTATGCGCCCTGCCCCGCTTCGCCCAAGAGCCTTGCAGAGGCGCTGCTGCACATCGACGAGCGGATTTCGATCGTTCCCGGTGTGATCGCACACGATGAAACCGGCCCCGACGTCATGCGTGGCGAGGAAACCCTGATCTTCGGCACCGATGTCCGCAATGGCCTGGTCTGCCTGCCCGGCACCCATTCCAAATGGGCAAGGGTCGAGGACGGCGTCATCACCGGTTTTGCCACCTTCATGACGGGTGAGACCTACGCCCTCTACCGCCAGCATAGCCTGCTCGCCCGCCTGGCCGCCGAGCCCGAGGATCTCACCGGCTTCGACGACGGGCTGGAAGCGGCCACCGACGAACGCGGCCTGCTGAACCGCCTGTTCCAAGCCCGCACCCGCGTGCTCGCCGGTGAGATGAGCGGCGAAAAGGTCGGCCCCTATCTCTCCGGCCTGCTGATCAATGCCGAGATCGAGGGCGCCTTCAAGCGCTACGGCGCCGACCATCTCGTTACGCTGGTCGCGGACGGCGTGCTGGCCAAACGCTATGTTTCGGCGTTGAGGGCCCGCGGCAGCGCCATCGAGATCATCGCGCCGGAACGGGCTTTCCTCGATGGTCTTTCCACCCTCGCCGCGGCTCGCTGACATCCGGCCCCTCGAACCGACAACAAGGACACAACCATGAGCCTCACCCTCGCCTCTGCCCTGGCCGAGATGCCGCTGGTCGCCATCCTGCGTGGGGTCAAACCGGACGAGGTGGAAGCCATCGCCGAGGCGATCGTCGCGGCCGGCATCCGCATCCTGGAAGTGCCGCTCAACTCGCCCGATCCTCTTCGCTCCATCGGCCTGCTCGCCCGCGGCCTCGCCGGACGTGCCTTGGTCGGCGCCGGCACCGTGCTGACCGTCGACGACGTCGCCGGCGTCGCCGAGGCCGGCGGTACGGTAATCGTCTCGCCCAACACCAATGTCGAGGTGATCCGGGCCAGCAAGGCGCGCGGCCTCCTCTCCCTGCCGGGCTTTTTCACCCCGACCGAAGCCTTCGCCGCGCTGGAAGCCGGGGCCGATGCGCTGAAGCTGTTCCCGGCCGAGATGGCATCGCCCGCCGCCGTCAAGGCCATGCGCGCCGTGCTGCCACGCAGCACCAAGGTGCTGGTGGTCGGCGGCGTCTCGCCCCAGACCATTCCGCCCTATCTCGCCGTCGGCGTCGACGGCTTCGGCGTGGGTTCGGACCTCTATGCTGCCGGGCGCAGCGCCACCGAAGTCGGCGAGCGCGCGGCTGCCCTCACGGCCGCCATCCGGGCGCTCAACGGCGAGCGCACGGCCTGAACCTGTCCCAATAGTGTTTTTGCGATTTGACGAAGCCACCGAGAATCGCAAAGGCGCGTCGAGCCAAAGAGTTTGAGCAAACAAGCGTTCAGTCATGAACGCATTTTGCTCTGGAGAGGCCGAGTTGCGCGCCTCGCCTTTCCCGTTATGCTTTCCAAAACAATCGAGGAAACCGCCCTATGATCGTCGTGTTCGGTTCGCTTGGCGTGGACCTGGTCACCAATGTCAGCCATATTCCCCACCCTGGCGAGACCGTGCTGTGCGAAGGTTATTTCATGGTGCCGGGCGGCAAGGGCGCCAATCAGGCGGTGTCGGCGGCACGCGCCGGCTCGAAGACCGCCATCATCGGCTCGCGCGGCAATGACGGCTTCGCCGATCTCGCCCTGTCGGTGATGCGGGAAGCGGGCGTCGATGTCGCGCCGGTGCTGCCGGTCGACAAGCCGACCTGCGTCGCCCTGATCACGGTGGACGAGAAGGCCGAGAACGCCATCGTCGTCGCGTCCGGCGCCAACCAGGCCACGCGCGCCGCGCAGCTCGAGACGTTCGACCTCGCTGAGGGCGATATCGTGCTGCTGCAGCGCGAGATCCGCGATTCCGAAAATTTCGCCGCCATCAAGCATGCCAAATCGCGCGGTGCCCGCGTCGTCTTCAACGTGGCGCCCGCCGGCCCGCTCCCCGAAGAGGTCCTGCGCCTCGTCGACGATCTCGTCGTCAACGAGCATGAGGCCCTGGTAGTGGCCAAAGCTGCCGGTATCGAGGCGACCGATCCTGTCGAAGCCGCCCGTGTGATCAGCGAGCGCTTCGGCTGCGCCGGCATCGTGACGCTGGGCGCCGAAGGCGTGGTCGGCTGGAGCAAGGGCACACGCCACACCGCACCGGCCCTCAAGGTGACGCCGGTCGACACCACCGCCGCCGGCGACAGTTTCACCGGCGCCTATGCTGCTGCCCTCGACCAGGGCCTCGGTTTCGACGCTGCCCTGGCTCGCGGCGCCGCCAGCGGCTCGCTGGCCTGCACCCGGCCCGGTGCCCAGTCCTCCATCCCGACCAAGGCCGAGATCGACGACGCCCTGCGCCAGTCATAGCCTGAAAATTGGCAAGGCGCGGCGAGCGCTCGCAGGAGCGGAAGTTCAAGCTCCCCTTGTCGCCACGGCCCTGGCGTGGTACCCGCGCGCTGGCTCAGCGGCCTGTCATGATCGGACTGCCGCTGGATTGTGATTCCTAGAGTATGGTGTCTCCAAGCTGGAACGCGCCTTGCCCTAGCCCTTTGTTCTGACGCGTCGTTGCCAGGTTCGGCGGCCTTGCCGGACCACAAGACGCTCCGGAGCGCTTTTTCCTTCGGCCCAAGGGCTGCACACCCACTAAGGAACTCGAAATGGCGAACGAACAGCAGAACGGCCCCGAAGAGGCGCAGGAAGTCCAGCCCTCCCTCAACGTGCTGGCGCAATACATCAAGGATCTCTCCTTCGAGAACCCCAATGCACCGCGTTCGCTCGGCAACCTGCAGAACTCGCCGCAGATCCAGCTCACCGTCAACGTCAATGGCAAGCCGCTCGGTGGCCCCGACTACGAAGTCGAGCTTTCGATCGAAGGCGGCGCCGGCGAAGGCGCCAACACCCTGTTCAAGTTCGAGCTGCTCTATGGCGCGGTGATCCGTCTTGCCGGCATCCCCGAAGACAACATCCACGCCATGGTGATGATCGAAGGCCCGCGCCTGCTCTTCCCCTTTGCGCGCCAGATCATCGCCGACTGCACGCGCAATGGCGGCTTCCCGCCCCTGATGATCGACCCGATCGACTTTGTGGCGCTCTATCGCAACCGCCTCGCCCAGAGCCAGCCGACCGTCGGCCAGGCCTGATCGTCGCGAACTGCGCGACTCTCCTGAACAGGACCGGCGGCGCGCACCCGATGCGCCGCCCGGTATCTTGTGAAACAAGCGCCATTCCCGAAGCGGCGCTATGATCGGAAATCGATCATCCGGCACCCCTCGACAAGGCCAGGACCGGACACAGGAGGAATGGGCTTGGGAACGCGGCGACTGATCGTCGGATGCCTTGCCGCGGCCATGCTCGTTGGCGGCGGCATTTATGCCATCGGCCAGCAACTGCGCAGCTGCGGCCTCATCGATGTCTGGCTCCGCCGCAGCGGCTGCATCGCCGCCCATGAATTTCCGACTCTGTTCGACGGCAAAAGCCTCAACAATCCCGCCATGGCCTTCGAAGGCGATAGCGATCGCCTCGCCCTGGCGATGACCGAAACCCGGCCGGCCACCGCCGCCGGCGCTATTCCCCAGCGCTACATATTGCTTGAAGTATCGGCCGAATCGGGCACGGTCCTCAACCGCACACCACTCGGCGGCTTCGAGGAAGGCCGGCTCAACGGTGCCATCCTGCTCGCCTGGAACGGCCGCCATGCCGCGATGGCCATACCGCAGCCGGGCAAGGCAGCTGCCCCTGCCGCCAAGGAACAGGTCGCGGCGACCCTCAAGCTCATGGCCCTGGCGGGCGGCGAAGCCGGCTGGGAAAAGCCGTTGGACGACATCCCTGCAAGCCGGTCCGGCTTCGGCCAGTTCGACCCGGACAATCAGCGGTTCCGGCTTTTCACCGGCGCATGGACGATCGCAGGGGAAAAGATCGATCGAGGCCAGGTGAATTGGAACAGGGCATTCGGCTCCGGCGACATGCCGGTGAACACGCCCGACGGCACCACCGCGGTCGTCCGCGCCGACAAGGGCGCGATCGAAATCATACAGGCCGACGGCCGCAGATCCAGCCACGATCTCGGCATCGCCGGCGGGCAGATCTCGACCAACTGGCTGCTGCTGTCGCCGGATGGGCGCAGATTGTCCCTGATCCTGCGCCCCGTCGGGGCAGACGGCATCCTGCAGGTTTGGGACATCCGGACCGGCCAGCGCCTGATGGATGCGGTCGTACCCAGGCTCGCCACGGAAGCGGCATGGTCCGCCGATGGCCGCCGCTTGGCCGTCCGCCGCAGTGGCCGCGAAGGTTCGGGCTACGCCCTGTTTGCCATTGACGGCTGAGACCTACGATCGCGATGTTCGATCCAGCATCGGTACTGTCGGCATGAGACCGCAGGAAGCGGGTGGCATCGATCCGGCCAGTGCCGCAGATCTCGAGAAAGCTCGCTCTGCGGACAAATACGATGTCGATACCGGCCACTCCCAATCGCCCGATGAGCCTCGTCGAATGGGGCCTGCTGCTCGCCCTCTCGCTGCTCTGGGGTGGATCCTTCTTCTTCACCGGCATCGCGATCGAGGCCTTGCCGCCGTTCACCATCGTCCTGCTGCGCGTCGGTCTCGCCGCGCTCATCCTGCTGGTGGTCCTGTCGTTCCACGGCCAATCCCTGCCGCGCGAGCCGCGTCTTTGGGCTGCCTTTTTCGGCATGGGCCTGCTCAACAACGTCACACCCTTCTGCCTGATCGTCTGGGGCCAGACGGAGATCGCCTCGGGCCTTGCCGCCATCCTCAATGCCACGACGCCGCTATGGACGGTGATCGCCGCCCATTTCCTCACAGCGGAGGAGCGCATGACCGGCAATCGCCTTGCCGGGGTACTGATCGGGCTCGCCGGCGTGGCCGTGATGGTCGGCCCGCAAGCCCTCGCCGGCCTCGGCGCACAGCTTGCTGCGCAGCTTGCTGTGCTCGGCGCCGCGATCTCCTATGCGCTTGCTGCCATTTTCGGCCGCCGCTTCCGGATCCTCGGCGTGCCGCCGATGGTTACCGCCACCGGGCAGGTCACGGCTTCCGCCCTGATGCTGGCACCGGCTGCGATCATCGTCGACCGGCCCTGGACGCTGGCCATGCCAAGTCTGCCGGTCTGGGCGGCAATCTTCGGCCTGGCCGCCATGTCGACGGCGCTCGCCTATGTCCTCTATTTCCGGATCCTGACCACGGCAGGTGCCACCAATCTGGCCCTGGTGACCTTTCTCATCCCGATCAGCGCTATCCTGCTCGGAGGGTTCGTGCTCGGAGAAAGGCTCGATCCGAAGCATTTCGCCGGGATGGTCTTGATCGGCCTGGCTTTGATGGCGATAGACGGCCGTCTTTTCAGGCGCCTGCGCCCGGCATGAGACAGGCCGGCTGTCAGACCGTTATTCCAACGGCCCCGTCACGGTGCATATTTCTTCCACAGGGCGTTCTCGCCCAGGCCGGCGATGAAGGCTTCGTGGGCGGCCAGTTCTTCGGGCCGGATGCGCGACGGCAACGCCTTGGGGCGGGGCCCGACCGTGCCGCCCCCAGCGCGGGCGACGATGGCGGCGGAGGCTGAAGCCAGGCTGAGCGCCGTCTGGCGTCCGCCGGTCAGCTCGATATAGACCTCGGCCAGGATCTCGGCGTCGAGCAAGGCGCCATGCTTGACGCGCTTGGAATTGTCGATGCCGTAACGCTGGCAGAGTTCGTCGAGCGAGGCACGCGCGCCGGGATGCTTGCGCCGTGCCATGGCCAGGGTATCGACGACCCGGTCCATCGCCAGGGCCGCGAGGTTGACCCGTTTCAGCTCCGCATTGAGGAATCGCATGTCGAAGCCGGCATTGTGGATGACGAGATGGGCGTCACCGACGAAATCGACGAATTCCTGGGCAAGTTCGGCAAAGAGCGGCTTGTCGGACAGGAACTCGGCCGAGAGCCCATGCACGTTGAAGGCTTCCACCGGCATGTCGCGCTCGGGATTGAAATATTTGTGCCAGGTGGCACCGGTGGGATTGCGGTCGATCATCTCGACACAGCCGATCTCGACCAGCCGATGCCCTTCATTGGGATCGAGGCCGGTGGTTTCGGTATCGAGGATGATCTCGCGCATTTAGGGTCCGTCGTCAGCTATGGTTTGGAATTTGATGAGGTCAAAAATAGTCAAATGGGAGGAGAGAGCGTAGCCAAGTCTTTCGTCTTGGCAAGCGAAGCGACGCTGCAGATGACCATTTTTCACCTCACCGCTTCCGACTCAGGCGGTGGAGGACAGGGCCGTGATTATGGCATCCACCTGACTCTGGGCAAAGTCGAGACCCTTGCTCGAATCGATGATGAAATGGGCGCGGCGGCGCTTTTCCACATCCGGAACCTGGCGGGCCAGGATCACGGCGAAGCGTTCCTCGTCCATGCCGGGACGCGCCATCACGCGCTCGCGCTGGATGCGGGCGGGCGCCGAGACCACCGCCACAGCCCGGCAGCGCCGTTCGCCACCGGTCTCGTAGAGCAGGGGGATGTCGAGCACGGCAAGGTTCGCCCCCTTGGCGCGGGCAGCGGCCAGGAAATCCTGTTCGGCAGCATGCACGAGCGGATGCACGATCGTTTCGAGAGTGCGCATCGCCTCGGCATTGCCGAATACCTGCCGGCCGAGCTTGGCGCGATCGATCACCCCATCCACGGACACCCCCGGAAAGGCTGCCTCCACCGCCTCCACGGCCGGCCCGGCATAGAGACGATGAACCGTGGCATCAGCGTCGTGCACCGGTACGCCCCGCGCGCGGAACATCGCCGCCGTCGCCGACTTGCCCATGCCGATCGAACCGGTCAGGCCAAGGATGAAGGTCATCATCGCCTCCAGGGAGCATGCGCCCCCATTCGTATCGTGATCACACCGGCACGCCAGCAGGGATCGTCAAGAAATCTTAGGCTTACAAATCCCAAGCCCTGAAATCCTACGCTTTCGCCTCGATGTCCGCCAGCACCAGCGCCCGCAATCGCGGCGTCACCTCGGGCCGGGCGCCGAACCAGCGCTCGAAACCGGGAACGGCCTGGTGCAGGAGCATGCCGAGCCCATCCACCGTGGCAAGGCCGAGCTGCCGGGCCGCGGCGAGCAGCGGTGTCTCCAGCGGCACATAGACGATATCGGTCACCAACGTCGATTTCGGCAGGCGCGAGAGGTCGAGATCGAGCGGCGGCTGGCCCTTCATGCCGAGCGATGTGGTGTTGACCAGGAGATCGGCCTCTTCAAGGGCGGTCTCGACCTGGTCCCAGGCCAAAGCCGTGACCTTCGTGCCGAAATGACGGGCGAGAGCTTCGGCGCGTTCCAGCGTGCGGTTGATCAGCAGGATCCGCTCGGCGCCGCGCTGCAGGAGCCCATAGAGAATGGCTCGGGAAGCACCTCCGGCCCCCAATACGACGGCCTGCTTCATCCCGGCGCTCCAGCCCGGGGCTTCCTGGTCGAGATTGGCGAGGAAGCCGGCGACATCGGTATTCATGCCTTTGAGCTGGCTGCCTTCGAACCAAAGCGTGTTGACGGCTTCAAGATCGCGCGCGACAGGATCGTCCACGCTGGCGAGGCGGAAGGCCGCCTCCTTATGCGGCACGGTGACGTTGCCACCGACGAAACCCTGCTCGGCCAGGGTCCTGACAAAGGTGTCGAACGCGGCAGGCTCGACGGCGATGCGCTCATAGCTGCCCTGAATACCGAGTTCCTTCAGCCAGAAGCCGTGAATCAGGGGCGAGCGCGAATGGGAGATGGGGTAGCCGACGACGAAGGCACGTTTCATGGCAGGTCCTGTAAAGGCTCAGGCGGTCGCAAGGCCATGCTCGCGCAGCGCGGCGAGCAAAGGCAGCAAGGGAAGGCCGAGAATGGTGAAATAATCACCCTCGATCGCCTCGAACAGGGTCACGCCCAGCCCTTCGAGCTGGTAGCAGCCGACACTGCCCAGGATGGCCTCGCCCGCGCGGGCAAGGTAGTCGTCGAGGAAGGCATCGGAGAAATCGCGCATGGTCAGGCGGGCGCTGGCAACGCCGCTCGCGATGACGTCGCCGTCCCGGGCCACGGCATAGGCGGAGTGGAGTTCGTGGCGCCGTCCACGCAGGACAAGGAGCTTGTCGCGAGCCTGCGCCAAGGTCGCCACCTTGGAAAAGCGCTGCTCGCCCAAGGCCATGGTCTGATCGGCGCCGATCACCACCGCGCCCGGCGCCTCGCGGGAAACGGCAAGGGCTTTCTCGCGGGCAAGCGCTTCGGCAACCCGGTCGGGGGCCAGATTGTCCGCCTGCCATCGGCGTTCGAAGCCGCGCTCGTCGATCGCTGCCGGGATCGCCTCGATCGCCAGCCCGGCGGCACGCAGCATCTCGCCGCGAATGGCGGATTTGGAGGCCAGAATGAAGCGCGGCGATGCTTCGCCAGCCCTGCCTTCGGCCCGACCGTCAACTTTTTTCATGCGCCTGAAAATCCCGTTTTTCTGCGTCTGCCTTAGCAGTCCGCCCCGCTTTTGCGTAGGGGAGCGGTCGAAAATGCCGCATGATCGCTGCCTTCAGCCGCAGGGGTTGCCTGAAAATCCTGCACACCGGCCCGTTGCAAACCGTCGGATATTGTGATCACATTATCGAAAGCCAAGAAAAATGAACCGAGACGAGCCTGGCCGTGAGCCAAGGCAGATGAGGGGTTGTGCGTGCCGGACGGAACGGTTGTCAATTCAATCGAAGTTCGCGATGTGCGGAAGGTTTTCGGCGCTGGCGACCATGCCTTCGTCGCTCTGGATACGGTCAGCGTATCCATTCGCCAGAATGAATTCTTCACCCTGCTCGGGCCGTCGGGCTGCGGCAAGACCACGCTGCTGCGCCTGATCGCCGGGTTCGATTTCCCCACCTCCGGGCAGATCCTGCTCTATGGCGAGGACATTGCGGGCCTGCCGCCCTTCAAGCGGCCGGTCAACACGGTGTTCCAGAGCTATGCCCTCTTCCCGCACATGTCGGTAGCCGAGAATATCGGCTTCGGCCTGGAAATGCTGGGCAAGCCCAAGGCCGAGATCGGCACGCGGGTCGCCGAGATGCTCCGCCTGGTGCGCATGGAGCACTTGGCCGATCGCAAGACCAGCCAGATCTCGGGCGGCCAGCAGCAGCGCGTGGCGCTTGCCCGCGCCCTGGCGCCCCAGCCCAAGGTGCTGCTGCTCGACGAGCCGCTCTCAGCCCTCGACTACAAGCTGCGCAAGGAAATGCAGCTCGAATTGAAGCGCCTGCAGCACGAGACCGGCATCACCTTCATCTTCGTCACCCATGACCAGGAGGAAGCCCTGGCCATGTCGGACCGCATCGCGGTGATGTCCGCCGGACGGATCCTACAGGTGGGCGGCCCGCGCGAGATCTACGACACGCCGGCCGAGCGCTTCGTCGCCGAGTTCATCGGCGAGACCAATTTCATCGAGACCGATTTCCTCGGCCGCAACGGCGCCCAGGCCCGCGTCAAGCTGCCCTCGGGCCGCGAAATCACGGCCGGCCTCAGTGACGGGCACCAGCCCGCCGACAAGACCTGGCTGGTGGTGCGCCCCGAACATGCCCAGCTCACCGCCGCCGAAGGCGCCCTCCTGGCCGGGACGGTGGAGAATGTCGTCTATCTCGGCACCGATACGCATTTCCATCTGCGGCTCGATCACGGGCCCCGCTTCACCGTGCGCCGGCAGAATACCGGGGCTGGAGCGGTGACCAGCCCAGGACAGGCCTTCGAGCCTGGCCAGCGCGCCGGCGTCACCTTTGCCGAAGGCACAGCCCGGGTGTTGAGGGACTGATGACGGACGCTGCCGAAATCGCCGCCAAGGCCCGCCGCAACGAAACCCGCAACCGCTGGCTGCTCTCCGCGCCCGCCCTCTTCGTGATCCTAGTCGCCGCCACCGGCCCGCTCCTGATCGTGCTGGTCTATTCCTTCCTGGTGCCGGGACCCTATGGCGACGTGAAGTGGCAATTCTCCACCGAAGGCTGGACCTCGGTCCTCTTCGAACGCGACATGTTCGACGACACCCTGTCGCTGGCCAGCGCCCATCTCACCATCTTCTGGCGCTCGGTGAAGCTGGCGCTGATGACCACCGTGGTGACCTTGGCGCTCGGTTTTCCCACCGCCTACTTCATCTCGACGCGACCGGCCCACCGGCGCGACCTCTGGCTGTTCCTGATCACCATCCCGTTCTGGACCAACCTTCTGATCCGCACTTTCGCCATGCTGCAGATCATCCGGAACGAAGGCCTGTTCAACATGGTGCTGATCAAGCTCGGCGTGATCTCGGCGCCGCTGCAGATCCTCTATACCGATACCGCCATCCTGGCCGGCATGGCCTATGTCTACCTGCCGCTGATGGTGCTGCCGATCTATGCCAGCATGGAGAAGTTCGACTTCCGCCTGGTCGAGGCCGGCTATGATCTCTATGCCAGCCGCTTCCAGGTGCTCCGCCGCATCATCATCCCGCTGACCAAGCCCGGCATCGTCGCCGGCTCCATCCTGGTGTTCATTCCCGCGCTCGGCGCCTATGTCACGCCGAACCTGCTCGGCGGCGGCAAAAACATGATGCTGTCCAACCTGATCGAGCTGCAGTTCGGCCAGGGCCGCAACTGGCCGCTGGGCGCTTCGCTCTCCATCACGGTGATGGCGATCGTGATGGTGGCGCTGCTGGTCTATGTGCGCAACACCGGCGGCTCGGGGGTGAAACATGGCTGAGCCCTTCTCCATCCGTCGCCAACCTGGCTTCACCACCATCGCTCTGCTCTGCTTCGTGCTGCTCTATCTGCCGATCGTGGTGATGGTGATCTATGCCTTCAATGAGGCGACGTCGGTCTCCACCTGGGGCGGCTTCTCGCTGAAATGGTTCGTGGCCGCCTGGAACAACGACCAGGTGGTCGATGCCACCCTGCGCTCCTTCCAGATCGCCACCATCGCCGCGGTGCTCTCCACCGTCTGCGCCACCATGGCGGCGCTGGCGACCACGCGCACCGAAGCCTATCCGGGCCTCACCTTCACCTATTCGGCCATCAACCAGCCGCTGATGGTGCCCGAGATCGTCACCGGCGTGGCGCTGCTGATCTTCTTTTCCCGCATCAAGATCGTCACTGGCTATGACGGCCTGGCCTATCTGATCGCCGCCCACACCGCCTTCTGCGTGCCCTTCGCCTATCTGCCGATCCGCGCGCGCCTGGAAGGCATGGACCTCACCTTGGAGCGCGCCGCCGCCGACCTCTATGCCACGCCCTGGCGGGCCTTCCGGCGCGTGACGCTACCGCTGCTCTGGCCCGGCATCCTCGCCGGCCTGATGCTGGCCTTCGTCACCTCGCTCGACGATGTGGTGATCACCGAATTCGTCAAGTCCGGCGGCCAGGACACGCTGCCGACCTACATGCTCGGCCAGCTGCGCCGCGGCGTCACACCCGAAGTCAATGCGCTGTCGACGGTCTTCCTGCTCTTGTCCGTCGTCATCGTCACGATTTTCTTCTTCATCAGCAGGAAGAAAGACTGATGCGCCGGATGGAGCGAAGATCGCATCTTCGTCCAACCGCCGCATCGCCACTCAGGTTGGGGGCAATAGAGCTCAAGCCGGTGCCCCGGCTTTGTAACGGGAGACAGAGATGAACTGGAAATCGACGGCCACAGCGGCCGCCCTGGCGCTGCTCGCATCCACGAGCCTCGCCAGCGCGGAGGGCGCGCTCAACATCTTCAACTGGGGCAACTACACCAGCCCGGAGATGATCAAGAAGTTCGAGCAGAAATACAACGTCAAGGTCACCATCACCGACTACGACTCCAATGACACGGCGCTCGCCAAGGTGCGCCAGGGCGGCACGGGCTACGACATCGCCATGCCCTCGCAGAACTTCATCCCGATCTGGATCTCCGAAGGCCTGGTGCAGGAGGTCGATCCCTCCAAGATGGAGAACTTCAAGAACGTCGCCAAGGAATGGGCCGATCCGCCCTTCGATCCCGGCCGCAAATATTCGGTGCCGTGGGCCTGGGGCACGGTCGGCGTCGTTGTTAACACCGACGTCTACAAGGGCGACATCAACACCTGGGGCATCATCTTCGACACGCCGCCCGAGCTGAAGGGCAAGACCAATGTCGTGCCCGAGATGAACGACGTTATCCACGCCGCCATCCGCTACAATGGCGGCAAGATGTGCGATGGCGACAAGGCCCTGCTCAAGAAGGTGCGCGACACCCTGGTCAAGGCCAAGCCCAACTGGATCGCCATGGAATACAACACCATCGAGAAGATGGGCGCCGGCGACTTCAAGGCTTCCAGCGACTGGAACGGCTCGGCCCTGCGCCAGCGCCTGGGCCACCCGCAGATCCACTACGGCTATCCCAAGGAAGGCGTGCAGCTCTGGAGCGACAACATCGTCGTGCTGAAGGAGGCCAAGAATGTCGAGAACGCCAAGCTGTTCATGAACTTCATGATGGATCCTGAAAACGCGGCGATGAACTCGGCCTTCCACCGCTATGCCAACGGCATCGCCGGTTCGGAAAAGTTCATGCCGGCCGACATGAAGGATGCGCCTGAGGTCAACGTGCCCGAGGCGATCATGAAGACCGCCGAGTTCTCGCATGCCTGCCCGCCCGAAGTGACCGAGCTCTACAGCAAGATCTGGACCGAGCTGCAGAAATAGGCGCTGTCCGTCCCGATCGGGCAGAATGACGCGCCTTAGCCTTCTCCCCTTGTGGGAGAAGGTGGACCGGCGCGGCCGGGCCGGATGAGGGGTCGCACCGTCCTCTCAGCAAGGTTGCGTTTCTCCCCTCATCCGCCCCCAAGTCTCCTGCTTGAACGCGAGGTCCTGAAAGGACCTCGCTACGGCACCTTCTCCCGCAAGGGGAGAAGGCCGGCTGCACCACACCCCTGATCTCCCATCAATTATTGACGCATCTTCAGCACCCATGCCTCATTCAGCCTTCGAATCCGCCTACGGTTTTTCCCGCAATGCCGTACAGCTTTCCAATTGGCGCCAGGCGCCCTGGAATGTCTGGGCTTTCCGCAACGTTTCCGAACTGGTGCCGACCGCACGCATCGCCGCCAAAGCCGCCAAGCCCGAGACGCCGGACGCCGATCCTTCCGGCCTGCTGCGCGAGACTCTGGCGATCGGCGGTGACAGTCATTCCATTGCCGCCATCCTCGCGCAGACCTCCACCGATGCCCTGGTGGTGATGAAATCGGGCCGCTTCGTCGCCGACTACCATGCCCCGCATTTCACCAGTGCTGACAGACATATCGTCTTTTCCATCTCCAAATCGCTGACCGCGATCCTGGCCGGTGTCGCCGAGGACGAGGGACGGCTCGACCCCGAGGCGCCCATCGCCGACTATGTGCCCGAGGTCGCCGGTTCGGCCTTTGCCGACGCCAACGTGCGCCATCTGCTCGACATGCGCGTCAGCCTCTCCTTCGAGGAAGCCTATCTCGATCCCACCGGCGAGTTTGCCCGCTATCGGCGCGCCACCTTGTGGAACCCCTCGGCGCCGGGCCAGGATCCCGGCACGCTGCTGGGCTTTATCGCCTCCATGCCCAAGGGCGCCGGCGAGCATGGCGGCCCCTTCCGCTACCGCTCGCCCAATTCCGACCTGCTTGGCATTGTGGTCGAACGGGCCAGCGGCGAGCGCTATGCCGACTACGCCTCCTCGCGTCTATGGCAGAAGATCGGTGCCCGCCAGGATGGCGCCGTCACGGTCGATGCCGCAGGCACGGCGCGCGCCGCGGGCGGCGTGAGCATGAGTGCGCGGGATCTTGCCCGTGTCGGCGAAATGATGCGCCAGGGCGGCAGTCTCGACGGCACCCGCATCGTCTCGCGAAACTGGGTCGAGGACACCTGCCGGGGCGGCAGCAGGGAAGCCTGGCAGCAGGGCGATTTCGTGCATCTGCTCGGCCAGGGCCGCTATCGCAACAAATGGTACCAGACCGGCTATGCCAATGGCGCCTTCCTGGCCATCGGCATTCACGGCCAGTGGCTCTATGTGAACCCGGCCGCCGAGGTGGTGATCGTCAAGATGTCGTCGCAACCCGAACCGGTGGACGATCCCACCGACAGGCTGAATCTCCAGCTGTTCGAGGCCGTGGCGGCGATAGTATAGGTCACCGGCGTTGCTCGGTTCCTCAGCCTAACACCGCAGGGCCTAGCAGAACGAGACGATCTGCCCTCTCCACGCAGTGGGGAGGGTGGCCCGACGAAGTCGGGTCGGGTGGGGTTGTGGCGGGCAACGCTCCGCACGTAATAGGTTTGCATCACCGTCATGCAAACCTCCAATGGCTATCACGTTGCCCACCACACCCCATCCGTCATTGCTCCGCAATGCCACCTTCCCCACTGCATGGAGAAGGCGGGTCGCGCTCCGTGTTTTCGGTTTTTGATACCGGGCCATGACCTGAGCCCGACGACGCTTGGCGAGCGCCGCCACTGGCGAACACCATAATATTTGGACCCGAATAATCCCTTTCCGTGCGAGCAAGATTGCAAGGGCCGGGTTGACGCGCGCCCTGCCTCACCACGCCCATTGCATCGCCGCTTCTCTTGTTGTACGTTTGTTCAATAAGAAAGAAAAGCAGCCGTGGCGGAGGATGCTCGGCATCGGGAAACGTTCATGCCTGTCCCTGCCGATCATCCGATCCTCCGCGGTCATGCCTGTGCAGCCAGAGAGAACGGAAAGACACCATGCCTCTTCACATCGGGACGCGTTGTATCGCCGCCGCCGCCCTGCTCTACGTCGCCATCACCGGGGCCGAGGCCGCGCCGACCCGCGTCAGCCTTGCCGCCGAACCCTATCCGCCCTTCGCGGCCAAGGATGCCGAGGGGCAATGGGTCGGTTTCGAGGTCGATCTCGCCAAGGCCGTCTGCAAGGCCGCCAAGCTCGATTGCGAGATCGTGCAGACCGCCTGGGACGGCATCATCCCGGCGCTCAATTCAAACAAGATCGACGTGATCTGGGCCTCGATGGGCATCACGCCGGAACGCTCCCAGCAGATCGCCTTCACCATCCCCTATTACACCACCCCGGCTCACTTCGTCGGCGCTAAGGGCGACAGCTTCGACTTTTCGCCTGGCGGGCTGAAGGGCAAGACCGTCGGCGTGCAGACGAGTACGGTCTATGCCGATTATATCGCTCGCGCCTATCCCGAAGCCAGCGTGAAGACCTACTCGACCCAGGATGCTGCCAATGCCGATCTCGTCGCCGGCCGCCTCGATCTCGGCCTGGCCGACAGCATCGCGCTGGCCGATTTTCTCAAGGGCAAGGACGGCGAATGCTGCGAGGTCAAGAACGTGCCCAAGGACCCGATTTTCGAGGCGGGTATCGCCGGCGGCCTGCGCAAGGTCGATATCGACTTGAAGGCCAGGCTCGATGCGGGCATCACTGCCGTCTACAAGCGCGGTGAGTTCGACAAGCTCGCCAAGAGATATTTCAGCTTCGATATCGGCACGCCGCCCAGGAACTGAGCGCACGCCGGTGTCGGAAGAAAGCGATTGGGTTTGAGCTCCGTTTCGCCGACACCGCCCCGCCCCGCCAAGCGCGCGCCCCGCTTCAACCGCGAAACCGCGGACGTCCGCCGGCGCCAGCTGATCGAGGCCGCCATACGCGCTCTGGCCAAGGGCGGTATCGCCGCCTTCACCATTGACAGCATCTGCAAGGAAGCCCAGGTCTCGCGCGGCCTGATCAACCATCATTTCGGCAGCCTCGACGATCTCCTGGTCGAGGTCTACCAATCCTCGCTCTATGAAAGCGTCAGCGAGCATATCGCGCAGGCTCGCCGGCAGCGGCAAGACCGGACAGGGAACCCGCCTGAGGCCGTCCTGCTCGCCCTGGTGCGCTCCAATTTCCAGCCGCGTTCCTTCACCCGCGACAATCTGCTGGTCTGGCTGGCGCTGTGGGGCGAGATCGCCGTCAATGACAAGCTGCGCCAGGCCCATCGCCGCCTCTACGAGGCCTATCGCGGCGAACTGGCCGTCGAAATCGCTGCCATTGCCGCCCATCGCAGCCGCCCGGTCGACGCGGCCGGGCTCGCCCGCAATTTCATCGCCCTGGTCGACGGCCTCTGGCTGGAATGGTGCCTCGACGACAAGGCGGTGACCCCGGTCGAGGCCGAAGAGGCTAGTCTCGGCCTGCTCGAAAGCGCGCTGGGGCCCCTGCGGTAGAAGCGAAGGATGATATCGGAAACGCCAGCTTCAAGCCGGCAGCGGCCGCTCCCGGCGCGGCACGACCTCGGCCGGCGGCCTGTCGAACTCGCGGGCCCAGCGATGGCCGGCATGCACGGCGTCGGCGATCGACGAGGGTGCCAGGCAATCGCCGATGCGGGTGACGGAGCGGAGGCCGGCCGCCGCCCACTGCCCGGCCCTATCGGCCAGCTCGCGATAGAGGCCATCCTCCGCCATGCGGCCGGTGACCAGGACGAGGGCGCCGAAATCATGCCGGCGGATCCGCCCGGTATAGGTGCAGGCGAGTTCGGCCACGCCTTCCGCCGCTCCGGCCAGGCGCTGGCCGAGCAGCGGTTCCACGCCGAGTTCCAGGAGCCGCCTGTGGATGAAGAACTGCTCGTCCGTCATCGCGGTCCAACTCGACAACATGGCTGCCGGAGTGGCCAGCCGCACCTCATGGCCTTGCCTGCGGAAGGTCTCGGCCAGAGCACCACCCATGGCGTAATGCTCGTCGTCATAGATCAGCACCGGCCCGCCGACTTCGGCACCGGCGAAGATGTCGTCGGGCGTAAGGATCTGGCCGGTGCCGAGGTCAGCGGCCTCCTCGCCGAGGCTGCCGATGCCGTCGCGCCGCCAGCGGCTGCCGGTCGCGAGCACGACATGCTCGGCCTCGAGCCCCAAAACGTCCTCGGCAGCGAGCGGGCTTTCCGGAAAGAGCTCGATGGCCGGCAGCTTGCCGATCATGGTGAGGCGGTAGTCGCGCACGCGAGCCCAGCTGGCGAGCCCCGGCAGGGTGGATTCGCGATTGATACGGCCGCCGAGCCGGCGCTCGGCCTCGGCGAGCATCACGCGATGCCCGCGGCGCCCGAGGGTCAGGGCGCATTCGAGGCCCGCCGGGCCGCTGCCTACCACCAGCACGCGTGACGGCCCGCCGGCCGTCGTTTCGATGCGCTCGGGATGCCAGCCGCGCCGCCATTCCTCGCCGATGGTGGGATTTTGCGTGCAGCGCAGCGGCACGGCCTCGTTATTGGCCGAACGGCAGATATTGCAGCCGATGCATTCGCGGATCTCGTCCTCCCGGCCCTCATCGATTTTCCTGGGCAGGAAGGGGTCGGCGATGGAGGGGCGGGCGGCGCCGATGAAATCCTGGATGCCGCGCCGGACCTGGCTCACCATGCTGTCGGGCGAGGTGAAACGCCCGACGCTGACCACCGGCTTGCTGGTGAGAGCCTTGACGAAGGCGACATGCTCTTCCTGGAAGCCTTCGTCGCTGAAGCGGGCGGAGCGGGAATCATTGCCGAGCGACCCGGAGACGTTGACGTCCCACAGATCCGGCAGCTCCGCCAGCATGGCCAGGATCTCCCGTCCTTCCCCCTGGGAGGTGATGCCGCGCGGCCCGTGCAATTCGTCAACCGACAGGCGCACGGCAACCGCGCAGCGGTCGTCGACGGCCTCATGCGTGTCCTCGATCAGTTCCCGCAGCAGCCTGACGCGATTGGCGAGGCTGCCGCCATATTCGTCGCCGCGCAGATTGAGGCGGGGCGACAGGAACTGGAACGGCAGATAATCGTGGCCGGCATAGCAATAGACGATGTCGAAGCCGGCCCGCCTGGCCCGCAGGGCAGCATCGCGGTGCCAGGTCCGGAACGCCTTGATATCGGCCTTGTCCATGGCGCGCGCACTGCCCGGCTGCGGAATCAGGGCCGGACGGGCCGACGGCGCCAGGACGGGCTCGCGCGTCAGGCGGTTATTGGCATGGGAGCCGCCATGCCACAGCTCCACGCCGGCAAGGCTGCCATGATCATGGATGGCTTCCACCGTGGGCATGAGCGAGCGCACATCGTCCTCGTCCCACAGGGTCAGGAAGCCGAAGGGCGAATCGTCCGAACTCGGATGGATCGAGCAATATTCCGTGCAGACTACACCCCAGCCGCCCTCTGCCTTGATGCCGCGCAGCTTGGCGCCGCTTTCCGGCCTGAGATAGCCCATGCCGGTGGCGTGCGGTGTCTGGTAGAAGCGATTGGGTGCTGTGACCGGGCCAACGCGCACCGGTTCGAACAGAATGTCGTAGCGCGGATTGCGGGGCATCTCGACCTGATCTCTTGTTGTACATTTGTTCAATAAGAATAGATGTTTCGCCATAGAACGCAAGCAGCTGCCGGCGGCCAGTCACGCGGGGCTCAGGCCAAGCGTAATGACCCAATCAATCAGGATGCAGCGGCGCTAGCGCCTCAAAAGGCGGTCGGGCAGCCATACCGCCACCAGCCAGAACACCAGGCCGCAGAGCGCCCCCATCAAACCGAAGTCGAGGGCTACGCCGGCAAGTTCGGGGTTCCCGTTGGAAATCCACTCGGTACCGAACATCAGATAGACCGCACCGACGGCCGCGACGATCGCCGCCGCCGCCATATAGGGCCAGGGCGCCCGCCAGCCGAGCAGGTGCATGAGGGCACGGGTCAGCAGTGCCGGCAGGCCGGCGAGCAGCACGGTCATATAAGCCAGGGCACCAATCAGGGTCGGGGCATCCCCGGCATCGCCGAGGCCGGTATCGGACCGAACCATGATCGCGCCGATATAGGTCAGGGCCGCCGTGAGCGAAGCGAGGGCGATGCCGATGAGACAGAAGGCGAGGTGGACGAGAAAGCTCAGAACCGGGCGAGGTTTCGGCGCCACAGGCGTTGCATCGGCAATCATCGTCAATCGTTCCCGAACCTACCAAACCAGCCCAATTCCAGCCGGATTACCCGTCGTCATTGCGAGCGCAGCGAAGCAATGACAAAAAGGCGATCTCGAAGTCGAATCCCGACGATCCTGCCAAGCTCTGTCGGTGAAGACATAACCGTTCCCGCGCCTCGACGTTGTATCCGGCGCTACAGCATGAACGACAGCAGCTGCCCTTACGTCTCCACGATGCGGGCGCGGCGATGGGCGCGCAGCAGGCCCTGGATGGCCGCCGCGGTTTCCTCGATCGAACGGCGGGTGACATCGATCATCGGCCAGCCGCGCTGGGAGAACAGGCGCCGGGACTGGGCGATCTCCTCGGCCACGGCCATGCGGTCGGTATAGGTGTCCACTTCGTGATGCGGGCTGAGGGTCAGCACACGGTTCTCGCGGATCTGCACGATGCGCTCGGGCGAGGCGAACAGGCCAACGATCAGCGGATTCTTCAGATGCTCGACTTCCGGCGGCAGCGGCACGCCGGGAACCAGTGGAATATTGGCGGTCTTGACGCCGCGATGAGCTAGATAGATCGAGGTCGGCGTCTTGGAGGTTCTGCTGACGCCGAGGAGCAGCACGTCGGCTTCCTCGTAATCGGTCGGCATCAGGCCGTCATCATGCATCATCGTGTAGTTGAGCGCGTCGATGCGGCGGAAATAGTCGGCATTCAGCACATGCTGGGCGCCGGGCTTCACCATCACCTCGGTGCCGAGATAGGATTTGAACAGATCGAAGATCGGCTGCAGCACCGATAATACCGGAGCGCCCATCTCGCGGCAGCTGCGCTCCAGCCGCTCCGCCAGTTCCGGTTCGACCAGGGTATAGAGCACCACGCCCGGATTGGCTTCGATCTCGGCGATGGTGCGGTCGAGATCGCGCTCGCTGCGTACCAGCGGGTAGATATGCTCGAGCGCCGAGACTGCCGGATACTGGGCGGCGACGGCTCGCCCGGCCATGATCAAAGTCTCGCCGGTGGAGTCCGAAACCAGGTGAAGATGGAAGAAGCTTCTTGTGGCCATGACAGGACGTAGCGCGGGATGGCCTTGTGGACAAGTGGGGACAGCTGAAGGCCCTTAACCCCTTCTTAAGAGAGGCTGTGGAAGAACTCGATCTTTCATCAACAGGCTGATCGCTTGGGATGGGATTCCGCGTGCTCGGCTGCAAAAGACTCATAAGGCGCTAAGTGAGACTCGGCGCCCTCACCCCGAGCTTGCCGCCACCGCCTTGATTCAACGGCTGGAATCAGCGCGGCTTTCTTCCGATTTTTCGCACTGAATTTTCGACGACGCTTGCCTGCCGCCTGTGAATAGATTGTGGACGGCAAGGAAGCACGGTAAACGAGGCGTTAAGAAGAAAGAGAATGAAGATTCATATCTCTCTTTTTCATTTTTTCTGGCGGTAGGCCGGATCGGGCGAACCCTGTCGCCGAGCTGGATTTCCGAACGCCCTCAAGAATGGATGCGATAGTCCAGCGACGTCTCAATCTTCCAGCAGGGCCAACCGGCCGAAGCGCCCGGTTCGATCCATCGCCCCTGCCTCGTATTGCCGAGAAAGCCTGACCCATATGACCAAAGCTCTCCTCGATGTCCTTGCCGGCAAGGCTCAGCCGGTGCCGCCAATCTGGCTGATGCGCCAGGCGGGACGCTATCTGCCGGAATACCGGGCGATCAGGACCAAGGCTTCGGGCTTTCTGAACTTCTGCTACACGCCCGATCTCGCCATCGAGGCGACCTTGCAGCCGATCAGGCGCTTCGGCTTCGATGCTGCCATCCTGTTCTCGGACATTCTGGTGGTGCCCGATGCCTTGGGACAGAAAGTCTGGTTCGAGGAGGGGGAGGGCCCGCGGCTGGAGCCGGTCACGGACCTTGCCGGCCTGGCGGGTCTCAAGAGCCAGGTCGATCTCGATCATCTAGCGCCTGTGTTCGAGACCATCCGCCAGGTCAAGGCCACGCTGCCGGTCAATGTGACCTTCCTCGGCTTTTGCGGGGCGCCCTGGACAGTGGCGACCTATATGATCGCCGGACGCGGGGTGAAGGACCAGCTGCCCGCACGCCTCGCCGCTTATCAGGATCCGGTCTTCTTCGCCGCCCTGATCGACCGACTGGTGGCGGCTTCGATCGATTATTTGGCGGCTCAGCTTGAAAATGGCGTCGACGCTGTCCAGATATTCGACAGCTGGGCGGGCATCCTTCCGCCGGACGAATTCGAGCGCTGGGCTATCGAACCTGCCAAGCGCATCGTTGAGGGCGTCAGGGCGCGCCGTCCCGGAGCGCGCATCATCGGCTTTCCGCGTGGCGCGGGTTCCTTCTATCGCGATTATGCGCAGGATGTGGCGGTCGATGCCATCGGGCTCGATTGGGCGGTCGATCCAGCCTGGGCGGCACAGGAAATCCAGCCGCTGAAGCCGGTACAGGGCAATCTCGACCCCCTGGCGCTGGTGGCGGGCGGCGATCCCCTGAACCGGGCGCTCGACCGCATTCTCGAAAACCTCGCCGGCAAGCCCTTCATCTTCAATCTGGGCCACGGCATCGTGCCGCAGACGCCGATCGCCCATGTCGAGCAGATGCTGAAGCGAATCAGGGGCTAGGGTTGTTAGACTGGTGATAATCCGTGCCGGAAAAGCAGCCTTCTCGCTGACGAGGAGAAGGGGCGGCACCCACCAAATGCAGGAACGACGTGATGGAATATGGCGGCACGGCCTATGATCTCGTAAAGGCGGGGCACATCATCGCCGTGATCGCCTGGATGGCGGGCATGCTCTATCTGCCGCGCCTGTTCGTCTATCACGCCGAAGCCGCCAAGGGCTCGATCCAGAGCGAGACCTTCAAGGTGATGGAACGCCGCCTCCTGAAGGCCATTATCAACCCGGCCATGGGCGCAACCTGGATTTTCGGCCTGCTGCTGGTGTGGTCGTCTGGCTTCTACAGCCAGCCCTGGTTCCACGCGAAATTCTTGGCTGTGCTGCTGCTTTCGGGCGTGCATGGCTGGTTTTCGAAGCTGACGCGGGAATTCGCCGAGGACCGCAATGTCCGCCCGGCGAAATTCTTCCGGATGATCAACGAAATTCCCACCGTTCTGATGATTCTTATCGTCATCCTGGTCGTGGTGAAGCCCTTCTGAGGATTTCACGCTTTTTCGACATTTGGCCGGTCCGCCCGCTTGCCCAGGCGCAGGGCCGGCTGTATAAAGCCCTTCTCCTTCCATTGCAGGCTGGCGTCTTGAGGGTATGGGTGTCGAACCCGGCCACGGCGCTGACGCAAGACTAAGTCTGGCGATAACAAGACCTGTTCCCCCCGAGAATCTTCTTATTCGCGCTTCTTTGATGCGCGTGACCCAACGAATCCATCCCCCAACAAGGACCCCCATGCGGGAAATCAAACTTCAGGATCTCAAATCCAAAACCCCAATCGAAATGCTTGCCTTCGCGGAGGAACTCGAGGTCGAGAACGCTTCCTCGATGCGCAAGCAGGAACTCATGTTCGCCGTGCTCAAGCAGCTCGCCAATCGCGAGGTCGAGATCGTCGGCGAAGGTGTCGTCGAGGTGCTGCAGGACGGCTTCGCCTTCCTGCGCTCGCCCGAGGCCAATTATCTGCCCGGCCCTGACGACATCTATGTGTCACCCTCGCAGATCCGCAAATTCGGTCTGCGCACCGGCGATACGGTCGAGGGCATCATCCGCTCTCCCAAGGATGGCGAGCGCTATTTCGCCCTGCTCAAGGTCAATACGATCAATTTCGAAGATCCGGACAAGACCAAGCACAAGATCAATTTCGACAACCTCACGCCGCTCTATCCCAACCAGCGGCTGAAGCTCGAGATCGGCGACGCCACCAAGAAGGATTATTCCTCGCGCGTCATCGACATCGTCTCGCCGATCGGCAAGGGCCAGCGCGCCCTGATCGTGGCGCCGCCGCGTACCGGTAAGACGGTGCTGCTGCAGAATATCGCCCAGTCGATCACTGCCAACCATCCCGAATGCTACCTGATCGTGCTTCTGATCGACGAGCGTCCGGAAGAAGTCACCGACATGCAGCGTTCGGTGAAGGGTGAGGTGATCTCCTCCACCTTCGACGAACCGGCTGGCCGCCACGTCCAGGTTTCGGAAATGGTGATCGAGAAGGCCAAGCGCTTGGTCGAGCATGGCCGCGACGTGGTCATCCTGCTCGATTCGATCACCCGCCTCGGCCGCGCCTACAACACCGTGGTGCCGTCCTCCGGCAAGGTGCTGACCGGCGGTGTCGACGCCAACGCCCTGCAGCGTCCTAAGCGCTTCTTCGGCGCGGCCCGTAACATCGAAGAGGGCGGCTCGCTGACCATCATCGCGACGGCGCTGATCGAGACCGGCTCGCGCATGGACGAAGTCATCTTCGAAGAGTTCAAGGGCACCGGCAACTCCGAAATCATCCTCGACCGCAAGGTTTCCGACAAGCGTGTCTTCCCGGCGATCGACATCACTCGCTCGGGCACCCGCAAGGAAGAACTGCTGGTGGCGAACGACATTCTCAAGAAGATGTATGTGCTGCGCCGCATCCTCAACCCGATGGGCACGGTCGACGCCATCGAGTTCCTGCTCGACAAGCTCCGGCAGACCAAGCTCAATGCGGACTTCTTCGACTCGATGAACACCTGAGGCATCCGCCCAGATCGTTCCAGACGGCCCGGCAGCAATGCCGGGCCGTTTTGCGTCCGGCACCGATTCGGAAACGGAACGGACCGGTCGCGGGCAAGAAGGGGCGATTCTGGTTCCCAGGCGAAGGTGGACGCTGCCTCCAGGGCCAATCGGTATGAACGGCGGCAGGAAGTACCGGATATAATTAACCCTGTTTCACGTGAATCACCCTCCGACCCCAAACCGCTCTCCTGTAGGGGGAACGCTTCGATAGAGGCCGTGCGAACTTCGACGTAGCTTAGGTTGAACCGCATGGCCTTCCCACCTGATTCACGTGAAACAGGCTGCCGGTGATTCACGTGAAACAGGCGGTGCTTGCTTTGCCTAGGCGCCCCGCATGGAGCGGATCGTCTCGGCGAGCGCCGCTGGATCCCCGACAGGAAGTGAGCAGCGTTGCCCCGAGCAGACGAAGGCGGCTGGCCCGCCACCGGCATCGGCCTGGCGCACGGCATGCCCCGCGGGCAGTTCCTCAATCCGCGCTGCCCGCAGGATGGTCCGGCTCGGAAAGGGTTGATCGAGCGCAGAGCGATAAAGCTGATCGGCCGTCGCCCCGCTGCCCAGCACCACGATTTCCAGGCCATGGAGCCTGAGGTCGAGGGCATTGAGCAGGGAGGCGTGGCCGAAGACATTGCCGGCCATTGCCGGCGACAATGCCGTGAACATCTCGTCGCCGCGCTGTAGCCAGCGCTGCTCGCCGGTCAAGGCAGCGAGACGGACCAGATTGTCCGCCATGATGCCGTTGGCGTTGGGAACGGCCTCGTCGAGGGTGGAGCGCGGCCGGGTGATCAGCGCCGCAGCGTCCTCTGCGGTGAGGAAATATCCGCCGCCCTCGGCATCGGCATAGTCGCGTTCGATCGCCTCTGCCCAGCCAAGGGCCCGATCGAGATAGGCCTGCCCCGCTCCGGCCTCGTGCAGGGCCAGCGCCGCCTTGATCATGGCTGCGAGATCACTGGCTAGGCCCGGCTTGAGCAGCCGGCCCTCGCGCCAGGAATGGCCGAGGCGCGGCCCGTCGGCCATGGATTCGGCGACGAAACGAAAGGCTGCCTGGGCAAGAGCGAGCCAGTCCGGCCTGTCGAATATGACGGAAGCACGGGCGAGCGCTGCAATGGCGAGACCGTTCCAGTCGGCCAGGACCTTGTCGTCGCGGGCTGGCGCGACGCGCTTGGCCCGCTCAGCAATCAGCCTGGGCCGCAGATCCTGCCAGCCTATTTCGAGCGCCGGCTCGAGGTCGTCCTTGCCGAGACGATTGGGAATGGACTGGCCTTCCCAATTGCCTCCGTCGGCGATGTCGAAGGTGTGGGCCACGAATTCGGCATCATCGACACCGAGGATCTCGACGAGTTCATGCGGTTTCCAGACATAGAAGCGGCCTTCATGCCCCTCCGAATCGGCATCGAGAGAAGCGGCAAAAGCCACGCTGTTCGAGATTTGTCCGTCTCCCGCCAGCATCTCGCGTTGCAGCCATTCGACCAGTTCGATGGCCGCCTGGCGATAGAGATCGCGTTTGGTCTCCTGCCAGGCCAGCGCCAGCAATTCGAGCAATTGGGCGTTGTCATAGAGCATCTTCTCGAAATGCGGCACCAGCCAATACTCATCGACGCTGTAGCGCGCAAAGCCGCCGCCGACATGATCGCGGATGCCGCCCTGGCAGATGCGCTCCAGCGTCAGCAGCATCAGCTTGCGGGCTTCGCTGCCCGGTCCGCCGCGCCAGAGCAATTCGAGATAGGATGCGTTCGGAAATTTCGGCGCACCCTTGGTGCCGCCATTGACGGGATCGGTGATGCCGGCCAAGGCAGCGATCGCCTGGGCGAGGCCGTCGGCACCGAAGGCGCGATCGCCACGCTGGGGGATGCGGTTGAGCACGCCAAGCAGTGCCTGGCGATTGCGGCCGACCCGCTCGAAATCGGTGTGGTAGGCCTTGGCAATGGCCCGGAGCACGTCGACGAAGCCAGGACGGCCATAGCGCGATTCAGGCGGGAAATAGGTGCCCCCCCAGAAGGGTTCGCCACCGGGTGTGAGAAACATGGTGAGAGGCCAGCCGCCCTGCTCCCCGAGAGCGTGAAGAGCCGTCATGTAGATCTGGTCGATATCGGGTCTTTCCTCGCGATCCACCTTGATGTTGATGAAAAGCTCGTTCATGACGGCGGCGATGTCGGGATTCTCGAAGCTCTCATGGGCCATGACGTGGCACCAATGGCAGGCGGCGTAGCCGACGGAGAGCAGGATCGGTTTGTTCTGGGCCCGGGCAAGCGCCAGGGCCTCTTCGCCCCAGGGCTGCCAATGCACCGGATTGCCGGCATGCTGGATCAGATAGGGGCTGGTTTCATGAGCGAGGTTGTTTTGCAGCGCGGTGGACATGATGGCAGCCTCTCCTTCGAGAAGAGAGTATGGGGTCGCCGGCCGGGAAGTGAAAGCGCTTCGGTGTCATCAAGGGCGGGATCTGTCCGGGCGGGCGGAGTGTTCGCTCATGGCTGAGACCATCGTCGCGCTCGCCTCGGGTGTCGGCCGGGCCGGTGTTGCCGTGATCCGGCTGTCCGGTCCCTCGGTTCGATTCGGATTGGAAACGATTGCCGGAAGTGTGCCGCAGCCGCGCCGTGCCGCGTTGCGGCGTCTGAAGGATCCCGGCAACGGCGAGGTGCTCGACGAAGCGCTGGTGCTGTTCTTTCCGGGCCCGGCCAGCTTTACGGGCGAGGATGTCGCCGAATTGCAGGTGCATGGCGGCCGGGCCATCATTGCCGGGGTGATCGCGGCCCTGACCGCCCTGCCGGGCTTTCGCCTGGCCGAGCGGGGTGAGTTTACCCGGCGGGCCGTCGCCAATGGCCGGATGGATCTGACCTCAGCGGAGGGTATCGCCAGCCTGGTCGAGGCCGAGACATCAAGCCAGCGGCGCCAGGCCTTGCGCCAGGCGGGTGGCGCGCTGGAGCGGGCGGCCATGGCTTGGCGGCAGCGCCTTGCCGGCCTGTTGGCGCTGATGGAAGCCGAGATCGACTTTCCGGACGAAGAGGACGTCCCTGCCCTGTTCCACTCGGTCCGGTCCGGGGCTGAGGCCTTGCTGGCGGAGATCGAGATGGCCTTGCGAGGCGCGCGCAGCGGCGAGCGATTGCGCGAGGGCGCGGTAATGGTGATTGCGGGACCGCCCAATGCCGGCAAGTCCACGCTGCTCAATGCCCTGGCCCGGCGCGATGTCGCCATCGTCTCTCCCATTGCCGGCACCACCCGCGATACGCTGGAGGTCAATCTCGATCTTGGCGGCTATCCGGTGACCCTGATCGACACGGCCGGCCTGCGCGAGACGAACGACGTGGTCGAGGCGATCGGCGTGGAGCGGGCTCGGGCGAGCTTGGACCGTGCCGATCTGGTGATCTGGCTGGAGGCTGGCGATGCTCGTGCGGATCCGCCCGAGCCGCCCGCTCCCCTCCTGCGTGTTCTCACCAAGCAGGACGATAGCCAAGACCCCCCGCCCCACACTCTCCCTGCGGGCTTCGAGCTCGGCCTGTCGGCCCGCAGTGGCGCAGGCATGCCCGCCTTGCTCGAGCGGCTCGAACAGGCGGCCAGAAAGGCCCTGGAGAGTGGCGAGACCGCCCTGGTGACGCGGGAGCGCCATCGCCGGGAACTCGAGACCGTGACGGCGCACCTGGCCACGGTGCGGGCGGCGGATGAGGCAACGCCAGTGGAATTCGTCGCCGAGGATTTGCGCCTGGCCGTGCGGGCCATCGGCCGGCTGACGGGCAGGGTCGACATCGACGAGATCTATGACGTGATCTTCCGGGAATTCTGCATCGGCAAGTAGGCGGGAACGAGGCATCCGGAATTGCCGCTATGTTTGGGTCGGTCCCGGTTCTTCGGGTTCTGGATCTCACGCTGGTTTTGACGCAGAGGCTGCTTCGGCGTAAGAGCTGCAGCGAAACACGGATATTTGCGCCGTCACCGTCAGCGCAGCCGGACGATCCTGGGTTCAATGCCTGGATCCGTATGGCTGCGTTTGCAATGACGAATGGGCGTTCGAAGCCGCGGATGGCGGGCGAATGGATTCGATGATGAACCGGCAATTCGATGTGATCGTGGTGGGTGGCGGCCATGCCGGCTGCGAGGCGGCGGCGGCCGCTGCACGGCTTGGCGCCCGGACGGCTCTCATCACCCATCGAGCCGAGACCATCGGCACCATGTCCTGCAACCCCGCGATCGGCGGGCTCGGCAAGGGACATCTCGTACGCGAGATAGACGCGCTCGATGGTTTGATGGGACGGGTCGCCGATCAGGGCGGCATTCAGTTCCGCGTGCTCAACCGCCGCAAGGGACCCGCCGTGCGCGGGCCGCGGGCACAGGCGGACCGAGCCCTTTACGCGGCCGCCATGCAGGCGGCGATTGCCGAGCAGGCCGATCTGACCGTGATCGAGGCGGAAGTCGATGATATCGAGATCATGGATGGTCGGGTCCGGGCTGTCACGAGCACGAAGGGTGATCGATTCGGATGCGGATCGGTTGTCCTGACCACGGGAACCTTTTTGAGCGGCATCATCCATATCGGCGATACCAGGATTGCGGCGGGCCGTGTCGGCGAGGCTCCGGCACTCGGCCTTTCCCGGACCCTTGCCCGTATCGGTTTCGAGCTGGGACGGCTGAAGACGGGCACGCCGGCCCGTCTCGATGGCCGAACCATCGACTGGGCTTCGCTTGAGATGCAGCCCGGCGACGAGCCGCCGGAACCCTTTTCGACCTTGACCACACAGCTGCCCAATCCGCAGGTTTCCTGTGGCATTACCCGCACCACGCCGCAAACCCACAAGGTCATCCAGGACAACATCCACCGGGCTCCAATCTATTCGGGGCAGATCGAAAGCCGGGGCCCGCGCTATTGCCCGTCGATCGAGGACAAGGTGGTACGCTTTGGCGAGCGGGACGGCCACCAGATCTTCCTGGAGCCGGAAGGCTTGAACGATCGCACCGTCTACCCGAACGGCATCTCGACCTCCCTTCCCGAGGATGTGCAGCAGGCCATGCTGGTGACCATTCCGGGCCTGGAGAAGGTTCGGATGATCCGGCCCGGCTATGCCATCGAGTATGACCATATCGATCCGCGCGAGCTCGACGCCACGCTGGAGGCGCGGCGGGTACGTGGGCTGTTCCTGGCCGGGCAGATCAATGGCACCACCGGCTATGAGGAAGCGGGTGCGCAGGGCCTGGTTGCTGGCCTGAATGCAGCCCGCCGGGCCGCTGGCGGTGAAGGCGTGAGCTTCCGCCGCGACGAATCCTATATCGGCGTGATGATCGACGACCTGGTTACCCGCGGCGTCAGCGAGCCCTATCGCATGTTCACCTCGCGGGCCGAATATCGCCTGACCCTGCGGGCCGACAATGCCGACCGGCGCCTGACCGACCGCGGCCTCGCCCTCGGCCTGGTCGGGGCGGAGCGGCAACGGGCCTGGAAGGCCAAGCAGGCCGCCTTCGACGCGGCCCTGGTCTGGAGCCGATCCGTTTCGGTGACGCCGAACCAGGCCGAGGTTGCCGGCATCCATATCAACCGCGACGGCGTCAGGCGCTCCGCTTTCGATCTCCTCGCCTATCCCAATGTCGGTTTCTCCGATCTGGCCCGGCTGTGGCCTGAGGCGGCCGAGTTCGAGGGGACGGTGCTGGAGCAGGTCGAGATCGAAGCCAAATATGCTGTTTATCTGGAGCGGCAGAAGGCGGATGTGGCGGCCTTTCGCCGTGACGAAGACATTGAAATTCCTAGTGATTTTGACTTCCAGGCTGTCGTCGGCTTTTCCAACGAGACCCGGCAGAAATTCGCCAGCGTGCAACCGCGGACCATTGGCCAGGCGAGCCGGATCGACGGTATCACGCCGGCGGCAACCACCCTTCTGCTGGCAGCGCTACGCAAGCGCAAGCAGGCAAGAGCAGTCCTTTGATCGATTCGGACTCGTATCGAATAACTTCGAGAACGTCGATCGAACCGCTCGAAGTATGAGGGAGCGCAGCCGGGTTGAGGCAGGTGGCTGACGAGCGAGCGTTCTCAAACCCACACGGTTCGGGCTAGCCGTAGCGTTGGATTACTCCAGGTCTTGCTTGCCTCCAGAAGCCGGATCAGCCATGGTCCGGGCATGACTCTGGACACTGACCGCCAAGCAGCCTTGCGATCCCTCCCTGTTTCACGTGAAACAGTTGGAGACTTTGACCTCTATGTCGATGCCCTGCAACGCTGGCAAAGGGTCAAGAATCTGGTGGCGCCGTCCACCCTCTCGCAAGTCTGGACCCGGCATATAGCCGACAGCGCTCAATTGCTTCCTCTGCTGGGCCATGCCAGGACGGTTGTTGATCTCGGCAGTGGTGCCGGCTTTCCCGGCATGGTCCTGGCAATAGCGAACAAGTCCATCCCGGGATTTCGAGTGCATCTCGTCGAGTCGAACGGACGCAAGGCCTCCTTTCTGCGAGAAGTGGCCCGCATAACCAACGCGCCCGCGACAGTGCATGCCCTTCGAATCGAAGATTTCGTATCCGGCTGGTCGGACGGCGCGGATATGATCACGGCGCGCGCTCTGGCATCGCTACCAGAATTGCTCGACTATAGCGAGGAGCTGTTGAAAACGGGCGCGCAGGCGCTGTTTCTCAAGGGACAAGATGTAGGGCAGGAATTGACCCAGGCAACTAAATATTGGAATATCCAGGCGGAATTGATACCGAGCCTTACTGACTCGACCGGGCAGATTGTTTCGATCAAAACCGCGATAAAGCGCCTGGGCGGGTGACATTTAGATGCCGTTTCCACGCTTTGGGCTGCAGGAAAGATGGGTGCCATGACGTTGCCGCGTATTCTCGCTATTGCCAATCAGAAGGGTGGGGTTGGCAAGACCACGACAGCCATCAATCTCGGCACGGCCCTCGCCGCAATCGGCGAAGATGTGCTGATCATCGATCTCGATCCCCAGGGCAATGCTTCTACGGGTCTTGGTATCGGCATGAAGCAGCGCGTGCGGACCACTTATGATGTGATGGTCGGTGATTGCGATCTGCGTGCTGCGATCGTCGAAACCGTGGTGCCACGGCTGCATCTGGCGCCCTCCAATATGGATTTGCTCGGGGTCGAGCTTGAAATCGCCGGTGAGCGCGATCGTGCATTCCGTCTGCGCAAGGCCATTCACGCCTTGGCTTCGTCGAGTGATTTTCCCTGCTCCTATGTCCTGGTGGATTGCCCGCCCTCACTCAATCTTCTCACGGTGAATGCCATGGCAGCTGCAGATGCGGTCCTGGTGCCCCTGCAATGTGAATTCTTTGCTCTGGAAGGGTTGTCGCAGCTGCTGCGTACGGTGGAGCAGGTGCGCAATTCGCTCAATCCCCATCTCAGCATTCACGGTGTGGTGCTGACCATGTATGATGCTCGGAACAATCTCTCTGGGCAGGTCATGGCGGATGTGCGCGATTTCCTGGGTGAGAAAGTCTATCAAACGGTCATTCCGCGCAATGTTCGTGTCTCGGAAGCGCCGTCCTATGGTAAGCCTTCGCTGCTCTATGACCTCAAATGCCCGGGTAGCCAGGCCTATGTTCGTCTCGCCTCCGAAGTGATTCAGCGCGAGAAATTGTTGCGTGCTGCGTAAGGAGCGATCATGACTTCTGATGATAGAATGCGTCCGCGCCTGGGGCGCGGCCTGGCCGCCTTGATCGGCGACGCTGGCGAGGAGGGGGCGGCGATTGAACGGGCTCGCGGCCAACGCCGGGTGCCGACGGGCTTCCTGCGGCCTAACCCCAAGAATCCACGGCAGAATTTCAGCGAGGAAGAACTCGAGGATCTCGCCAATTCTGTCCGTGAGAAAGGCATCATTCAGCCTATCCTGGTTCGCGCTGTTGCCGGCAGCATGGATGCCTATGAGATCATCGCGGGCGAACGGCGCTGGCGTGCTGCGCAGCGGGCCGAACTTCATGATGTACCCGTAACGATTGTCGAAGCTTCCGATAAGGAAGCGCTCGAACTTGCGATTATCGAGAACGTCCAGCGTGCCGACCTCAACGCCATCGAAGAAGCGATTGGCTATGATCGTCTGATCGAGGAATTCTCCTATTCCCAGAATGATCTTGCCAAGGTTATCGGCAAGAGCCGTAGCCATGTGGCAAACACGCTTCGTCTGCTCAAGCTTCCCGATGCGATCAAGGTCAATGTCGTAAGCGGCAAACTGACGGCCGGGCATGCCCGTGCCCTCCTGTCGGTCTCCGATCCCGAAAGCGTGGCCCGACTGATCATCGACGAGAACATGTCGGTGCGCGATGCCGAGAGTATCGTGCAGGACCAGTCGCAAAGTGCCGGCAAGACCTTGCGGGCGCGCAGCCGCGTCGAGAAGGACCCCGATACGATTGCGCTGGAGCGGACCATCTCGGACGTGCTCGGTCTCAAGGTCGTGCTCGATCATCGCGGCGATGGAGGCGAGTTGAAGATTCGCTACAAATCGCTTGAGCAACTCGACGATCTCTGCCGCCGCTTGCGTGGCTAGCCCATCCCGGCCGGAAGCTCATCCTGCTTTCGGAAAAGCGACAAGATAGCAAAGCCTATGGGTCCGGTCGGTTTTCGGAATCGGATCGAGGGCCGTAGCTGCCAACTTCTTTCTGGTCGCAGCCGGACCGATCCTCAGACCTAGCGAGGAGATGGGTCCGCCATGATCGGCTGCGGTCAACCCGGAGACGCTGCCTACCCGGCGGTTATCCCCCCAAACAGACATGCCACGCCGGGCGTGGCGGCCCACCCTCACCCGAGTGTTTTTTCCATGCAGATCACCCTCACCACCTGGAATATCAATTCGGTTCGTCTGCGCATGGGGCTGGTCGAGCGCTTGGTGAGGGAGAAAAACCCGGACATCCTCTGCCTGCAGGAAACCAAGGTCGAGGATGGCAAGTTTCCCCTCAACGATGTGCGTAAGCTCGGTTTCGAGCATATCGCCTTCAATGGGCAGAAGGGCTATCACGGCGTAGCGATCTTTTCGCGCTTGCCCTTCGAGATGGTCGACAAGCGTGAGTTCTGCCAGAAGGGCGACGCCCGGCATATTTCGATCCGCCTTGGGGCTGAAGCCGGCCTGAAGCAGCCGCTCACCGTTCACAACTTCTACGTGCCGGCGGGCGGGGACATTCCCGACCGCGAGCTCAATCCGAAATTCGGCCACAAGCTCGATTTTCTCGCGGAGATGCATGAGTGGTTTGCCGGTGATTTTCCGCAAGCCAATGGTCGTGCCCTGCTGGTGGGAGACCTCAACATCGCGCCTTTCGAGCATGATGTCTGGAGCCACAAGCAGCTACTCGACGTCGTCTCGCATACGCCGGTCGAAACCGAAGCGATGAAGGCGATGATCGCCGTTGGCGGCTGGATCGACCTGATGCGCGAGTTCACGCCCGAGCCGGCCAAACTCTATACGTGGTGGAGCTATCGCGCGGCCGACTGGATTGCCTCCAATCGCGGCCGGCGGCTCGATCATATCTGGGCGAGCCCGAGCCTGACCGGCACGGCCCGGTCGATCGAGATTCTCAGCGAAGCCCGTGGCTGGGAAAAGCCTTCGGACCACGTGCCGGTCACGGGCGTCTTCGAGATCGACTGACTACAATCGGGCGAAGTCCGTTCGAGAGGCGAACGGCTGAGCCTGGATCACGGCTTGGGATCGAGGTGTCCCAACGAAGCTGATTTGGCAGTCGTTGGATGCACCCGCGCACGGACAGCGAGTTCGAGCATCGCGGCTTCATGAGCGTTTTCTGTCTGCACTCGCCGCGGTCATGGCTAACAAGAAACTAAGCCGGCAACTTAAGGCCGATCTCTTCTCGTTAATCAGGGCGAGGAATGCAGCCAAACCCTGAACGAATCACCGACGAATCGGGCGGCTCAGATCGGTCGAACGACTGCCTGGCCGAGGGGCGTTAATGGGTTTGGAAGGAGAAGAACATCGCTATACGCGGCAGTTCTGCCTCGAATGCCTGGAGAAGATGCCGATCCCAGACAGGAAACGGCTCGTCATAAGGCTGACGCGGACCAGTCGATAGTCGGCTAAGGACGATGAAATCCCGATCCGTGGGGATGATTGAAATAGGCCAGTGCCGAAATGGGCCGACATCAGGCTTAACCTCGATGTTTCGTTTCGGCACAGCCCCATCCGGCTCAATCTGCATCGCCGCCAAAACGAGAGGCGGTGAGGGTCAGGCGTCCAATCTGGGTACCGATGATGATCTTGAACGGCGCGAGTACATGCGTCTCGCCGATCGGTGCAAGCCATAGTTCGATGTCGCGGTTCTCGACCATGAATTTGGTCTGGGAGCGCGAAGGCCGGTGGCCGGCGATCGGCACATAGCGCGCCGAACAGACGATGGCGGGGCCGGCGTAGCCCTTGCCGCTGACCTGCTCGGTACGGGCATAGGACAGCTTGATATCGAAACGCTGCGCTCCGTCGAACACCGGGAGTGAACGTCGGCATGCCGCGGCATCGAGGGCCTGGCCGCCGGTCACGGGTACCAGCACGGCCGAAAGCGGGTCGATCACGCCGTGCTTGTTGGCGTCCGTGAGCGGCACGCGATCCTTGCGCGGCGGCAGGTCGGGCTGCAACTGCAGGGCGGTGACATTGCCGCCGGCGAGAGCCATCTGCACCGATTGCGGCTTCTTGCCCGCCACCGAGGTGAGGGTATAGGCCGTCGGGCGGACCTGGCTGGAGCCGAGCTTTCCCGAAGAGGAAGCCGAGCCGCGCCCGTCGCTGATCAGGCGGATCAGGCCACCCACCTTGGCGGAGGCGTCGATCTTGTAGGGGCCGCCGTCGCTCAGATTGATGGCGAGATTCGCCGTGCCGATGGGGAAGCCGGCAAGGGTGACACCGTAATTGATCGCCGTCCTGGCGCTGGCCGCGGCTGCCAGGGAAGGCGTCAGGCCGGCTGTAAGGAAAAGGCTGGCGCCGAGCGCCGATCGAAAGAAATGCGAAATCGTCACGCCGGTCTCCGGGGCCGTTTGCAGCGCCGGACCCGAATTCGGGTTCGGGCCCGATGCCGTGGGTTGTTGTCGCGTTTCCGCCGAAGACCGGCGTCCACGTTTCGGCACGAGGCTCCAGTCGGCGAGTCCATCATGCGCACAGAATCTCTCGAGCGCATTCTAACAAGGTAAACGTTACGTAAATCTTGCCGACGCCAGTGCTGTTGAAGCTATCTTGGCCTGCCCAGGCTGAATGGTCGATGAATCAGACATGGCGCAATTGTGTCGTGCGGAGCGCCGACATCGTGGCTGCCCGCTCTTGACGCCCTCCCGGTTCCCAGGATGCGGATATGGCGACGTGCGGCCATTCGCCGGCAGGTTCGTGCTTCGAAGACAATGCCGAGACGCGGCCTACAACGCCGTCGCCAGCAATTCCCGGCCTTGCTGCCCCTCGACCCGCACGCGCATGAAGCTGCCCGGGGCCGCGGGCCTGTCGGGCCGCACGGCGGCGAATTGAGCAGTGCGGCCGATGCCGCCGCGCTCCATCAAGATCTCGCGGATCTCGCCGGTTTCGCTGGCAAGAAAGCGTGCCATCGCCCGGTCGCCGGCCTCCCGCAGGCGGGCGGCGCGGCGCTTCACCTCGGCACCGTCGACGGGTGGCATACGCGCCGCCGGCGTGCCGGGCCGCGGCGAGAAGGGGAAGGCATGCAGATAGGTGATGCCGCACTCCTCGATGAGATCGAGCGAACGGGTGAACATCGCCTCGTCCTCGGTGGGGAAACCGGCGATCAAATCGGCGCCGAACACGATGTCGGGCCGGAGGCGCCGGGCCTCGGCGCAGAAGCGAATCGCATCCCGGCGCAAATGCCGGCGCTTCATGCGCTTGAGAATGAGATCGTCGCCGGCCTGGAGCGACAGATGCAGATGCGGCATCAGCCTGTCATCCTCGGCCAGGGCCCGCATCAGATCGGCGTCTGCCTCGATCGAATCGATGGACGACAGGCGCAGGCGCGGCAGGTCCGGCACCTCGCGCAGAATACGACGCACCAGCGAGCCCAGGGGCAGGGGATCGGGTAGGTCGGGGCCATAACTGGTGAGGTCGACCCCGGTCAGAACGATTTCCTTGTAGCCGGCCTCGACCAGGCGGCGGATCTGCGCGATCACCATCTCCGGCGGCAGGGAGCGCGAATTGCCGCGGCCGAAGGGAATGATGCAGAAGGTGCAGCGGTGGTCGCAGCCATTCTGGATCTGCACGAAGCCGCGGGCACGGCCTTCGAAACGCTCGATCTCAGGCAAGGCGATGTCGTCGGCCGCCATGATGTCCGAGGTGACCAGCATGCCCGAAGTCTCGGTCAGGAAGGCCCAGGTCCGGGCTTTCAGCTTTTCGGCATTGCCGACCACGAAGTCGACTTCCGGCATGGCGGTGAAACGGTCGGCATCGATCTGTGCGGCACAGCCGGTGACGGCGATCCGTCGTTGCGGATTCTCACGCTTGAGCCGACGGATGGCCTGCCTGGCCTGGCGCGCCGCCTCGGCCGTCACCGCGCAGGAATTGATCACGGTCAGGTCGTCGCGCGAGCCGATGACCGTCTTCATCGCCTCCGATTCGTGAATATTGAGGCGGCAGCCGAAGGTGACGATCTCGGTCATGCCGCGTCGGCGAACCAGGAGGCCGCAAAGCGGCCCTCATGTTCGAGTTCCGCTGCCCCGGTCATCAGCACGTGGCCATCGGCCTCGCGCCATTCGATCCGGAGGTCGCCGCCCGGCAGGCTGATGCGAGTCCTGCGCCCGGTGTAACCGAGCCGAGCCGCAGCGACGCCAGTGGCGCAGGCAGCCGATCCGCAGGCGCGGGTGAGGCCGGCGCCGCGCTCCCACACGCGCAGCACGATATGGCCGCTGTCGCGGACCTGGGCGATCGAGACGTTCACCCGCTCGGGGAACAGGGGATCGTGCTCGATGGCCGGGCCGATGGTGGCGAGATCGATCTCGGCCGGGTCGCGGTCGATCCAGAACACGGCGTGGGGATTGCCCATGTTCACCACGCTCGGTGATTGCAGGACGGGAGCCCCAGCCAGGCCATAGGCGTAGTCGATCGCCCTGGTATCGCCGGCGTCCCGGGCGAGGGGGATCGCCTGCCAGTCCAGGGCCGGCGGGCCCATATCGACGGTGAAATCCGCTTCCGCACGCCGGGCCTCGACCAGGCTGGTCGGCGTCTGCAGCATGAGGCGGTCCTTGCCGAGCACCGGCATCAGATACCAGGAGACGCAGCGCGTGCCGTTGCCGCAGGCCCCGGACTGGGAACCGTCACCGTTGAAGATGCGCATGAAGGCGTCGCTCCCCGCCTGTTGCGGCGGATAGAGCACCATCAGCTGATCGAACGGCTCATGCGCCGCGATGGCACGGGCTTCCGCCGGCGTCACGGCATGCGACCCGTCGGTGAGATCGAGCACGACGATCTCGTTGCCGATGCCGTTCATCTTCAGATAGGGGCGGTTGGCGAGGCCAGACATGGTGGTTCCGATTGATTGAAGGCCCTTGATATAGGGCAAAAACCCTTGCGAACCAATGGGGGCATTCAGCTAGAGGCCTGCCCGAGGTCGAGGCGCATGATCGGCCGCTCCGGCGTCGGGGAGGGAGCATACCGGAAACCGAGCCGCTCGAAGGTGGTCACGAAACCGGTCGAGGAAGAGGAAGGCGAAAGGCGCCGGTCGATCGGATAGGCTTCGATGGTGGTGGCCCCGCCGGCGCGGCCGAAATCGATTGCGGCCTCGATCAGGCGCGATGCGACGCCCCGCCGGCGGATCCCCTTGGCGATGTAGAGACAGGATACCGACCAGACCGGTTTGTGATCGGCGATCGCAGCCGCCAGACGCGGTCGATATGGGGGATGGATGGGCGTGGCCCGATCTGGCACCAGCCGACGGGGCTTGCGTCGGCGAAAGCCAGCAGGCCCGGCGGCGGCCCGGTCTCGACCACGGACCGGAAGGCGGCGCGATTTTGGGTGGGGGCTCGCCGTCGGTAGAGACTGCCGATCTGCCAATACATGCACCAGCAGCCGGATCTCGCGCCATTCTCGCCAAAGAGGGCCTCGAAATCGGGCCAGAGCTCGGCGGTGAGGGGACGAATGGTCAACTCCATGAGCAAGTCTCCTTCCCGTGGCATCCGACAGGAATCGCCCCAGGGGCATCGGGGTCGCGGCGCACCGGCCCAGCCGTGGCCCTATTCTGCATTATGGTCACGGCCCCCAATTTGGAGCGATTCGCCATGCCTTCGACCGCCAATGCCCCCAGCCTGTTGCCTGCCCTTCCCTTGGGAAGAGAATGGCTGGCGGTCAGCCACGGTGAGTCGGGCGACAGCGTCTATCGTCGCAGCGATGGCGGGGCCTTCGCCAAACTATCACAGGGCCGTGGCGCCAGCGCGCTGGAGGCGGAGCGCCGGCGGGTCGAGTGGCTGAGCCGCTTCAAGCTCGGCTCTCCGGAAGTGCTCGACTGGCGCGCAGGGGAGGAGGGCGCCTGCCTGGTCACCAGCGCCATAGCCGGCGTACCGGCGAGCGATCTCGACGGCGATCAGCTATTGCAGGCCTGGCCGTCGATCGCGGCCCGCATCGGCGCGCTGCACGCGCTGGCGATCGAGGATTGCCCGTTCGAACGCGGCCTGTCGACCATGTTGGCGCGCGCAGCTGACGTGGTGGCGCGCGGTGCCGTCAATCCGGATTTCCTGCCGCCGGAGCAGCGGGAGGAGGTACCAGCCGATCTCCTGCTTGTGCTCGAGGCGCAGCGCGAACAGCGTCTCGCGGAAGAGATGAGGGATCGCGTCATCTGTCATGGCGATGCCTGCATGCCCAATTTCATGGTCGATCCCGCTACGTTGCGCTGCACCGGCATGATCGATCTCGGCCGCCTCGGCACGGCGGATCGCTATGTCGACCTTGCGCTGATGCTGGCCAATGCCGGCGAGAGCTGGTCCGGCCCGGAGCAGGCCGAAGCGGCCTTCGCCAGCCTGTTCGAGGTGCTCGGGCTGCAGCGACCGGACAGGCAGCGGCTCGACTTCTATCTAGGCCTCGATCCGCTGACCTGGGGCTGAGGCCGGCAGGCATTCGCGATAGACCGCAAAGGTCTCCTCGACCACGCGGTCCAGCGTCATGCGCGCGGCATTTGCGTGTGCACGGCTCTTGCCGTCCTGCAGGGCACCGGGGGTGACGAGCAGGGAGACCAGGGCCTCGGCCAGGCGAGCGGGATCATCGGGCGGTACCAGCAGCCCCGCCTTGCCGCCATCCAGCATTTCCGGCACGCCGCCGACATTGGAAGCGACGATGGCGCAGCCCGCCTCGCTGGCCTCGGAGAGCACCAGTCCGGCCGGCTCGGCCAGGGAGGGCAGCACGAAGACATCCGCTCCCCTGAAGAAAGGCCGCGGGTCGTCCCAGCCACCGTGAAAGGTGATCGCCGCTGCGCATGGCATGGCCGCGGCCACGGCCTCGTATTCGGCGCGGTGCGGGCCGTCGCCGACGAAATGGAGCGAGGCCCCGGGAACTTCCCTGGCGACCCGCTCGAAGGCCCGCAGCAGGACGGGCGCCCCCTTGCGCGGGTGCAGGCCGCCGACATAGAGAATCGAGGGCGTGCCAAGCGCCGCAGGCGGGCCGGCCGGCGCCGAGAGGCGCGGCGAGCCGATATTCCCGTTCAGCACGGTGCGGATGCGGGAAGCCGGGATGCCGCGCTTGGCCATCGAACGGGCGACGGCGTCGCTCACGGCAATCACCCGCCGGCCCACGCCCATGGCGACGGCGCTGCGCGCGAACTCGTTGTGGACAGTGGTGATCAGCGGCACACCCGCAGCCTTGCAGGCCGGCCAGCACAGCACCGCGCTCGTCATCATATGGGCATGCACGATGTCGAAACGGCGCGAACGCAGCAGCCGGGTGAGAGCGGCGACCGCCCGCAGCGCAACCAGGGGCTTCTGGCGCTGGTCGATCCGGATGATCTCCACGCCATGGGCAGCCAGCAAGGCGTCGAAATCGCCGTCGCCGCTGGCAATGGCCACCTCATGGCCGAGCTGTGCCTGCATGCAGGCGAGATCGATGGTGAGGTGCACATGCCCGTTGAGGCGGCGTGTATGATTCAAGACATGCAGGATGCGCAAGGCCAGCTCTCGTCGGAAATGGAAAACGCCAAACAGTTTCTTGTCGATGCGGCTTGCGAAGGGCTCGTCGCCATGGAGTGGTTGCGTCGCCGGGGCTGACCGCTGTGGCAAGATCCCTCCGCCAAGCTTCGACATTCGAAACCGGCGGCATCATGGCCAAGACGATTTGAGAATAATCCATAAAAGCGCGCCGCGGGCCACTTGGCTAAAGGGAGGGGGCTCCTTCTGTGTGATATCCGTCGAATGGATATCTGTCGGCTGCCGGCGCCATTGTCTAGAAGAGCCCGCTGGATCAGCTCCATCGGGCCGGTATCGCCGCGGCGGTTGCCATATTTCGGTGGGCGCATGAACTGGAATCATCGGGCGCCATGATGTGATACTGTCCCGATGGCGCAAACCGTGCCGGCATTTTTGCACCAGCGGGGCCATTCCGGAACGTTTTTCCCGGGCCGGAACACAAGCATGCCGCGGTTCGAGTGGCGGCCGAAGCGAGGACTGAGGGCAAGGCGCGTTTCCGCTGGAACGAGCTCTGCCAGGGGCAGACGGAAAGGGCCTCGCGTGAGTTTGGAACCCATTGGTGTCTTCTTCATTCTGCTCGGAATCCTCGCTTTGAGACGAGGGCCGGTTTTCGGCGTTTCCATGCTCATTCCCTGCATGATCTTCGGTTCCTCCGCCGCGCTCATCCTGGCGGGCACCACCATCCAGCCGGCCCATCTGCTGCTGGGGTTCACGGCAGCATCCGTGCTGACACGTCCAGGCACCTGGTCGGTCGTCACGGCACGCCTCACCTTTCCGCGTGAGGGATTCTGGTTCGTCGCGACCGCGGCTGTCGGCATTGTCGGCGCCTTCATCCTGCCGCGCTTCTTCGCCGGTGCCTCCTATGTCGCCGCCATCGGTGCCACCTCTGACGGTGGCTCTGCGCCCATTCTGGTGCCGCTTTCTCCCACCACCGGCAATCTGACGCAGAGCGTCTACTTCATCGGCGACATCGTCTGCTTTCTGATCTGCTACATCGTTGCCCGGACCAGGGAAGGCCTGGAGGCCGTCACCAATGCCGTGGTGGCCTATTGCGCCCTCAATATTTTCTTCGCGGTCGTCGATCTCGCCACCTTCTGGACGGGAACCGCCTTCCTGCTCGATTTCATGCGCAACACCACCTACACCATGCATGACGACACGGTGGTCAACGGGCTCAAGCGCATCAACGGCTCCTTCACCGAGGCCGCGGCCTTTGCCTCGTCGTCGATGTGGGCCGGCAGTTTTGCCCTCCGGCTCTGGCTCGGCAATATCCGCCCTCAACTCACATTCTGGCTGGCGCTGATCAACTTGCTCCTGGTGATCTTCTGCACTTCCACCAGCGGCTATGTCGCCTTGCCGGTGGTGCTGGCGATCCTCTATGCGGAGTCCCTGCTGCGCCTGGTGCGCGGCGGGCCCCTGCCGCGCAGCGTCTATGCCTATCTGGCTTTCGCACCCCTGCTGCTTGCCGTCATCGTCGCAGCCGTACTGCTCACCCCCACCTTGGCAGAAACGATCTACGGCATGATGCAGGACTTCGTGCTCAACAAGGGAACGAGCCAGTCTGCGGCGGAGCGCGGCATGTGGAACCAGACGGCGCTCGAAACATTCTTCGCGACCTATGGGCTGGGAGCCGGCATCGGCACGGTGCGCGCCTCGAGCTTCCCGCTGGCAGTGCTGGCCAATCTCGGCGCCATCGGCGCACTCACCTATGGGATCTTCATCCTGATGGTGCTGTTCAAGCCCGCTATCCGTCCCCTTGATTGGGCCACGATCCAGCTGCGAGCCGCCGTGCGGATCGGCTGCCTCGTAGGCCTGATCATGGCCACGATCTCGGGTACCCTGATCGATCTCGGCCTGCCCTTCTACATGCTGGCCGGCATTGCCTGCGCCACCTGCGACCTCGATTCAGGGGCCAGAAGGCAGACAGCAGAGGCCGTCAGGCCCGCCAGGGCCCAGGTCATGAGTTAGAGGTCATGGGTTAGAGGTCATGGGTTGATGGCCACCGCGTCCGGATCCTTGGAATAGATGCGGATATAGTCGATCAGCATGTCGTAATAGCCGCTTTCGGGAACGCTGATCGGCCAGCCGCCGCCCATGGCCAGGTTGAACATCCAGAAGAAACGGTCGACGCTGTCAGCCCGCAACAGCGAAACCGTGTGGACGAGCTTGCCGTCGAGAAAAGCGGAAACCTCGTTGTCGCCCACCAGATAGCCATAGGTATGGAAATCGGCGCTCAGGTCGGGAAGCTTTTGCGACATGGCGGGGGAAGATGTCTTGTTTCCCCAATTGTGGACGATGGTGTGGAAGATGGTCATGTCGACGCCATAGGCTTCCAGCCCGTCGATCTCGATGGAGCCGAGCGGATCGCCCTCAGGGGTCTGCGATTTCAGGTTGAGGGCCCAATTGGCAGGCCACACGCCCTTTCCGGCCGGGAACTTCTGGCGGACCTCGACATAGCCTCGCCGAAACGCTGCGCTTGGCGGCTTGCCGTTGGGAAAAGCCGTGCTGATCATGCCGGAATACCATTTGCGCTTCCAGCCGGTGGGATCGGCAAAGTCGGCCTTGTGATTGGCCCGGATCCGCAGCTTGCCGTCCGCGACCTGGTAGACCTGGCCGAACAACTCGGCGTCCGCCTGGCTGGCTGTGACGAAATAGCTGTCCGAGCCCCATTGCTCGCCCTTGGGGTTGGTGCCGATATGCCATTTGTCGCGGTCGAGCTCGGTTCCCTCGAATTCGTCCCTGAAGATGAGCTTGTAGCCGCTGAGGTCCGGTACGGCTTGTCCCCATGCCGGTGCGGCGGACAGGCCCAGGGCGGGAAGGGCCAGGAACAGGCGCCGGGTGATGGGACTCATGGGTACGAATTCCTTTCAGGCTCGCGGGTGCTCCGTCGACGGAGCGTTGCAACGGGCTGCTGATGTGTGATGATTGGGAGCCGCCAGGTCTTTGCCGAGCTGCCTGAGGATAGCCCAGAGGGTGCGGCGCGGACCACCTCCCAAAAGGGGGAGTGGTTCCCTTTTGGCGATCCTTCGAATGGATAGCTGTCAGGCTGCGAGGCCTTTGCATAAAATAGCTATCGCTGGTAGCAGCCGTCATCATCGGCGGTCATCCGCGGCCGGATAAGCCACGACTTGTTTTGATATTCGGTCTGGGGGACGAACCCCCAGCTCGAGATTTTTGTTCGCTGATGAAAGGCTCCGGTCGTCGCGCCGTGATATCCACGTTCCATACAATTCAACCTCGATGATGATCCTGATCGCACACCCTCAATGGCACCGCGGAACTTCCGGCGCCGGCTTCGAAACTGCTTGGGCCTTACGAGGGCAGGCAGAGGGGGGCCTGTGCCGCCATGAGGGCTGAAATCGGCGCACTTTCGAAACAGACGGCCAAGGCCGGTGCCTGGACCGCCGGAGCGCGGCTTGCCGGCAAGTCGGTGGATTTCGTTGCCTTGATCGTGCTGGCCCGCTTCCTCGGACCCAGCGATTTCGGCCTGGTCGCGATGGCGATGACATTGATCTTCATCGTCGAGGCCGTGATGGAACTGCCGCTCGGCGCTGCCATGCTGCGCGTTCCCGAGCCGACCGCGGAGGTCTACAACACCGCCTTCACGCTGGGAGCCCTGCGCGGACTGATCATTGCCGGCTTCTTCATTCTCTGCGCCTGGCCGATATCCTTCTTTTATGGCGAGCCCCGGCTGGTGCCCCTGGTGATGAGCCTGGCCCTGGCGCCGGCCATGCGCGGCTGCGTCAGCCCCATGCTGGTGGAATTCAACCGGCGCATGGATTTCCGCCGCCAGGCCGGGCTCGACATCACCAGCAAGACCATTGCCGTGACCACCGCAATTATCGTGGCCATCCTGACGCGAAGCTACTGGTCGATCGCGCTCGGAACCATTCTGGTGGCCTTTGTGGCCCTGGTCGGTTCCTACTGGCTCGCACCGATGCGCCCACGCCTGACGCTGAAGGCCTGGCCGGTCTTTGCCGACATCCTGACCTGGAACCTGATGTCGCAGATCCTGTCGGCCATCAACTGGCAGACGGATCGCTTCATCCTGCCCCGTTTCATTCCGCCCGCCGCCTTCGGGCGCTATGTCATGGCCAACGATCTTTCCTCGCTGCCGTTCCAGGTCCTGGCTGCCCCGCTCGGAACGCCGCTGAACGTGGCCTTCGTCAATGCGCATCAGAATGGCGGCCTTCGGAACAGCTATCTCAAGGCGAGCGTCGGCATCTTCCTGCTGATGGCGCCGATCCTTTGCTTCGGCGCCATCATGGCCGAGCACCTGATCCATGTCTTTCTCGGCCCGCAATGGGCCGAGGCCGCCCCCATCCTTACCGGCATCGCCCTGGCCTGCATCGGCTCCATTCCGGCGCTGCCGATGGCGCCCCTGGCCGTCAGCCTCAACAAGTCGCGCCAGATCACGTTCAGGAATCTGGTCGAGTTTGCCGTGCGCGTGCCGCTCACCATCGCCGGTATCCTGTGCTTCGGGGTTATGGGAGCCATTGCCGCCAAGGCGCTTGCCACGCTTGCGGTGCTGGTCTCGACCATGATGGCGGTGAAATCGATGATCGGGTTGAGCTATCGTGCCCAGCTTGCCGCCTTTGTCGGGCCCTGTGCAGCGCTGGTGATCAGTGCGCTTTTCCTGGTCTATGTCTCGACCCTGTTTCAAGACAGCACGGATATCGTCATGAATCTGGTCCGGATCGGTGCTGCCGGCGCGGTCTATCTGGTGACCTATGTCGGCAGTGTCTATCTGATGGCACGCTGGTTCGGTGACGCAGTTGGGCTGACCGGCCTGGTCGACCAGCTCATGTCGCGGGCACGGCTTCGGTTCAGGACCTGATGACATGCGCGGCGATGGCAAGGAAGACCTGCATCATGGAGAGATCGGCGTGAAGGCGCATGAGAACATGCGGATTGCCGTCGCAATCGCGACGGCGGGCCGACGGGATGTGCTGACCGAGACCGTGCGTGTGATGATGGGCCAGGAGCGCCGGCCCGACGATTTCCTGATCTGCCCGGCCAAGCCTGCCGATGCCGACGAGGCCGCCCTCCGGCAGATCGTGCCGGGCCTCAAGATGATTGCGGGTCCCGTCGGCCTGCCGCATCAGCGCAACGCCCTGATGGCCGCCACCGACGCGGACATCGTGATGTTCTTCGACGACGACTTCCTGCCCGCGCCCGATTTCCTGGCCGAGACCGTCAGGCTGTTCGTGGAAAATCCCGACATGGTGATGGTCACCGGCACGGTGCTCGCCGATGGCGCCCCGGGGGCGGGGCTCGGCATGCGCGAGGGCCTCGACAGGTTGGCGGTGGCCGGCCCCAATCGCGCGGCGGACACGCTGGAGCCGGTCTATAATGGCTATGGCTGCAACATGGCGGTGCGGCTCGAGCCGGTGCGCCGGCACGGCCTGGCCTTCGACGAAAAGCTGCCGCTCTATGCCTGGCTCGAGGATGTCGATTTCTCACGGCAGCTCGCGCCCTTCGGCCGGATCGTCAAGAGCGGGCGCCTGCGCGGCGTGCATCTGGGCACCAAGTCGGGGGGGCGCAGCCCCGGCCGGCGGCTCGGCTATTCGCAGATCGCCAACCGCGTCTACATCATGCGCAAGGGCAATATGAGCCTGCGCGGTGCGCTGGAGGGCAGCATCGAAAACCTGGCTTCCAATCTGGTCAAGAGCGCCTTTCCGGAGCCTTGGACCGACCGGCGCGGACGGCTCGCCGGCAATCTTCTAGCTCTGTGGGATCTGGTACGGGGGCAACTCGATCCTGCGCGGATTCTCAAATTGTAGGTCAAGGCGCAGACGATGGCCGTACATTTTTCACTGGTAATGGCGACGCTCGGACGCTCCGAGGAGATCGCGCTGATGCTCGACAGCCTGGAGACCCAGACCTTCAAGGATTTCGAGGTGATCATCGTCGACCAGAATCGCGACGAGCGGGTTACCGAGGTGCTGGCGCGCAAGATGCGTCCCTTTCCGATCCGCCATCTGCGCACGCCCGGCGTGCCGGGTGCGAGCCGGGCACGCAACAATGGCGCCAAGGTCGCCGAGGGCGAGCTTCTCGGCTTTCCGGACGATGATTGCACCTACCCATCCTGGCTGCTGGAAAAGGTGCTGGAGACCTTCGCGGAAACGGGCGCCGACATCGTCAACGGCCGGGCCGCCGACGAGACCGGGCGCTCGATCAATGGCCGCTTTGCCGAGGGGGCACGCTGGACCGGCGCCCGCGATGTCTTCGACACGCTGATCGAATGGGTGTCCTTCTGCCGGCGCGAAGTCTTCGAGGCTGTCGGCGGTTATGACGAGGATGTCGGCGTCGGCGCCACCTCGCCCTGGCAGGCCTGCGAGGCGCCCGACATCGTGCTGCGCATGCTGGAGCGGGGCTATCGCTCCTATTATGACCACGCCATCTATGGCCATCATCCCGAGATCCGTATCGACATGATGGATGTCCGCATGCAGCAGAAGGCGCGCGGCTATGGCCGCGGCATGGGCTATGTCCTGGCCAAGCATCGCATGGGCACACTCTATTCCTTCAACTACATGCTGCGCTCCTTCGGGGGCTATGTCGTCAGCCGGGCGCGCGGCCAGCGCGGGCGTGCGATCTATTACCTCAACACGCTGAAAGGCCGGCTCGAGGGCTATCGCGACGGCCGCCGGGCGGCCTGATGCCCTGATATCCCAGCGAACCGCGACAGGCCGGCAGCGCGGTTCCTGCCCTTTTTTCTTCCCCAAGTGGAAGCAGCAGGAACAGCAGCCTTTCGCGGGATCGTCCGTGGACGAAGCCCGTAATTGTGCTTAGGGTCGGTTCCCCTGATAATGGAAACGCCCCCGCAATGACGGATAAGAAACCGCCGCGTCCAGTCGGCTCGACCCCGGTCCGCTCCAATCAAGCCCGCCCCAGCTTCACCGACCAGGAGGCTCTGGCCTTTCACTCGCAAGGCAAGCCCGGCAAGCTGGAGGTGGTACCGACCAAGCCGATGGCGACACAGCGCGACCTCTCGCTCGCCTATTCCCCGGGCGTGGCGGTGCCGGTGCGGGCGATCGCGGAGAATCCGGCTGTCGCCTATGACTACACGGCCAAGGGCAACATGGTGGCGGTGATCTCCAACGGCACCGCCATTCTCGGCCTCGGCGATCTCGGCGCACTGGCCTCCAAGCCGGTGATGGAAGGCAAGTCCGTGCTGTTCAAGCGCTTTGCCGATGTCGATTCGATCGATCTGGAGGTCGATACCAAGGACCCCGACGCCTTCATCAACGCCGTGCGCTATCTTGGCCCGAGCTTCGGGGGCATCAATCTGGAAGACATCAAGGCGCCCGAATGCTTCATCATCGAGCAGCGCCTCAAGGAATTGATGGACATCCCGGTCTTCCACGACGACCAGCACGGCACGGCGATCATCGCCGCTGCCGGCCTGTTCAACTGCCTGAAGCTGACCGGGCGTGACATCACCTCCACCCGCCTGGTGGTCAACGGCGCCGGGGCGGCCGGCATCGCCTGCGTCGAGCTGGTCAAGGCGATGGGCTTTGCGCCCGACAACGTCCTGCTCTGCGACACCAAGGGCGTGGTCTACAAGGGCCGCACCGATGGCATGAACCAATGGAAATCGGCCCACGCCGCCGAGACGGACCGGCGCACCCTGGCCGAGGCGCTCGACGACGCCGACGTCTTCTTCGGCCTGTCGGTCAAGGGCGCCCTTACCACCGAGATGCTGCGCTCCATGGCGCCCAATCCGGTGGTCTTCGCCATGGCCAACCCCGATCCGGAGATCACGCCCGACGAGGCCCACGCCGTGCGCGACGACGTCATCATCGCCACCGGCCGCTCCGACTATCCCAACCAGGTCAACAACGTCCTGGGCTTCCCCTACATCTTCCGGGGCGCGCTCGACGTGCATGCCACCGCCATCAACATGGAGATGAAGGTGGCGGCAGCCCAGGCCCTTGCCGAGCTTGCCCAGGAGGAAGTGCCGGATGAGGTGGCGAGCGCCTATCAGGGCGCGCGGCCGCGCTTCGGACGCGACTACATCATCCCGGCGCCCTTCGATCCCCGCCTGATGACGCGGGTGCCCGTCGCCGTGGCCAAGGCGGCGATGGAGACCGGCGTCGCCCGCAAGCCGATCGCCGACCTTGCCGCTTATCGCGCGGCCCTCTCGGCCCGCCGCGATCCCGTCGCCGGCACGCTGGCCGGCATCTTCGACCGGGTTCGCCGCTCCCCCAAGCGGGTGGTGTTCGCCGAAGGCGAGGAGGAGGCGGTGATCCGCGCCGCAGCCTCCTTCGTCAACCAGGGGCTGGGCACCGCCATCCTGGTCGGCCGCGAGGATCGCGTCGAGGCCGCTGCCGCCTTTGCCGGCGTCGAGCTGCGCGAAGGCATGGTGATCCAGAACGCCCGTATCTCGCCGCGCACCAATGCCTATGCGCAATATCTCTATGACAGGCTGCAGCGGCAGGGCTATTTGATGCGCGACTGCGTGCGCCTGGCCTCGATCGACCGCAACCATTTCGCCGCCTGCATGGTGGCGATGGGCGACGCCGACGCCATGGTCACCGGCCTGACCCGCAACTATTCGATTGCCCTCGAGGATGTCCGGCGCGTCGTCAGCGACAAGCCCGGCCATTGCGTCCTCGGCCTTTCCATCGCCATTGCGCGTGGGCGCACGGTGCTGGTGGCCGACACCGCCGTGCATGACATGCCGACCTCGGAGGAACTCGCCGCCATTGCCATCGAGGCGGCCTCGGTGGCCAAGCGCCTGGGCTATGAGCCGCGCGTGGCCATGCTCGCCTATTCCACCTTCGGCCATCCGGAGGGCGAGCGGGCCGAGCGCGTGCGCGACGCGGTGCGCATTCTCGATCGCCGCCGCGTAGATTTTGAATATGACGGCGAGATGGGGGCCGATGTCGCGCTCAACCGCGAGGCCATGGCGCTCTATCCGTTCTGCCGCCTGTCCGGACCTGCCAATGTGCTGATCATGCCGGCTTTCCACTCCGCCTCGATCGCCACCAAGATGCTGCAGGAGCTCGGCGGAGCCACAGTGATCGGCCCGATCCTGGTCGGCCTCGACAAGTCGGTGCAGATCGTGCCGCTGGCCGCCAAGGACACCGATCTCGTCAACATGGCGGTGCTGGCGGCAGCCAATATCGGCGGGTGAGCGAGGCGCGCCGGATCCTCGGTCTGTTCGACACCATCGACAATCCCAAGAGGCATCGAGGATGCCTCTTGGGGCTGCACCAGCAAGCGGGCGGGAAGTCCAGGCTGGATGCCCATGCGCCACCAGGCAGAATTGGCGCCATTGCTCCCCGTTTTCGCCGAAACCCTGCCCGCGCTTTCAGGCATGGGGCTCCAGGAGCGCCTATTCCGTGCCTTCGCCCGCCAGATAGGTCGGCCGGTTGGCGAGCATGGTGAGGGCGGTGAGGAAGGCAATCGCGCACATCGCCGTGACGTACCAGAAGAACCAGGTCTCATGGCCTGCATCCTTGAAAGCGAGCGCCACCGCCTCGGCCGAGCCGCCGAAGAGGGCATTGGCGATGGCGTAGGAGAGGCCGACCCCGAGCGCTCGGACCTCGGCCGGAAACATCTCGGCTTTCACGAGCCCGCTGATCGAGGTGTAGAAGGACACGATCGCGAGCGCCGCCACCACCAGGATATAGGCCGAGAGCGGACTCTCAACGCTGCCGATCGCCGTCAGGAGCGGCACGGTGCACAGTGTCGCGAGGCCACCGAACAGCATCATCGACCATTTCCGCCCGATCCTGTCGGAAAGCGCGCCGAAGAGCGGCTGCATGCACATATAGGTAAACAGCACCGCCGTCATGGTGACGTTGGCCGTCTCCTTGGCCATGTGTGCCGTGTTGACCAGATATTTCTGCATGTAGGTGGTGAAGGTGTAGAAGATCAGCGAGCCACCGGCCGTGTACCCGATCACGGTCAGGAAAGGCCGCGGATGCCGGCGGAGCAGGCCGATGAGCGAGCCGGCTTCCTTGCGGGCGCGTGTCTCCGCCGACGAGGTCTCGTGCAGGGAGCGCCTGAGGTAGAAGGCGACGACGGCGGCGCAAGCGCCGACAACGAAGGGAATCCGCCAGCCCCAGGCCCGCATTTCCTCGTCGCTGAACAAGAGTTCGAGGATGACGATGACGGCCGAGGCGAGGAGCTGGCCGCCGATCAGCGTCACATATTGGAAAGAACCGAAGAAGCCGCGCCGCCCGGCGAGCGCAACCTCACTCATATAGGTCGCCGATGTCCCGTATTCGCCGCCCACGGAGAGGCCCTGGACCATCCGGCAGAGCAGGAGAAGGATCGGTGCCAGGATGCCCGCCGTGGCGTAAGTCGGCAGCAGCGCGATCGCCAGCGATCCCGCACACATCATCAGGACCGAGATCATCATCGAGTTCTTGCGGCCGTAGCGGTCGGCAATCCAGCCGAAGAGCCAGCCGCCGATCGGCCGCATGAGGAAGCCGATGGCGAAGACCGCCGAGGAATAGAGGAGTTGAGTTGTCGGGTCGGCATTCTTGATGAAGCCGAAGAAGGCACTCGAAAAGTAGAGCGCCGTAAACGCATAGGCGTAGAAATCAAACCATTCGACAAGATTTCCGGAAGATGAACCGATAATCGCCATCACCCGTCGGCGGGTATCATATGGGTCTGCTGCCGCCATGGTCGCGGTGTTACTCATCTGTTTCCCCCCTGGTTGACCTTGTCTTTAGGTCTGTTTTTCAAAGCGATTGTGATCATGATGCGGCTTTGCTGATCCGGGCAAGCCATTTTTCCCGAACGGCAAGGACAGGATGCCCGGACGGGCGCCGATCCTTGAAACCGTTGGTCAGATCGATGATCTCGTCCTCGATGTTTCTGGGTGGCAAAGACCAGATCGTGCTCCATAGCGACGCCACGGCGTCCAATCCGTTCTGCCGCCTGTCGGGGCTGGACCATGTGCCGGCGGCGGCCAATATGGCGGGCGAAAGGAAGCTGCGGGATCTTGAATGCTTGCAGGGATTCTCGATATTGGCCACGAGGAGCGTTGTCGAAAAGCCCATTGAGACTTGGCGGGGACCTTTCCACGCATGAGCGACGATCGTTGGAACCTCTATCTGTTTGAACGCCATGACCGGCAGCAGATCGCGCAATGGGCGCGCAGGCTCCGTTATTTCCGGTTCTGCCGGGCGGTCGGTGGCCATGCCAATGATGGCGATGAACTGCTGGTGGCCATCGGCCTCCAGGCAGGGGCCGATCTGGCGGATGTCTGTGCCGCCCTCGGTATCGTGCTGGAGGTCGTTGCGCCCGGCTCCCCACAACCTGTGCCAGGCGTCGCCTATACGGCCGAGGAATTCGGCAGGTTCGCTTCCATCGTGCCGGGCAGTGCGGGCATCCGGCAGCCTGGTTTTGTCGAATTGGCGGGGCAGCCCGTCTATGCCCATGTGCAGGCGGATCGGCTGGAGATCAGCCTGAGCAATGCTGATTCCCCCTATCAAGTCACGGAAGCGGCCGTCCGTTCAGCCGAACGGGTCGAAGCTTTGCTCGCGCCGCTTGCAGGCCGCCTGATCGACCCGCCGCGCACCAGCCGGCATTGCGTCTGCCCGGCCCATTATCCCGACATGTGGAATTGATTGTCAGCCCTGATGGTACGAACCAATGGTATGGGGCTGAGAAAGTGGTGCCGCTTGCGTGACTCGAACACGCGACCCCATCATTACGAATGATGTGCTCTACCGGCTGAGCTAAAGCGGCGCCAACGGTCGTTCAGAAGGCGATCCTTGCGGATGCGCCGCCCTGATACAGGCAAGCACAGCGGAAGGCAAGCCCTCTCGCGCATGCGGCCCAAGTTTAGAGTCAAACTCTTGACGCGGCACAAGCTCCCGACTATAGCAACCCACACAAATTTTGGCGGGAGGTTCCGCCCCCATTCTGGGGTGGCGGTTTTCTTTTTGCCCAAGCGGTTCTGTCGGCGCAAGCCATGCAGGATTGCCGGACCCTCTTAACACCGGCAGGTTCTTCCGGATCTGCCCTGGCCCCGCTGCAGCGGCGCCGTTCCGAATCGAGAAGGATAGACAAGATGTCCCGCCGTTGCTCGTTGACCGAGAAGGGCGTTCAGACCGGCCACAAGGTGAGCCATTCGAACGTCAAGACCAAGCGCAAGTTCCTGCCGAACCTGCACAATGTCACGCTGATCTCCGACGTGCTCGGCCGCTCCGTGCGCCTGCGCGTCTCGGCCGCCGGCCTGCGCACCGTCGAGCACAATGGTGGCCTCGACGCCTGGCTGATCAAGGCCTCCAAGGATGAGCTTTCCGCGCCGGCCCTGCGCCTGAAGCGCGAAATCGAAAAGAAAATGACGACTGCCCACTAAGGCTGGTTGCATGACTGACTTTTCGGGCCGGGGCCTTGCGCTCCGGCCTTTTTCGTTGTCGGGCCGCATGGCGCCTGCAGCCCGTCCTGCTCCAGATGAGCAAAGCTTAATGTGACCTCCCCTTGACGGGACATGCCCGTATCGGCGATTTGAAAGCGCCGGTTACCGGGCCCCTCTGGCGCATGCCCTGCATGACGCGATGTCGGAGCCGGCTTCGATGTTCTCGAAGCAAAAGGGTCCGGCACGATGCTCGATTTCCTGTATTCCGATTTTGCCGGCCAGCCGACCTGGATGTGGCTGGCCTTCCTCGCCTTCGTGGCGTTGCTGCTCGCCTTCGACCTCGGCGTGCTCAACCGCGACGACAAGGTGCTCAGCGTCGCCGACAGTTTCAAATTGTCGGCTGTCTATATCGCCATCGCCATGGCTTTCGGCGGTGCCATCTGGTGGGGCATGGATACCCGCCCCGACGGCACCAGCCCGGCGCTCGACTATTTCACCGGCTATTTCATCGAGAAGTCGCTGTCGATCGACAATGTCTTCGTCATCGCACTGATCTTCCGCTACTTCGCCGTGCCGCCCGCCTATCAGTATCGCGCCCTGGTCTGGGGTATCCTAGCCGCCGTGGTGCTGCGCGGCATCATGATCGCGGCCGGCGCCAGCATCGTGCAGAGCTATGGCTGGGTGCTCTATATCTTCGCGGCCTTCCTGATCCTGACCGGCCTTCGCATGCTGGTGGCCTCGGATGACCATGCCGAGTTCAAGGAAAACTGGCTGGTGCGCTTCCTGCGCCGCCATATGCGCATCAGCGAGGACCTGCATGGCAGCCGCTTCGTGGTGCGCCAGCCGGACCGCACCACCGGCCGGAACCTGCTGCATGCCACGCCGCTGCTGCTGGCCCTGATCGTCATCAACGTCGCCGACATCGTCTTCGCCGTGGACTCGGTGCCGGCCATTCTCGCCATCACCACCGATACCTTCATCGTCTACACCGCCAATATCATGGCCATTCTCGGCCTGAGGGCGCTCTATTTCGCTCTGGCGGCGATGATCGATCGCTTCCACTACCTCAAATATGCGCTGGCCCTCGTCCTCGTCTTCATCGGCGGCAAGATCTATTGGGGCCATCTCGTCGGCAAGGTCGATCCGGCCCTCGCCCTGATCGTGACCGTGGCGATCATCGTCGGCGGCATCGTCTTCTCGCTTTGGAAGACGCGAGGCCAGGACAGCTCGAGCGTTTCCTCCTGACGATGGTGGAGAAGAAAGGGCAACTCCCGCAAAAGTTGAGCTGTTTCAGCGGGAACAGACGGGCTAGAGTGATGGCGTGATGATGGCTTGATCGGGTTCGTCCGCTCTTTGCGGAGCAATGGAGCCGGTCAGCGTCGCCGGGACGGATCCTGCGATCCGTTCCCGTCCGGGGGGAAAAGAAGGCAGAGGCCATGCCAGGCGGCATGGCCGGAATGGTTTCGTGCGGTTTCTCCTCCCGACAGGCAGCGCTTTTGAGCAATCATCATCCGAAAGCCTGCCCGCACGGCTTGCCGGGCCCTGCTTTTCGGAATCGTGTTCGAGCGAGGAGAACTGCGATGACGATTTCCGGCCTGAAGCTTCGCTATCTGCTGCTGGGCGCCGTGCTGGGCGCGGCCGCCCTGGCGCCGCTGCCAGCCTCCGCCCAATATGGGGGCGGGGGGTATGGCGGTGGCGGATACAACAGCGGCGGCTATGACGATGACGACTATGGCGGCGGCTATCGCCGGCAATATCGTCCCCGCTGCTATTATCGCGTCGTGCGGGTGTATGACGACTATTATGGGCGCTACGTCAAGCGGCGCCAGCGCGTCTGCGAACGCAGCGGCTACTAAAACAAAGCACGTTGGGGCCGAAAACGGTTTCGCCCCATAGCATCGAACCCGATCTCGAAACCGGGTTCGATGCATATTTGCGATTCGGGGTGCTTCTGCCGAATTGCAAAATGCTCTAGAGGTTTTCTACAGCGCCGGGTTCGATTTGGATTGGAGCCAGTGCTGGCCACGTGCCACTTGTCACGGCCCAGACGGAATCCTTGGCCTATGGCATTCGGACAAGGATTGTGTTTCGTGGCTTTCCGCCCCAGGACGGATAGGGACAAGGAAGCGTCATCATGTTGATTCACCGCCGTACCGTGCTTGCCGGCCTGGCCCTTGCCGGGCTGCGGCCGGGTGTCGCCTCGGCGATGCAGATCGTCGAGGCCGGCACCGTGCTGGCCGTCACCGGGCAGACCACCGGGCAGCTCAAGGGCGAGAAACGTGCCCTCCAGGTCGGCGAGCCGGTTTTCATCGACGACATGCTGGCAACCGGAGAAGGCGCCCGGCTGGCGGCGCGGCTCGGGGATGCCACGCGCCTGTCCCTGGGCGAACGCACGCGGGTGCGCATCGACAAGTTCCTGGTGGACCGAGGCGGCGACCTGGTGCTGGAGCGCGGTGCCATGCTGTTCGACCGGCCCGACAACCAGCCCTCCGGCCCGCTCAACGTCACCACACCGTTCGGCCTGATCGCCGCCCGCGGCACCAAGTTCTTCGCCGGCCCCAGTGAAGGCGTGTTCGGCGTCTTCGTCGAGCATGGCGTGGTCACCGTCGCCACCAAGGGTGGTCAGGTGACCCTCACCAACGGCCTCGGCACCAACCTCGTCAATGCCAGGCAGGCGCCGTCCGAGCCGACGAGCTGGAATACGCTGCGCATCGCCCAGGCGGAAGCATCCGTGATCGGCGGGGCCTCTATGGAGTCAGCTCCGCCAGCGGCGGCGCCTCGCGCACCACGGCCGGCACCCAAGCCTTGAAGCTCACCCAGTCGGGGCGGGCCAGGCTGAAGCGATCGATCGGCAGGGCGCCGCCACGGGCCGGCGCATGCTGCAGGCCGGAATTGACATAGCGCAGCCCGCACTTTTCCATCACCCGGCGCGAGGCCTCGTTGATCACCCGGCATTCGCCGGTGATCGAGGTGATCGGCAGGGTCGAAAAGCCGTGGTCGATCAGGGCCCGCGCCGCTTCCGTCGCCAGCCCCTGGCCCCAATGGGGCTTGCCCAGCCAATAGCCGATCTCCGCGCTTTCGCGCTTGGGAAAGCGCAAGCCGATGCAGCCGAGGAAGGCACCGCTGTCGCGGCATTCGATCGCGAAGGCGAGTTCCTTGCCGGCCTTGCGAGCCTCGTCCTGATAGCGCACGAAGGTTTCGGCGTCGGTCTCGCCATAGGGGAAGGGCAGGCGTCCCGTCATCAACGCCACCGCCGAATCATTGGCAAGGCGCGCCATCGAGGGCACGTCGCCGAGATGGGGTTTGCGCAACACCAGGCGCAGGGTCTCGATCTCGATCGAGGCAATGGTGATGGCCGGGAGAGACTTGTAAGGGGGCATGATGGGCTCCTGGCAAGAAGAAGGGGCGGACTGGATTTCTCCACCGCCCCTGCGTCAACCTGGAGTCCCAAATGGGGTCTTTTCAGGTCCGCCGGTCCAGTGGAGCCGGCGGAGCTTCTGACCCGCCGGGATTATTCTGCTGCTACTTTGGTCGTGGCGACGTTGACGTAAATTCGGCCGTTGGCTCGGGTGCGGAAGTCCACTCGGCCGTCGGTAAGTGCAAAAAGGGTATGATCCTTGCCCATGCCGACATTGACGCCCGGATGCCACTTCGTGCCGCGCTGGCGCACGATGATGTTGCCAGCAACGACGGCTTCCGAACCGAACTTCTTCACGCCCAAGCGACGACCGGCCGAATCACGACCGTTGCGCGACGAACCGCCTGCTTTTTTGTGAGCCATGGCGATAACTCCTCGAATCCTATCTACGCCGGTGCTGTGACACGGCGGTGAAATCCATCAATCGGGGGCGACAATGCCCGAAAGCCGGGCTGTTGTCGACCCCATCGCTCCGAAACCGGCTCAGAGATCCTTGCCGGAAGCCTGCTCGGCCTGGTCGACCTTGGCGCGGGGCGGCTTGCCGTCCAGCAGTTCCTTGGCCTGGATGACCCACTCTTCGCGGGCGGCGCGGCCGCGCAGCGAGAGCTCTTCATCCCACTTGGCGATGTCGGCATCGGTCCAGGCGGCGATGTCGTTCCAGCTGTTGATGCCGGCGGCACGCAGCTTCTTCTCGATGGTCGGGCCGATGCCCGAGATCAGCGAGAGGTTGGAGGCATCGAGACCACCGGCCGGAACGGCGGCGGCAGCGACGGGAGCTTCGTCCTTGGCAGCCAGATTCTTGGCAGCTTGGGCGGGCTTGGCCGCAGCCTTGGAAGGCTTGGCACCGCCGGTGAGGATCTCGGAGATCCGCACCACGGTCTGGTGCTGGCGATGGCCGCGCTTGCGCTTCGAATTCTGACGGCGGCGCTTCTTGAAAGCGATGACCTTGTCGTCACGGTCCTGCTCGACCACTTCGGCGGCAACCGAAGCACCGGCAACCGTGGGGGCCCCGAAGGTCAGGCCGGCGTCGCCGCCGACAGCCAGGATCTCGGGGAACACGACGATCTCACCCACCTTGGCATCGAGCTTCTCGATGCGGAGAACGTCATTCTGATTGACGCGGTATTGCTTACCGCCCGTCTTGATGACCGCGAACATGTTTTTCCTCGTTCGGACCCGGCTTTCGCCCGCCCTGCTCCCTGAAGGGAAACGAGACGGATCGGGTCCTTGCCTGAGCAAAGTCCCCGCAGCGGCCGGCTTTTCCAGTCGTTGATATCAACCACCCGTTTTTGCGAAATCGGGTAGCCACGAAAAAAGGCACGCGGCCCAAAGGCCGCGCGCTGGCGTGGCTTATACAGCCATGAGCCGCAGAGTCAAGGAAAGTGACGGCCGAATCGCCGATTGGTTCGGCGGGCGCAGGAGAAAGATGCGGGTCGCCCCGCGCTGCTCTCCCGAAAGTAACACTGAGGCGAATAATATCCCATTCCAGGTGTTTTCCCGGCATCCATGCAAGGGAGAGACATCATGTCCTTAGTCCAGCCTTCGACACGCCGCCTGGCGGTCACGGTTCTTTCGACAGCCTTTCTGCTGGCCGCGGGCGCGGCCCTCGCCGCGGGCGGTGGCGGCGGTGGTGGCGGCAGTTCCGGTGGAGGTGGTTCCGGTGGCGGTGCCGGCGGTGGGGGAGGCGGCAACGGCTCCAGCGGTGGAGGCGGTGCCACCCAGGGCAAGCCGATCACCGACATGACCACCTGCCCGCGGGGCCAGGTCTGGAGCACCCGCAAGAAAGCCTGCCTCAAGCTGAAATCCGAAGCGCTGCCCGATGACGACATGGCCAACTATGCCTGGGTGCTCGCCAAGGCCGACCGCTACGACGAATCGCTGCAGGTCCTGGACCTGCTCAAGGATCCGAATACCGCCAAGGCCCTCAACTATCGCGGCTATGCCACGCGCAAACTCGGCCGGACCGATGAAGGCATCGGCTATTATCTGAAATCGGTGGCGGCCGATCCCCAATATGCGCAGGTCCGCGAATATCTGGGCGAGGCCTATGTGATCAAGGGGCGACTCGATCTGGCCAAACAGCAGCTGGACACCATCAAGACGCTCTGCGGTACCGGCTGCGAGGAATATCAGGACCTGAACGAGGCGATCGAGAAAGGCATCTGATCGCTGCTGTTCCGCCGGAAATAGCCTCCGGCATGATCGACAAGCAAAGTGTGCAGACCCCTTTCCCCTCGAAGGGGCTTGTGCGGGTGTGGCCCTGCCGGTTTTCGTCGCGGTAGCCGGCGGGGCTTCACTCCCTCCTGATTCGCGCTTCCACATCATGTTGCCAAGTCGCGGGGCAAAGTCGTGGCCTCCCGGGCCGGCGGCACCGGGGCAGCTCCTTTCATTTCCGTTTGGAGAGCAGCGGCAAGCCCGGCTATGACTGGTGGCGCTGATATCAAGGGTGGAAGCATGTCGCGCGGCAAGGCTGAGCAGTCCGGCTCTTTGGCGGGCCCGTTCGATTTCATCGTGGTGGGAGGTGGCTCGGCCGGGTGCCTGCTGGCCAATCGGCTCTCCAGCAATCCCAGCCGGCAGGTATTGCTGCTGGAAGCGGGGCGGCCGGACAACTACCCCTGGATCCATATCCCGGTCGGCTATCTCTATTGCATCGGCAATCCGCGCACCGACTGGCTCTACCAGACCGAGGCCGAGCCCGGCCTGAACGGGCGCTCGCTGCGCTATCCGCGCGGCAAGACCCTGGGCGGCTGTTCCTCCATCAATGGCATGATCTATATGCGCGGCCAGGCGCGCGACTATGACGGCTGGGCTGCCGCGACGGGCGACGAGGCCTGGAACTGGGCGAACAGCCTGCCCGACTTCAAGGCGCATGAGAATCACTATCGCCTCGATGGCGGGGCCGATCCCGTCACCGGCGACAACAGCCGCTTTTCCGACATGCATGGCCATGGCGGCGAATGGCGCATCGAAAAGCAGCGCCTGCGCTGGGATATCCTGGATGCCTTCGCCGAAGCGGCCGTGCAGGCCGGCGTGCCGCGCACCGACGATTTCAACAGCGGCGACAATGAGGGCGTCGGCTATTTCGAGGTCAACCAGAAGGCCGGCTGGCGCTGGAACACCGCCAAGGCCTTCCTGCGCCCGGCGCGTGCGCGTCCCAATCTCACGGTGTGGACGCAGGCTGAGGTCGAGCGCCTCGCTTTCACGGCCGGTGATGACGGCCGCCGCCGCTGTACCGGCGTGATCCTGCGGCGTGGCGGCGAGTCCATCGAAATCCAGGCCAAGCGCGAAGTCATCCTCTGCGCCGGCGCGGTCGGCTCGCCGCAGATCCTGCAGCTATCCGGCGTCGGCCCGGCCGGCCTGCTGCAATCCCATGGCATCGAGGTCGTGCACGATTTGCCGGGCGTGGGCGAGAACCTGCAGGATCATCTGCAGATCCGGGCCGTGTTCAAGATCGAGGGGGCTCGCACGCTCAACACGCTGGCGAGCAGCCTGACCGGCAAGATGGGCATCGGCCTCGAATATATGCTCCGGCGCAGTGGGCCGATGAGCATGGCGCCTTCCCAGCTCGGCGCCTTCAGTCGCTCCGACCCCGGCAAGGCCCATGCCAATCTGGAATATCATGTGCAGCCGCTCAGCCTGAACGCCTTCGGCGAACCCCTGCACAATTTCCCGGCCTTCACGGCGAGCGTGTGCAATCTCAATCCGACCAGCCGGGGCAGCGTGCGCATCCGCTCCAACCGGGCCGGCGATGCGCCGGCCATCGCCCCCAGCTATCTCTCGACGGAGGAGGACCGCAAGGTCGCCGCCGACAGCCTGCGCCATGTCCGCAACATCGTGAGCCAGCCGGCGCTGGCCCCCTACAAGCCGGTGGAATGGAAGCCGGGTATCGAGTTCCAGACCGACGAGGAACTGGCACGCCTGGCCGGCGACATCGCCAGCACCATCTTCCATCCCGTCGGCACCACCAGGATGGGCCGGGCCGACGATCCCGAGGCGGTGGTCGACAGCCATCTGCGCGTCCGCGGCATCGACGGCCTGCGCGTGGTCGATGCCGGGGTGATGCCGGCGATCACCAGCGGCAACACCAATTCACCGACCCTGATGATCGCCGAAAAGGCATCGCGCTGGATCGCCCGGGGCGAGTGATCAAGGCAGAGCGGACGTCTCGTCCGCCGGCTCAGGCCGGCTGGCGGCAGCCTTCCAGGATCTTGCGGATTTCCGGCCGGCAGGACCCGCAATTGGTGCCGGCCTTCAAGGCCGCGCCGATCGCCTCGACACTGTCGGCGCCACTGCGTGCCGCTGCCTCGATACGGGCCTCATCGATGCCGAAGCAGGCGCAGACCTGGCGGCTGGGGCGGATGCCCGGATCGGGTGCGCGCCCGGCCAGGATGAAACGGCGCGTGGCCGCGTCGATATGCTCGCGGGTCAGCAGGTCCGTGGCCCAGGCTGCGCCGTCGTCGTCCCGGCGCGGGCCGGTGGAAAGCAGGATCTCAAGGCGATGGTCCACGATCGAGGCGGAGCGGTAGAGATCGGCGGCGGGATTGCGCTGGTGCAGCGGGCTCGTCCACAGATTGAGCCAGTTCGAGAGGAGATCGTGCAGCGGGCCCGGTGCGCGCGGGCTGGCGAAATGGACGATTTCGCCGTCGGCGACCGTCATGCGGGCATGGCTGAGCCAGGCTGGCAGGGGCAGGCGATGGCGCGAGGCGATGAAGCCTTCCGATTGCATCGCCCAAGGGCGGATCGAGGCCGGCACCGTCTTCGAATCGGGCTGGCCGGAGACCGGATCGGTGCGGGCATGCACGAGCGAGCCGATACGGGCGCGGGCGGCGTTGGCATCGGTCCAGTGGATCGGCGCGAAGATCGAGCCGGGCTGCTGGCTGTCCGTGACCACCACCCGCAGTTCGACCTGTCCCTCGCCCGTGCTCACGGCGGCGAAGGCGCCATCCTCCAGGCCGAAGCGTTCGGCATCGGCGGGATGCACTTCCACGAAGGGGGCGTTGCGGTGCTGGGCAAGGCGCGGGCTGAGCCCGGTGCGGGTCATGGTGTGCCAGTGGTCGCGCACCCGGCCGGTGTTGAGCAGGAGCGGATGCTCCGCGGTCGGCGAGGCCGACAATGCCGGCGGCGCCAGCGGGACGAGGCGGGCGCGGCCATCGGCATGCGCGAAGCCGCCTTCGGCGAACAGGCGCTGCGTACCGGCATCCCGGCCTGATGGCAGCGGCCATTGCACGGGCTCGAGGGCATCATAGGCTTCGTCGGTGAGATCGGCGAGGCCTCCGATGTCGAACAGGCGCGCGCCGTCGTTTTCGAAGGCGGACAGGGCGGCATGCTCGCGAAAGATCGCCGCGGGGGCGGTGTACTCGAAGGCTTCGGCATGGCCGAGTCTCTTGGCGACTTCGCAGATCTGCCACCAATCGGGCCGGGCCTCGCCGGGAGGTGCCAGGAAGGGACGCTGGCGCGAGATCCGCCGCTCGGAATTGGTGACGGTGCCGTCTTTCTCGCCCCAGGCGGCCGAGGGCAGCACCACGGTCGCGGCATCCGTGAGGCCGTCGACATGGGCACTGACCTCGGAGACGGCGAGGAAATCGAGCTGGCGCAGGGCTGTTCGCATGGCGTCGGCGCGCGGCAGGCTGGCGGCCGGATTGGTGCAGAGTACCCAGAGCGCGCGGATCTCGCCACGCTCGATCGCCTCGAACATCGAGACTGCCTTGCGGCCCTCCTTCCCGGCCATGTGCGGGGCCTGCCAGAAGCGGCCGACGCGATCGACCTCGTCCGGCGCAAAGCCCATATGGGCGGCAAGCTGGTTGGCGAGGCCGCCGACCTCGCGCCCGCCCATGGCATTGGGCTGGCCGGTGAGCGAGAACGGGCCGCAGCCGGGCCTGCCGATGCGGCCGGCGGCGAGATGGGCATTGAGGATGGCGTTGACCTTGTCGGTCCCCTGGGCCGACTGGTTGATACCCTGGCTGAAGCAGGTGACGACGCGCGGGGTCTCGATCCACAAGTCGAGGAAGGCGGCGAGAGCCTGCTCGCTGAGACCGCAACGGACGGCGGTTTCAGCGCGGCTGGGGGCGATCTCGCGGGCATTGGCGAGGGCGGTGTCATATCCATCGGTATGGCGGGCGACATAATCGGTGTTGGCGGGGCCCCTTTCGGCGATTTCGACCAGCAGGCGGGCGAACAGCACGGCATCCATGCCCGGCGCGACGGGAAGATGCAGGTCGGCGCTGTCGGCCGTCACGGTCCGACGGGGATCGATCACCACGATGCGGGTGCCACGCCTGCTGCGGGCCTGTTCGATGCGCTGCCAGAGCACGGGATGGCACCAGGCCGTGTTGGAGCCGGTCAACACCACGAGGTCTGCTTCGTCGAGATCCTCGTAGCAGCCCGGCACGATGTCGGCGCCGAAGGCGCGGCGATGGCCGGCAACCGTGGAGGCCATGCACAGGCGCGAATTGGTGTCGACATTGGCCGAGCCGACAAAACCCTTCATCAGCTTGTTGGCGACGTAATAATCCTCGGTCAGCAGCTGACCCGAGAGATAGAGCGCCACCGCATTCGGACCGTGACGTTCGATCGTGTCCCTGAACCCCTTGGCGACGGCGTCGAGGGCCCGGTTCCAGGTGGTGCGCACGCCGTGGATGGTGGGATGGAGGAGGCGATGCCCGGTGGCCAGCGTCTCCCCGAGCGCCGCTCCCTTGACGCAGAGCCGGCCCTGGTTGGCGGGATGGGCGGCATCCCCCGCGATGTCGGCACCGCCCTGGCCATCGGCGGTGGCGACGACACCGCAGCCGACCCCGCAATAGGCACAGGTGGTGCGCACGGGGGCCGGGACGGGTGCGATCGTCGCAGGATCGGGGGCGGGCATGGAGACGTTCATGGGTGGGGTCTCCGGGGCCTGGATTTTAAGGCGCGAATACCCTTCTCCCCTTGCGGGAGAAGGTGGCGCGAAGCGCCGGATGAGGGGGGGCGGCGGACACTTGCCAAGGTTGCGTTTCTCCCCTCATCCGCCCCCAGTTTCTTAACCTGAACGCGTGGTCCTGAAAGGACCACGCTACGGCACCTTCTCCCGCAAGGGGAGAAGGGTATTCGCGCCTTTTTGGGTAAGGGTGTCATCGCGCCGCCCCCCTCAATACACGTCGGCCTGGTAGCGGCCGGCCTTCTTCAGGCCGTTGACGAAACTGGCCGCCTCCTCGGTGGAGCGGGCGCCCCATTGCGCCACGATGTCGACGAGGGCGCGTTCGACATCGCGCGCCATGCGCTTGGCGTCGCCGCAGACATAGAAGTGTGCGCCCTCGGCCAGCCAGCGCCAGAGATCGGCCCCGACCTCGCGCATGCGGTCCTGCACATAGAACTTGCCCTCGGCATCGCGTGACCAGGCGAGGGAGAGGCGGGTGAGCAGGCCGCTCTCGCGCATGGCGGCGAATTCCTCCTCGTAGAAGAAATCATGGTCGCGATGCTGATGGCCGAAGAACAGCCAGTTGCGCCCGCTGGCGCTCTCGGTCTTGCGCTCCTGCAGGAAGGCGCGGAACGGGGCAACCCCCGTGCCCGGCCCGACCATGATCACCGGCGTCTCGCCGTTTTCGGGCAGGCGGAAACCGTGGGCCTTCTGCACATAGACCTTGAGCTCCTCGCCCTCGGCGACGCGCTCGCCCAGAAAGGTCGAGGCAACGCCGAGCCGGTCGCGCGCACCGATACGGTAGCGCACCGTATCCACGGTGAGCGAGATCCGGCCCGGATTGGCCTTATGCGAGGAGGAAATCGAATAGAGCCGGGGCTGCAAGGGATCGAGGGCCTCGAGGAAGGCTTCGGCGCCGGGGCGGATACCCTGGAACTTGTAGAGCACGGCGAGCACGTCGAGCGTTGCCGCGTCCCCGTCCGGATCCTCGCCATTGGCCAATGCCCGGGCCTTGCGGCGCAGATCGCCGGTGCTGAGATAGGACAGGAGCTGGAACAGGCTGTCGGGCGGCGTGCCGAGCGAAAAATCCTCGATCAGCCTGTCGCGCAAGCTCTTGCCGTCGATCAGGGCTTCGGGGCGGGCGCCGAGCAGGGCGATGATCTGGTCGGCGAGGCCCACCTGATTCTTCGGGACCACGCCGAAACTATCGCCTGCGACATAATCGAGCCCGCTGTCGGACAGGTCGAACTCGACATGCCAGGTCGTCTTGGCGGATTTCGCGCCATTGAGCCGGCGGCGCGACAGGAATCGCGCGGCGACCGGATTGTCGCGGGAACGGCCGGGCAGGCCGGCAGCAGCCGTCGGTTGGCTGACTTCGGTCGAGGCATCCTTTACCTGCGCCGCAGGGCTCGCAGTCGAAGCGGTGCCGCCCTGCCCGATCTCCTGCGCCAGGGCCTTGAGCATGCGGGCGGTTTCCTTGCCGCCCGGTGCGCACAGGGTGAGGCGTTCTTCCTTGCCCAGGAAAAGCGCGTTGGCATAGTCGGCGCAGTTGTAGCCGCATTGGCCGCAATCCTGCTGGGCCATCGCCGCCATCAGGCGCGGCGCCAACGGCCTGTCCTTGGCCAGAGCGAGGCGTTCGTCGAGCGCCATGCTCGGGTCGTGCCAGGGCGCCTCGTCATTGTCGGCCAAAGTGGGGCCGGCAGGCTGATCGGGCCCGGCCGTAACGGCACCCGGCATGTCGGCGACGGCGGTGCCGCTCTGGGCGGCGAGGACAGCACCGAAAAAGCCGTCGAGCCAGGCCCTCTGCTCCGGGCTGAAGGGCGCGCTTTCGGGAATGAGCGAACGCTGGGGCGGGATGGCGATCATGTTCATGCGCCGGCAAGCTCCCTGTCGTCGACCAGGCCGCGCAAGGTTTCCGGTTCGTGCCTGGTCGTGAAGGCCTGGAAGCTCTCCGTCGAATCTTGACGGCGTTCGAGATAGAGGCGCAGCAGGCCCTCGACCTTGCCGGGGCAGTCCTCGGCCCGGATCTCCTTCCAGAGTTCGCGGCCGATCCTGGCCTGGTCGCCATAGCCACCGCCGACCACGATCGAATAGCCCTCGGCCTGGTCGCCCTCCTCGTTGAGCGTCACCTTGGCGCCGATCAGGCCGATATCGCCGATATAATGCTGGGCGCAGGAATGATGGCAGCCGGTGAGATGCACGTTCACGGGCACGTCGAGCGCCAGCCGGGCGTCGACGTGATCGGCGATCTCCAGGGCGTGTTCCTTGGTGTGGGCGGCGGCGAACTTGCAGCCGGTGGCGCCGGTGCAGGCCACCAGGCCGGCGCGCAGCGAGGTTGCCTTCCAGTCGAGGCCGAGCGCTTCGATCGCGGCCTTGGCGTCTTCGACCTTCGCATCCGCCACGCCGGAGATCAGCAGGTTCTGCCAGACGGTGAGGCGGATGTCGCCGTCGCCGAAATCGCGGGCGATGGCGGCAAGGCCGCGCATCTGGCCGGCATCCATCCGGCCGACACCCAGGGTGACGCCGATCCAGTTCAGGCCCGGCTGGCTCTGGGGGTGCACGCCGATATGGGCCAGGCGGTCGAAGGCGGGGCGGGGATCGACCCCGTCCTCGGGCAGGCGGGTGAGCTTGCGGCCGAGCTTGGCTTCGACGGCCTCGAGATAGGCCGGAAAGCCGATGGCATCGAGGACATATTTCATGCGCGCCTTGGTGCGGTTGGTGCGGTCGCCCTTGTCGATGAACACCCGCACGATGGCGTCGGCGATGGCGCAGCATTCCTCGGCCTTGCAGAATACGCCGGTGGGCCGGGCGAGGTCGCGATGGCCGGTGATGCCGCCGATCACGAGGCGGAACCAGATCTCGCCGCCGATGCGCACGGCCTGGAAGCCGATGTCGTTGGTCTCCTCCAGCGTGGCGATGCGCCCGCCGCCGTCGAAGGCCACGTTGAACTTGCGGGGCAGGCCGTAGAGCGAGCGGTCGTTGAGGATGTGATAGTGCCATTCGCGGGCGAGCGGCCGGGTGTCGGCCAGTTCCTGCGGATCGATGCCGGCGGTGGCCGAGCCGGTGACGTTGCGGATATTGTCGGCCCCCGAGCCGCGCGAGCACAGGCCGAGATCCTGGATGGCCTCGACCACGCGGGGCGCATTATCCGGCATCACCTCGCGGATCTGCAGATTGGCTCGCGTGGTGACATGGGCATAGCCCCCGCCCATCTGCTCGGCGACGTCGGCCATGCCGGCGAATTGCCAATGGTTGAGGATGCCGTTGGGAATGCGCAGCCGTACCATGTAGCTCGACTGCGCGGGCGCCACATAGAACAGGCCGAAATAGCGCCAGCGGAAATTGTCCTCGGGCTTGGGAAAGGCGCCGTCCCTGGCCTGGGCCTTCAGGCGCGGATAGGCATCGAAGGGATGTTCGGCCCGCTTCCATTTCTCCTGGTCGACAAGCTTGCCGCCACCGGCAGTTACGGCATCCTGCGCCTGAAGGTGTGTGGCGTCCGGGCCCATGGGGACGGGTGCTGCCGCCACGGGCGCCGCCTTGGCGCCGCCCACGGCCTGCATGCCGGAGACGAAACCTTCGAGGTAGCGTTTCTGGTCGGAGGTGAAGTCGCCGCCCATCATGCAGCCTCCCTCAGAACCCGCGAAGGTGCGGTTTCGCAGAAGGCCCGGCCGAAGATCAGGCTTTCTCGGATGGCGGAGATGTCGCTGCCCCGGCGGATCAGGTCCTTGTACCAGACGGCGTCCTCGGCCTCGCCGACCATGGCGGCGCCGATGAGGCGGTTGTCCTTCAGGACCAGGCGCTTGCACAGCCCGGCGCCGCGATCCTCCAGCAGGATGTCGTCATTGCCCTCGCCGAGGAAGTCGCCGGCGGAGAACACCGGAATGCCGGAGACCTTGAGGTTGGTCGACAGGGCGGTACCCTCATAGGCGGCCTTGGTGTCGCCGCCCCAGCGGCGCGCCAGCACGCGCGCCTGCTCATAGGCAGGCTCGACCAGGCCGTAGACCTGGCCGCGATGTTCGGCGCATTCGCCGATGGCGTGGATGAAGGGCACCACGGTGGCAAGGCCGTCATCCACCAGGATGCCGCGGCTGACAGGCAGGTCGGCGCTCTTGGCGAGGCCGAGATTGGGACGCACGCCCACGGCGACCACCACCATGTCGACGGGCAGGTGCGAACCATCGGCGAAGAGGAGGGCCTGCGCCCTGCCTTCGCCTGCGACCTCCTGGGTCTGGGCATTGAGCATGACACGGATGCCCTTGCGCTCCACCGCCCGCTTGAGGAAGGCGGCGGTTCGCCGGTCGAGCTGGCGTTCCATCAGGCGGTCCATGACATGGACGAGGGTGACTTTGGCCCCGCCCTTGGTCAGGCCATAGGCAGCCTCGATGCCCAGCAGTCCGCCGCCGATTACGGCGATGCGCCGGTTGAGACGGGCTGCTTCCTGTAAGGCCGGCAGGTCGGCGAGGTCGCGGAAGGTCATCACCCCTGGCAATGTCATGCCGGGGATGGGCAGGCGAATGGCGGAGGATCCCGTCGCCAGCACGACCCGGTCGAAGGACAGGGCTGTGCCATTGGCGAGATGGGCGGTGCGGGCCGCTGGATCGAGGCCGGTGACGGTCTGCCCGGTGATCAGACGGATGCCCTGGGCGCCATACCAGGCTTCGTCCCGCAGATTGACGCCGTCCCTGCCGATGTCGCCGGCGAGCAGCGCTGACAGCAGAACCCGGTTGTAGCCCGGCCGCGGCTCGGCGCCGACGACGGTGGTTTCGAACCGGCCCGGCGCGTGAGCGGCGAGTTCCTCGCACAGCCTGACGCTGGCCATGCCGTTGCCGATGATCAGGAGCTTTTCCGTCATGTCTCGATCCTCAGATTCTGGCCATTTCAGATTCTGGCGGTGGCGGTGCCGTCCTCGAGGGTCCAGGTCGTGCGCCAGCGGCGCTTGACGCGGGTGAGGGCGGTCAAGGCCAGCACTGCCAGCAAGGCAAAGATCAGGAAGCCGGCCTGGTAAGTGCCGGTGAACTGCTTGGAGAGGCCGAGGCTGGAGGCGAGGTAGAAGCCGCCGACGCCGCCCGTCATGCCGACCAGCCCGGTCATCACGCCCATTTCGGCGCGGAAGCGCTGCGGCACGAGCTGGAACACCGCGCCATTGCCCATGCCCAGAGCGAGCATGGCGACGACGAGGATACCGAGGCCGAGCCAGAGCTGGGCGAAGCCGAAGCTCACCAGAATCAGCGCGACGGCGGCCACGGCATAAAGCACGCTGAGGACGCGAATCCCGCCGAAGCGATCGGCGACGGCGCCACCGATGGGACGGAACAGCGAGCCGGCGAACACGCAGGCTGCCGTGCAATAGCCCGCCGTGACGGCGTCGAGCCCGTACTGGGTGTTGAAGTAGAAGCCGAGCGAGGAGGCGAGGCCCGAGAAGCCGCCGAAAGTGACGGCGTAGTAGAACATGAACCACCAGGCGTCGGGCTGGCGCAGGATCCTGGCATATTCGCCGAACGACTTGGCCGGTGGCTGGTTGGGGCTGTCCTTGGCGCAGGCGAGATAGACCAGGAGGGCGACGACCAGCGGGATGGCGGCAAGACCGATGACGTTGGTCCAACCCACCATGGTGGCGAGCAGCGGCGCGAACAGGGCGGCGAACACCGTGCCTGAATTGCCGGCGCCCGCAATGCCCAGGGCGATACCCTGGTAGTGTGGGGGATACCAGCGCGAGGCGAGGGGGAGCGCTACCGCAAAGGACGCGCCGGCCATGCCCAGGATGAGGCCGAGAAACAGCAGCTGGCTGTAGGAGTCGATGCCGACGGCCCAGAAGCCGAGGAGGCCGGCGATCACCACGAGCTGCGCCAGGATGCCGGTGAGCTTGGGCCGGAGATAGTCGACCAGGAAACCGTTGACCACGCGCAGGAAGGCGCCGGCGAGCACGGGCAGGGCCACCATCAAGCCCTTCTGGGCGGCATCGAGGTGAAGGTCGCCGGCGATTTGCACGGCGAGGGGCCCGAGGATCACCCAGACCATGAAGCTCATGTCGAAATAGAAGAAGGCGGCGAAGAGGGTGGGCCAATGACCGGCCTTGAGAAAGTCCCGCGTCTGCATCGTCGTGTTCCGCGTGCTTGAATGCGCCAAAACAAAAAGCCGCCGAACCATTCCCGCCGATGAGAGGCAGCAGGAATCGTTCGGCGGCGTTGCCGTTTCGCGTCCGTCAGTGGACGCCGGGCTTTTCGGCCCAGAATCTTCGAGGAAAACCGCTTATCGAGCCATCATTGACCCTGCTGCGGAAAGAGACCTGTGTCTCTTAGTCTGTGCAGTTTAGAAGCAGGCTGCTTTTTTAGGCAAGATCAAATATTGTGCGCCGCAGCATGGATTTGCCGATATTTTCGGCGCGAGGCAGGAAATGGCCAGTGTCAGCCGGAGGCTGGCACGCCGAAGGAGCGCAGATAGGCTTCGATATCGTCGGGATCGAACAGCCTGCCGTCGAAGAAGCCGTCCGGGCCGAGCACCATGGTGCCGTGGCGCGAGGCGACCGGCGTGGCCAGCCGCAGGGCGCCTTCGACCTTGGCGCTCGCCCGGGGCAGGTCGATGCCGGTGCCGGCGAGGGCGGCGCGATAGAGGTCCGGGCGATAGACCTGGCCGGCTCGGCGGACCAAGGCGGGGCTGTAGTCAACCTGGCCCCAGCGCACCATCTGCGAATAGAACCAGAGGGCGTGGCTCGCCCAAGGAAAGTTGGCGGCATGGTCGTGGAAGACCAGGAAGTCGGGGATATCGGCGGCGGCTTGGTGCTGGCGGCGCACCAGGGTGCCGCTGAGCGCCCGGCCGATGATCTCGGGTGGCCGGTCGAGATAGACAGGCGCGGCGAGGACATGGGCGAGCTCGTCGTGATGGCCGGCATCCCCAGCCCAGCGCGCCGCCGCATGCAGCGCGCGCAGCAAAGCGGCAAGCTGGTCCGGCGCGCGCTCGGCGAAGTCGGCGCGGAAACCGAGGACCTTCTCGGGGCCCTGGCGCCAGAGGGTGGATTTGGTCACCGCGATCACGCCGACCCCGGCCTCGACGGCGAGCGAGTTCCAGGGCTCGCCCACGCAGAAACCATCGATCTGGCCCTCGCGGATGGCATCGACCATGAAGGGGGGCGGCAGGACAACCAGCCGGATATCCCTGTCGGGATCGATGCCGGCCGCGGCCAGCCAATAGCGCAGTTCGTAATTATGCCCCGAGAAGGGATGGACGACGGCGAAGGTGAGGGGAGCCTGGCCCGTCGCTTGCCTTTTGGCGACCACCTTGGCCAGTGCGGCGCCGATGGCGGCCGGGCCGGCGGCAAGATCCGCACCCTCCTGCTCCATTCGGGCAAAGAGCGGCGGCGCGAGCGTGATGGCATTGCCGCCGAGGCCCAGCGAGAAGGGGGCGATCATCGGCACCTCGACATGCCCGAGGCCGAGCGTGGAGGCGATCGGCATCGGCCCGAGCATATGGGCGGCATCGAAATGGCCGAGCATGACGCGGTCGCGGATATTGGCCCAGGAGGTTTCCCGTACCAGTCTGAGTTCGAGGCCTTCGGCCGCAGCGAAGCCCTTTTCCCTGGCAACGATCAGGGGGGCGGCGTCGACGAGCGGGATGAAGCCGAGCGTCAGATCGGCGGTACTGTCCCTGTCCTTGCTGCTCATCGCCCGTACTCCTGGAATTTTGCGCCGTCCGCGTCGTGACCGCTCATATCAGGCCTATTTGTCCAGTAGCCTGGCAGCGGTGACGAGGCTGCGCGCCACCTCGGCCACGCGCCGGCTTTCATTCATCGCCGTCTTGCGCAGCAGGGCATAGGCCTCCTCCTCGCTGATGCCCCGTCGCTTCATCAGAATGCCCTTCGCCTTGTCGATGGTCTTGCGGTCCTCGAGGGCCTGGCGCGTGCGGTCAAGCTCCTCGCGCAGGCGATGGAAGGCGTTGAAGCGGCTGATGGCCATGTCGAGGATCGGCCGGACGCGTTCCTTGCGCAGGCCATCGACCACATAGGCCGAGACGCCGGCATCGATGGCGGCCTCGGTGGCGGCCTTGTCGGACTGGTCGACGAACATCACCACCGGGCGGTGCACGCTGCGGGAGACCTGGAACATCTGCTCCAGCACGTCGCGATTGGGGTTCTCCAGATCGATGAAGATGACGTCGGGATCGGCCTCGACGACCTGTCGCAGCAGATGGCGCATCTGGGTGATGATGGTGACGCGCTGGTGCCCCGCCTCGCGCAGGCCTTCCTCGATGACGGACGCCCTCATCGCATTGTCGTCGATCAGCAGGACATGCAGGGGCGTATCGTTCATTCCGGCAATTTCGGGTGCGCGCGCCGGGAAGGCAAGGCGCGATATTAGGCAGCATGCCACGAAGACAGGCGAGAAGGGGCGTTGCATTCGCGCATAAAATTGCGTAAAAATGCATATTAACGCAAATAGACGCACAAACAGGCAAATGGAGAAAGTCGTGGCAGACCCGATCAAGGCGGTGGTGTTCGATCTCGGTGGTGTGCTGATCGACTGGAATCCTCTCTATCTCTACCGCCAGCTCCTGCCGGACGAGGAGAGCGCCCGCCGCTTCCTCGCCGAGGTCTGCACACCCGCCTGGAACGGCCAGTTCGATGCCGGCAAGCCGTTTGCCGAAGGCGTGGCCGAGCTTTCCGGGGAATTTCCCCATCATGGCGAGCTGATCTCGGCCTTTCACACGCGCTGGTCCGAGATGCTGGGCGGCGCCATCGAGGGGACGGTCGCCATCCTGGAGGAACTGCGCCGGGAGGAAGTGGCCCTGCATGCGATCTCGAACTGGTCGTCCGAAACCTTTCCGATCGCAGCCGAGCGCTATGCCTTCCTCTCCCATTTCGAGGTCCTGATCGTCTCGGGCGAGAGAAAGCTGGCCAAGCCGGATCCGGCGATTTTCGAGCTTTTCCTGCAGGAAACCGGCTTGCCGGCCCATGCCTGCGTCTTCATCGACGACAATGCTGAGAATATCGCCACCGCCTCGCGCCTTGGCTTCAAGGCGATCCGTTTCAGCGACCCGGACAGCCTGCGCCGCGATCTGGGCGAGCTGGGTTTGTTGAACAGCATGCAATCTGCCATTTGACGGGCCTTGCCGGATTGGGCTGGAAAGTCGCCACCTTGCTCACCTCTGTTGCCAAGGTCGCGTAGCCCTCACCCTTACCCCCTCCCCGCAAAACGGGGCGAGGGGGACTTCTACCGAGTATTTCGTGTCGAAACGGTCCCATCTCGCCCAACCGCCAGGCGAGATGGAGTGTTGGGGGAATCAATCACGACGCCTGTGCCCCCTCTCCCCGCCCCTTGCGGGGAGAGGGTAAGGGTGAGGGGCGGCGTGACCCAACAAAATCAAGGAAGGCACATTTAGCCAACATCTCCGGACAATGTTCCAATCGCCCTCAGCGCCAGCCCGTTGTCCGGCCGACGGCGCTGCGGAAGCGGGCACGCCATTGCTGGCGAGGGGCGTTCTTCGGCTCGTAGAGCTTGCGCTTGGCGGCAGCCACGGCTGGTATTTCCAGGCCGATGCCGAGGGCCGCGAGCTGGGCCGTGCCCAGGGCCGTGGTCTCGTCGAAATCCGACAAGGCGACGGCCTTGCCGGCGCTGTCGGCCAGGAACTGGCAGAAATAGGGGCTGCGCGACAAGCCGCCATCGATGGCGATCACGTCGCCGGTCTGCACCTCGGCCTCCATTGCCGCCAGGATGTCGCAGGTGAGCAGCGCAATGCCTTCGAGCAGGGCCTGGCGCAGGTCCGCGAAATCGGAAGCCGGCGTCAGGCCGATGATGACGGGGGCGGCGGTGCGGTCCCAATGCGGGCAGGCGAGGCCCGAAAAGGCCGGCACGAAGACGAGCCCGCGTTCGATCGCCGGCGGCTGCCGGAACTGATGGAAATCGTCGACACCGCTGGCGATGCCCGTCTTGATCGCCCATTCGATGCTCGAGCCGACATCGTAGACGCCGCCGTCGAGGGCATAGGTCGGGCGATCGCCGATATGCCAGGCCACCGTCGGCAAGAGTCCGCCGGTCAGCGAGGGCGCCTTGGGAATTGTCGAGGTGACGGCCAGGCAGAAGGCGCCGGTGCCGAAGGTGATCTTGAGGTCGCCGGCCCGACGGCAGCGATGGCCGTAGAGCGCGGCCTGCTGATCGACCAGGGACGCGGTGATCGGCCCGGTCTGCGTCCTGCCGAAGGCTGCCACGGTCTGCCGGATCGGCGGCAGGCTGTCGAGGGGCACGCCGAACAGGGCGCAGAGCTCCTCGTCCCAGGCCCCCGTCGCCAGATTCATCAGCGAGGTGCGGGACGCCGTGGTCGCATCCGTGGCGAACTCGCCCGTCAGGCGCTGCAGGAAGAAGGCATCGGTGGTGCCCAGGCGCAGCCGTCCCGCAGCGCGGGCCTTGGCGACCTCGGGCAGGTTGTCGAGCATCCAGCGGAATTTGGTGGCTGAGAAATAGGGGTCGAGCGGCAGGCCGGCCCGCTCCAGCACGGTCGCGGCCTTGCCGTCCGTCCGCAGCCCTTCGACCATGTCCGCCGTACGGCCGTCCTGCCAGACGATCACGGGGGAGAGAGGCTTGCCGGTAGTGGCATCCCAGGCCAGGCAGCTTTCCCCCTGGTTGGAAAGGCCGATCGCCGCCGCCGGACCGGCCGCTTCCAGGCAGATCCGGATATTGGCCAGCAGTTCTTCCGGATCATGCTCGACCCAGCCCGGATTGGGATGATGCTGGCCATGCCGGATCGCCTTGACGATGGCGATGGCGCCGTCTTCGCCTACCACCAGAGAGCGGGTGGAGGTGGTGCCCTGGTCGATCGCAACGATATTTGCCATCGAGAATTGCTCCTATGGCGCTTTGCTCTGGACCACCTGCAATGTCAGCTCGGTCGCTGCAGGCGGGATGGCGAGATGCGCGGTGGGAATCAGGATACGCCTTTCCGGCGCCGAGGTGATCCTCCGAGACCACAGCACGGAATCGCCGGCCGAAAGCGTGAGGGTTCCTCTCAGCCGTTCAGAGAAGCGCAGCTGGAGTTCCGGCAAGGCGCGCGGCAGATCCACGCGATCGATTTCCTTGACGTCGATTTTCTTGGAGTCGATTTCCTGGGGCACGACCAGCTTGATGCCCGCCCCGGTGCGAATGGGAATGCTGGCACGGCGCGGGGGCAGTCCGCCTTCGAGGTCGCGGGCGATGCTGCCGGCAATGCGCCGCGCCTCGGCCCAGCACCAGCCGGCGGTCTCCACGGGCCTCAGCAGGTTGCCGGCGGCGAAGATTGCGCCGTCGCGGGTTCGGCCGAAGGCATCGACGACAGGCCCGCCGCTGCCCTGGTCGATCGCCAGGCCGCCGAGGCGCGCCAGGGCCGATTCCGGCGTGAAGGCGCCGGTGAACAGCACGCCGTCGCAATCGATGCCGAGCTCTCCCGCCTGCGAGCGCGCGACCACCTCCTGCACCCGGCCCTTGCCATTGATGGCGCCGATTTCGGTGCGGTAGTGCACGGGAATGCCGAGCAGGCGCGGCAGCAGCCAGAAGGGAAAGCGGGCCGTGGGGTCGGCGTTCGCTTCGATCACCGCGGCCGGGCGGATGCCACCCGACAGGCAGGTGAGGATGGCCGACATCGCCACCAGTTCGGTGCCGACGATCACCGGCCGGCGGAAGGGCGCGAGCTTTTCCAGATGGACATAGGCCTGCAGGGCGGCCGTGTTGAGAATGCCGAGCGGGCGCTCGCCCGACACCAGCCGCGCGGCACGCGAAGCCTCGCGCGTGCCGGTGGCCAACAGGATGCGCCGCGGCCTGAACTCGCTGGGGCCATCGGGCGATACCGCCCTGACAACGCCGTCCCCGACCGAGAGCACGCTATGCCGGGTGAGGATCTCGACGCCGCGGTCCCTCGCGCGGGCCTCCAGCCGGGCCGCATAGCGCGTGCCAGAGAGGATGCGGCGGAATTCGCGCATGCCGAAGGGCGAATGGCCGCAATGGCGGGGAATACCGCCCACGACCGTATCGCGTTCGAGCAGCACGACCTTGTCGACGCCGAGTTCCCGGAGCGTCGTTGCCGCCGACAGGCCGGCGGGACCACCGCCGACGACGAGGACATCCGGCGTTATCGCCTTGGCGGCACTCATCGCGCCGCTCCGCTGTCGAGGGGCACGGTAAAACGTCCCTGGGTCAGGCTCGCCAGCCTGGCGCTGCAGTTGAAGCCCTGGCAGCGCCCCATGGCGCAACGCGTGCGTCGCTTCAGGCCGCCGAAATCGCCGGCAGCCAGCGGGCGGGACAGGGCAGTCTCGATTTCGCGCTTCGTCACCAGCTCGCAGTGGCAGATGATTTCCCCGTAACCCGGCCGGTCGTAATCGCGCGGCAGGTGCTCGGCGAGATTGGGCATCGGGGAGGCGGGGCCGGCTGCGACGGGCGCGATGCTGCCGCCTGCCTCCTGGTAGAGGCGCAGCACATGGCGGGCTATGCCGAGCGAGGCGGACAAGCCGGTCGAGCGGATGCCGCCGACGCTGATCCAGTTGCGCTCGGCATAGGCATCGATGCGATAGTCCTTCTTCTCCGTGGCCGGCCGCAGCCCGGCATAGCAGGCGGTCACCGGCATGCCGGCCAGGGCCGGCAGGATCTCGATGCCCCGGCGAATCAGGGCTTCGAGCGCGTCGTGGTCGACATCGGCCCGGTCGCGGTCCTGCTGTTCCTCGGCGGTGGGGCCGACGAGCAGGTTGCCGAAGACGGTGCGCGTGACCACCACCCCCTTGGTGCGTTCATTGGGCACCGGCAGGATGATGGCCGCAGCCAGCCTGTAGGCCGCCTTGTCGAACACCACGAACTGGCCCTTGCGCGGACGGATCTCGAAGGCGCACTGGCCGAGAAGCGCCTTGTCGATTTCGTCGCCATGGTTGCCGGCGCAATTGATCACGCTGCGAGCCTCGACGGGCCCGGCCGTGGTTTCCAGGCGCCATATCCGGCCATCGAACTGGCCGCCGATGACACGGGTGCCGCGCAGGACGGTGGCGCCATGAGCCATGGCCTGCTCGACATAGGCGAGGAAAGGGCTCCAGGGGTCGATCAGAGCCTCGTCCGGCACGAAGAGGGCGGCGCGCGCCGCCTCCGATAGCCCCGGTTCCCTGGCGCGCAGTTCTGCCTGGCCAATCAGCGCGACATTGTCGATGCCGTTTTCCAGGGCCTTGGCGCGGATGCCCGCCAGGCCGGCTTCCTCGGCCTCGTTCCAGGCGACGACGAGCGCGCTGCTGCGCAGGAGCGGCAGCCCCAAAGCCTGGTGGATCTCGAGATATTCGGCGTAGCCGGCGCGGATGCAGGCAAGTTCCAGGCTGCCGGGCGGAGCGTCGAAGCCCGTATGCAGGATGGCGCTGTTGGCCTTGCTGGCACCGGAGAGGATGTCGCCGCCGGCCTCGATCAGGGTGACGGCGAGCCCTTCCAGCGCAAAGCGCCGGGCGATCGCGCATCCCACGACCCCCGCGCCGATGATGGCGACATCGCTGACCATTGTGCCGTCTTCCCCCCGGGCCGCTCCAGGCGCGAGCCTGTTGCGCCATCTGAGCAAATTCGTGGCTGCTTCGCTACTGGCTGAGGAAGGGTCCTGCTTCATATCGAGTGGGTATCCGCCGCTCGTCCTTCACATTATTCGATCATCATGGAAGATTCATATTTAATATATAGAAATAGTAGTCTAATGTTCTTGTCTCCCATCTGGCGGCACCGTCCGTGCCGCGGCGAAGACGAGACCAGGCATGACGCGCTACAGGCTGAGTTTGCTCGACAAGAGCCCCCTTGCTCCCGGCGACGAGGCCCCGGACGCGCTTGGGCGCACCATAGCCCTGGCCCAGGCGGCGGAGCGGCTGGGTTATCACCGCTTCTGGGTTGCCGAACATCACAATGCTCCGGAGCTTGCCAGTTCCGCTCCGGAGGTGCTGATCGCCTTCCTGCTCGCCAACACGGCCCGGATCCGTATCGGCTCGGGCGGGGTGATGCTCCAGCATTACAGCGCTTACAAGGTGGCCGAGGTCTTCAATCTGCTGGCCTCGCTGGCGCCGGGGCGGGTCGATCTCGGCATCGGCAAGGCGCCCGGCGGGCTGCCGCTGGCAACGCGCGCGTTGCAGGGAGCCCATGATCCGGCCCGCAAGCCGGGCTTTGCCGAGCAACTCGACGATCTTGGTCGCTTCCTGGATGGGCCGGTTGCGGCGGGCGAGACGCTGGCCGGGTTGAGCGCCACCCCGCGGCCACCCACGGCGCCCGAGCGTTTCCTGCTGGGGGCGAGCGTGGAAAGCGCCGAGCTCGCGGCCGCCAAGGGCTGGCAATTCGTGTTCGCCCGCCACCTCAATGGCGACGATGCCCTGCTCGCCGATGCCGTTGCGGCCTATCGTGGCCAGGCCGGACAACCGCCTTTGGTGGCGGTGGCCGCCATCGTTGCAGACAGTGCCGCCGAGGCGGCACGGCAGGCAGCGGGCCTGCAACTGTTCAAGGTGCATGTCCCGGGTGCGCAGAGCGTCACCGTCGGCAGCGAGGCACAGGCCGAAGATTATGCCCGCCAGGCGGGCGCCAGCGATTTCCGTATCGAGCGCAAAACACCCAGCGTTCTCGCCGGTACGGCCGGAGATGTAGTGGCCGCACTCGATCGCCTGCATGAGCGCCACGGCATCGAGGAGTTCATCGTCGAGCCTGCCGTGAAGGGCGATGCGAGGCTCACTCTGGTGGAGCGCCTGGCTGAGGCCCGTAACTCCGCCATCTCGCAGCACGCCGCCTTGCGCCAAGCCATTCCCGCCTGACCATCACGCATTTGAGGAGAGAGATTTGAGCAGGAAACGCATTCCCTTCGGTGTGATGCTGCAAGGCCCGGGCGGCCATATGAATGCCTGGAAGCATCCGAGCGTGCCGGCCGATGCCAGCATCAATTTCGAGCACTATGTCCGTGCTGCGCGCCAGGCCGAAAAGGCCGGTATCGCCTTCGTCTTCATTGCCGATGGCCTTTATATCAACGAGGTCTCCATTCCGCATTTCCTCAGCCGGTTCGAGCCGATCGCCTTGCTGTCGGCCCTGGCCGCCTCGACCGCCAGCATCGGCCTGGTCGGTACGCTCTCGACCTCCTATTCGGATCCATTCACCGTGGCGCGGCAGTTCGGCTCGATCGACGTGATCAGCGGCGGTCGCGCCGGCTGGAATGCGGTGACCTCGCCACTGGAAGGTTCGGCCCGCAACTACAACCGCGACAAGCATCCCGAACATGCCCTGCGCTACGAGATTGCCGGCGAGCATATCGAGGTGGTCAAGGGGCTGTGGGACAGCTGGGACGACGATGCCTTCCCGCGCGATCGCGAGACCGGCCGCTATGCCGACTTCACCAAGATGCACCGGCTCGACTTCAAGGGCCGCTTCCATGCCGCCGAAGGACCGCTCAATCTCGGCCGCTCGCCGCAGGGCCAGCCGGTGCTGTTTCAGGCCGGCGCCTCCGACGATGGCATCAAGCTCGCCGGCCGCCACGCGGATGCGGTGTTCGCCGGCTCCGAATCCTTCGAGCAGAATCGGGAGCTCTCGCGCAAGCTCAAGCAGAGTGCGCAGGCGCATGGCCGCCAGCCCGATCACCTCAAGATATTCCCCGGCGTTGCGCCCGTCGTGGGCTCGACCGAGGAGGAGGCGGAGCGCAAATATCAGGAGATCCGTGCCCTCGTGACCGATCACGAGGCGCTGCTTTATCTCGGGCGCTTCTTCGATCATCACGACTTCACCGCCTATCCGCTCGACGATCCCTTCCCGGACCTCGGCGACATCGGCGCCAATAATTTCAGGGCCCATACCGACCGCATCAAGCGCGTGGCGCGCGAGAAGAAGCTGACCCTGCGCGAGGTCGCCCTCAACGAAGCGACCCCGCGCTCGCGCTTCATCGGCACGCCCGAAGCCGTTGCCGACGAACTGGGCCGCTGGGTCGAGGGTGGGGCGGCCGACGGTTTCGTGCTCGGCTTCCACGTGCTCAATGCCGGCCTCGACGATTTCGAGGCGCAGGTCCTGCCGATCCTGGAGGCACGCGGCCAGCATCGCCCTGCCCAGTTCGGCACCACGCTCAGGGACCATCTCGGCCTGCCCTATCGCGAAAGCCGCTATGCCGTGCCGAGCGCCCGAACCGGCGAGGAGGCGGCCTAATGACGGCGCAGTTTCCCCCGCCTTCTGCCGCCGGAGCCGAAATCGCATTGCAAGGCGACGAGTTCATCGCCCTGCGCCGCAAGCTGCATACCGAGCCCGAGCTTGCCTACAAGGAAGAAAAGACCAGTGCTCTCGTCGCTGGCTATCTGGAAGGCTGGGGCTATGAGGTGGCGCGCAATATCGGCGGCACCGGGGTTGTCGGCACGCTCAGAAGCGGCGAGGGCGGGCGAACCGTCGGCATCCGGGCCGACATGGACGCCCTGCCGATCACCGAGGCCACGGGCCTGCCTTATGCCAGCACGGTGCCGGGCGTGATGCATGCCTGTGGGCATGACGGGCATACCTCGATCCTGCTGGCGGCGGCCAAGCACCTGGCCGAGACGCGTGCCTTTTCCGGCACGCTGAGGGTAATCTTCCAGCCGGCCGAGGAGAATGGCGGCGGTGCCCGCTCGATGATCAAGGACGGATTGTTCGAGCGCTTTCCTGTCGATGCCGTGTTCGGGCTGCACAATTGGCCGGGCGTGCCCGCCGGCGAGTTCGGTTTCCTCACCGGACCGGCCATGGCTTCGGTGGACCTCGCCATCATCCGCATCATCGGCAAGGGCGGCCATGGCGCCAAGCCCCAGCAGGCGATCGATCCGGTGGTGGCTTCGGCTTCGCTGGTGCTGGCGCTGCAGACGGTGGTCTCGCGCAATGTCGATCCGCTGGAGGCGGCGGTCGTCACCGTCGGCTCGATCCATGGTGGCATCGCACCCAACGTCATCCCCGACAGCGTCGAGCTGCAACTGACCATCCGCACCTTCGACGATGCGGTCCGCGAGAATGTGCGCCAACGCATCATCGAGCTGGCGCAGAGCCACGCCGCCTCCTTTGGCGCGCGCGCCGAGGTCCATTATCCGCGTGGCTATCCCGTGCTGGTCAACCATGCGGACGAGACCGCGTTCGCCCGCCAGGTGGCCACCCGACATTTCGGGGAGGACCGCATCCGCCGGGGCTTCCGGCCGATCACCGCGAGCGAGGACTTTGCCTTCATGCTCAAGGAGCGGCCGGGCAGCTACCTCTTCATCGGCAATGGCGACAGCGCCGACCTGCACAACCCCCAATATGACTTCAACGATGCCATTCTCGTGGATGCGGCGCGCTACTGGGTCGCGCTGGTCCAGGATTATCTTTCGGATAATAGTGAGCCGGCAAAATGACAGATGTCTTCTTCTATACGACTCCGCTCGACGAACAGGCGCGTCCCCTGATCGAGGCGCTTACCTTCGAATATCAGTCGCGCTACGGCAATTATTGGGGTGAACCGGGTTCGGCAGAAATGAGCCGCTATCCCGCCGAGCTCTTCGCACCGCCCCATGGCAATTTCGTACTCCTGTTGCGCGACGGCGTGGCCATCGCAGGAGGCGCCTTCAAGCGCTATGACGAACGCACGGCGGAATTCAAGCGGGTATGGACCCATGTCGACCTGCGCCGCCAGGGCCTGGCCCGCAAGGTGCTGGCCGAGCTCGAGGCGCAGGCCGCCCGTCAGGGCTATAGCCGCATCTATCTCACCACCGGCTTCCGCCAGCCGGAAGCCGCAGGTCTCTATCTCTCCACCGGCTATACCGCCCTGTTCGACGTCACCAAGGATCCCGAGACCTACGGCTCGCTGCCCTTCGAGAAGAACATCGCGCCTCTCGCCGTCGAACCGCTTGTGACAAGCGAAGGGCCGCCGGCAGGCGACAGACTGGTCGCACTCAGCGCTGTCCGCGCCGCCCGCCAGGCTGCCCCGGACCAAGGCCAGGCTGGGCGCAAGGCGGGCTGACAGGCCGGTTTTCACCGACCTTCTTTCGTCATTAATTCTATTATTTCTATGAACTAACTGAATATGAGCAGGAAGGAAACGCAGCATGGCCTCCACCACGGATTTCGACGGCTTACTCGCGGGCCCGCAATCAGGCAGTGCCCCCGATTATTCCCGCTATCGCGTGGTGCCGGCCCGGCATCCCTGGCGCGCCGTCGGCACGGTGGTGGCCGTGCTCATCCTTGGCATCACCCTGCATTCGATCCTGACCAATCCGAAATGGGGCTGGGCCGTCTTCGCGCAGTACTTCGTCTCCGAGCCGGTTCTGGTCGGGCTCGCCCGCACCGTATTGCTCACCGTGCTCGCCTCCATCTTCGGCTTCCTGCTCGGCGGCACGCTCGCCTTCGCACGGGTCTCGAAATCGCCCCTGCTCGCCGGGATTTCCTGGGGCTATATCTGGCTGCTGCGCTCGGTGCCCCTGATCGTGCTGCTGCTGATCCTCAACAATCTCGGCTATCTCTACACCACGCTGGACATCGGCATTCCCTTCACCGGCATCCTGTTCGCCCAGTACAATCTGGTGGAAGTGCTTAGCCCCTTCGCAGTAGCGCTGATCGGCCTCAGCTTGAACCAGGCCGCCTTCTCGGCCGAGATCATCCGGGGCGGCATCCTCTCGGTCGACCAGGGCCAGCACGAGGCCGCCGCCGCTCTCGGCCTGTCGCGCCGCCGCCATGCCCTCGGCATCGTGCTGCCCCAGGCAATGCGCGCCATCCTGCCGAGCGGTTTCAACGAGATCATCGGCCTGGCCAAGTCGACCTCCATGGTCTACGTGCTGGCGCTGCCGGAACTGTTCTACACCGTACAGGTGATCTACCGGCGCAATCTGGAAGTCATTCCCCTCCTGATGGTGGCGACGGTCTGGTACCTCATCATCATGAGCGTGCTCTCGCTCATTCAGCTGAGGATCGAGCGTCACTATGCCAGGGGCGCCCTGCGGACCGCCCCCGCCTCGCTGCTGGAACGCATCACGGGTCGAGGGGATAGCCGGCAAAATAAATTGATGCCTGCGGTGCAGCCACCTGCACCGGCGGCGCGCAGGCCCTTGGTTTCGGCGCTGCGCCCGGCCAGGCAGGAGGGCTTGATCGAGATCCATGGCCTGTCCAAGCGCTACGGCAGCCATACCGTCCTGGACAATGTCAATCTCACCGTGCGGCCCGGCGAGGTCACGGCCATTCTCGGCCCCTCCGGCGCCGGCAAGTCGACGCTGCTGCGTGCGATCAATCATCTCGAACGTGCGAGCGAGGGATTCATCGCCATCGATGGCGAGCTGATCGGCTATGAGCGCCGCGGCAACGTGCTCTATGAGCTGAAGGAAGGCGCGATCCGCCGCCGCCGTGCTTCGATCGGCATGGTGTTCCAGAACTTCAACCTGTTTCCGCATCTCACCGTGCTCGAGAATATCATCGAGGCGCCGGTCTCGGTGCAGAAGGTGCCGCGTGGCGAGGCCCTCGAACAGGCCCGCGACCTCCTCAGCCGTATCGGTCTTTCCGACAAGGCGAACGCCTATCCCCGCCAGCTGTCGGGCGGCCAGCAGCAGCGCGTCGCCATTGCCAGGGCGCTGGCGCTCAAGCCCAAGGTCATCCTGTTCGACGAGCCGACCTCCGCCCTCGATCCCGAACTTGTCGGCGAGGTGCTCGAAGTGATCAAGGAACTCGCCACCTCCGGCACCACCATGGTGATCGTCACCCACGAAGTCGGCTTCGCCCGCGAAGTGGCCGATACCGTGGTGTTTATGGAGAACGGCCGCGTCCTCGAATCCGGCCCGCCTGCCCAGCTTTTCAATGCACCCGCCCATTCCCGCCTCGGCGAATTCCTCGCCAAGGTCCTGTGACGCCCGACGTTTCTTCGACCTCTATGCCGGCGCGTGGAGAGCCGCCGGCGCGACCCTTCCTCCCACGCCCGATCAGGAGATCCCATGACAATCCGTCCCGCCTCCATCGCCGCCGGTGCCCTCGCGGCCGCGCTGGCCTTCGGCCTCAGCCTTGCCGCCTTCGCCGCCGAGTTCGACCTCAGCCCGGAACAGCCCGGCCGCCTGCGTGCCGACAAGAACGAAGAGGCGATCAAGGCGATTGCCAAGGACGCCAAATTTGCGCGGGACGGCAAGTTCGTGGTGGCGGTCAATCCCGGCCTGCCGCCGATCGCGACCTATGCCACCGATTCCAAGACGCCGGTCGGCTTCGATCCCGATCTCTCCCAGCTGGTGGCCGACAGCCTCGGCAAGGAGCTGGTGCTGGAAACGGTGGCCTGGGCGGATTGGCCGCTCGGCCTGTCCTCGGGCAAGTATGATGCGGTGATCACCAACGTTACCGTGACCGAGGAGCGCAAGGAGAAATTCGATTTCTCCACCTATCGGCGCGACGTTCTCGGTCTCTATGTCAAGTCGGACAGCCCGATCACTTCGGTGAAGGAGCCCAAGGATATCGCCGGCCTCAAGGTGATCACCGACCCCGGCACCAACCAGGAGAAGATCCTGCTGGCCTGGGACAAGCAGAACCAGGCTGCCGGCCTCAAGCCGGTCGAGGTGCAGTATTACGACGACGATGCGGTGAAGACGCTGGCGCTGCAGTCCGGCCGTGCCGACATCACCTTCAGCGTGAACGCCACCCAGGCCTTCCAATCGGCGCAGACGGGCAAGACCAAGCTGGTCGGCACGCTTTCGGGCGGCTGGCCGCTCACGGCCGACATTGCCGTCACCACCCGTAAGGGCGGCGGCCTTGCCGATGCCATCACGATCGCCGTCAACGGCCTGATCAAGGACGGCAAATACGCCAAGACGCTCGCCCGCTGGAACCTGAGCGCCGAGGCGATCGAGAAAGCCGAGACCAATCCCCAGGGCCTGCCGAAGAGCTGAAGCCGGGAGCGACGATACAACATGGATCCGTAAGGCTCTGTCATGGCCGGCTGAGCCCCTTCCCTTCGCCACGCTCAGCCGGGGACGACGGCTCCTTTTTCGAACGAATCCCAGCCAAGAAGATTGCCCATGCCTTCTCCTCTCGTCAGCCATGTCGGCTTCCTCTCGCCGGGCAGCTATCCGGACGATGATCCGGCGGGCGGGCTGGAGCGTACGCTGCGCTTGTTCGAACTCGGCGAGAGCCTGGGCTTCGACAGCGCCTGGGTGCGCCAGCGCCATCTCGAACCGGGCATATCCGCTGCTGCGGTGTTCCTGGCGGCGGCGAGCCAGCGCACCCGCCATATCCAGCTCGGCACCGCGGTGATTCCGATCGGCTATGAGAGCCCCTACCGCCTGGCCGAGGACCTGGCCACCGTCGACGTGCTCTCGTGCGGCCGGCTCAATGTCGGCCTCAGCGCCGGCACGCCGCCGCATGCCGAATTGCTGGCGCCACTGGTCTTCGACGGCGACTGGCGCTCCAACGATTTCTCCCATGCCAGGGTACAGCGGCTGGCGGACAATCTGCGGGGGCACTATCTCGGCGCCCCCGACAGCCTGATCGACATTCCCGGCGGTCGCATCCGGCCCCGCCTGCAGCCCTATGCCAAGGGATTGGTCGAGCGGCTGTGGTATGGCGGCGGCTCGCTGCGCTCGGTCGAATGGGCCGGCCGCAACGGTTTCAACCTCCTGATGGGCAATGTCACCACGGGCGAGGGCACCGACGATTTCTTCGAGGCGCAGACGCGCCAGCTCGAGACCTATCGCGCGGCATCGGCCCGACCTCGCATTGCCCTCGGCCGCGTCATCGTGCCCACAGACAGCGCCGATGGAACGACGCGGCGGCGCTATGCCGGCTATGCCGCCAGCCGGCATGCCCGCACGCTTGCGCCCAACGGCCCCCGGCGCACGCTCTATGCTGCCGATCTCGTCGGCCCCTCCGACCAGATCCTGGAGCGCCTCGCCGCCGATCCGGTGCTCGCCAGCGTGGGGGAGTTCCGGCTGGAGCTGCCCTATGCCTTCGCCCAGCACGATTACGAGCAGATTCTCACCGATTTCATCCAGCGCATCGCGCCCGAACTTGGCTGGGCGCGAACAGCGATCGCGGCATGACGACGAGATCCACCAAGACAGCCCCTCAAGACAGCCGAGGCCTGACATGAATTCCGGTACTCTCCGCGCTGCCGTGGCCAAGCCCGGCCACATCCACGACAATCTCACCGACCTGATCGGCAATACGCCGCTGCTCGAGCTGCACAATTATGCCCGCAACCGCAATCTGTTCGGGCGGATCGTCGCCAAGATCGAGTTCTTCAATCCGGCCGGCAGCATCAAGGACCGCGCCGCCTGGGCCATCATCGCCGAGGCCGAGGCGGCTGGCCGCCTGAAGCGCGGCGACCTCATCGTCGACGTGACCAGCGGCAATACCGGCATCGGGCTTGCCGCCGTGGCCGCCTCGCGCGGCTACCGGGCCAAGTTCTACGTCAGCGACAATATCAGCCAGGACAAGGTCAAGCTGCTGCGCCTCTACGGTGCCGAGGTCGTCACGGTGAACAACGCCTTCTTCCTCGACCCCGAGGCGATCGACAAGATCACGCAGCGCATCCGGGAAGAAAATCCCGCGGCCTTCTTCGCCGACCAGCTCGCCAATCCCGCCAACCCGCGTGCCCATTTCGAAACGACGGGCCCCGAGATCTGGCGCGACACCGCGGGCAGCGTCGACATTCTCGTCGGCGGGGTCGGCACCGGCGGCACCACGGCCGGCGCCGGGCGCTTCCTCAAGTCGAAGAAACCGGGCCTGAAGGTGGTGATCGCCGAGCCGGGCGAAGGATCGATCCCGACGGAGGACAATCCCTATCCCGACGAGATCGACGGGGTGCACAAGGTGAGCGAGGTGCCACCGGAGCAATTGCCGAAGAATGTCGATACCGGGATCGCCGACGAGATCATCGCGCTGAGCACCGCGCAGGCCCGGCGGACGGCGCTCGAGCTGGTGGCGGAAGAAGGCATCTTTGCCGGCACCTCTTCGGGCGCCGTGCTGTGGGCCGCCACCCAATTGGCGGCGCGGGCCGAGAACGCCGGCAAGGTCATCGTCGCCATTCTGCCCGATACGGGCGAGCGCTATCTAGGCTCGACCTGGTGGCCGCTCGAGACGGCGCCGGGAGTCCGGGGGGCGGGCGCGGCCTGGTAGTGGCAATGTATGATTGGTCTGCGCGTATCGACATCAGCTCGACCCTCGTCATTGCCGGGCTTTGACCCGGCAATCCAGCCGATCTTTCAATATCGCGGATGGCGAAACTCTGGATGCCCGGGTCAAGCCCCGGGCATGACAAAGGTCTGCGCTGGTGCGAGCGCGTCAGCGATGGCCCGCCTCAATCGACCTGCCCGTTGCTGCGGGCATGGGCCTGGGTGATCTGGCTGCCCGGCGGTACGCTGCGGGTCAGCCAGACATTGCCGCCGATCGCCGAGCCCCGGCCGATGGTGATGCGGCCGAGCACGGTGGCGCCGGCATAGATGACGACGTCATCCTCGACGATCGGATGGCGGGGGCTGCCCTTGACGAGCACCCCGTTCTCATCGGTGGGAAAATGGCGGGCGCCCAGCGTCACGGCCTGGTAGAGGCGCACGCGCTCGCCGATCACGGTGGTCTCGCCGATGACCACGCCGGTGCCGTGGTCGATGAAGAAACTGCCGCCGATCTCGGCGCCGGGATGGATGTCGATGCCGGTCTTCGAATGGGCGATGTCGGAGATCAGCCGGGCGAGGAAGGTCGCGCCCAGGCCGTGCAGGGCATGCGCGAGACGATGATAGATGATTGCCGTCATGCCGGGATAGCCGAGCAGGATTTCGGGAAAGTTGGTGGCCGCGGGATCGCCGCGGAAGGCGGCGGTGAGGTCGCTGACCAAGACGCCGCGAATGGAAGGCAGCTGGCTGGCGAAATCGCCGGTGATGGCCAGGGCCTGTTCATGCAGGCTGGCTTCCGGCGGGACCTCCTCACGGGTGAAGGCGAGGCTGCGGCGCACCTGTTCCGTCAACAGGATCAGGGCATTGTCGAGCGTCGAGCCTACGAAATAGTCGATATTGCCGGCACCGATCTCCGACTGGCCGTAGTGGCTGGGAAAGAGGGCGGCCGTCAGCCCATCGAGAATGGTCGTGACCGTCTCGCGCGAGGGCGTGCGGCGGATGCGGCCCTGGTGGCGGATATTGTGGGTGATCTCGCGCGAGAGCCGGAGCTGCGCCACCAGGGCATCGAGGTTCCAGCCGGGCGCCACCGGGTTCGGCGTCCCTCCGGCGTCTTCCTGCAAGGCGATGGCATGCTGCAGGGTCTCGGTCATGGCATGGCCCTTCGTGACGTCGCTGTTGCGCCGGCCTCAGAGGCGACGCCGATGCGGTCCGAATGTTGTAAATTTTATTTTCTACTATTTCTATAGACAAATTATAAATTTCGATCGAAGCTGGATCCCACACCACATCCGCATCACGGAACCGACCATGACATCTGGCCTTGCCTCACTGCTCTCCCCGGATCGTTCCCGTCTCGGCGCGGGGTGGACAAGCCCGATGGCGGCCAAGGCCTGAGCCGCGTGAGGCCGGGCGTGTCGGGTCCGCGCGAAGCAGGGAGTGCCGTCGAGGCGGGGCGCGCGAGCACCGTGATGAAGGCGCGCTTTTGCCCGCGCACCGCCCATCTGCGTCGGTTGATTGCGCAAGGCCGTATCGTCGCCGCCAAGCAGCAGGCGGGAGCCTGGTTGCGGGAAGCCTATGCCTCGCCGCAATTCCTGACCCTGATCGCCGAACTGCTCGATCCGGCCAAGCCCGATCGCAACCGGCGCCGGCCGGCGCCGGCGCAATGGCTCGATATCGGCGAGGCCTTCGAGGCTCTGCGCGAGGACGGCTTTACCCAGGACCAGACGATCCTGGTGCTCTCCGACCGCTTTCATCGGTCCGTCGGTCTCATCGAAAAGGCGCTCGCCTTCTATCGGGAGGCTCAACACACGCCCGGTCCGGCGCCGGTACCAAGGCAACCGCCCCTCAAAATCTCGGCGCGGAAATAGCCGCATGCCCGCCGGCTCGGCCTATTTCACACAAGGTATACGGGATTTGAGGAAGCCACGCGGCATGTCGGTTGTTAGGGCATTTGTCCGGGGCTTCGGCGCGCCGGATATACGTCGAATCAGGACTTCTTTCCGCAGCACGAACCAGACAAGGAGCACCGTATGGCCGACGAACCCGCCGTCCGCCGGACATTGAACGAGGCGGCGGCAAGGCAGCTTGCCAACGCCACCAAGACCAGGGCCCAGTGGTCCGGCATCACGCCGCGCTGGCTAGTTTCCTTCCTGCCCTGGACACCGGTGGAAGCCGGCATCTATCGCCTCAACCGGGTCAAGGAAGACCAGGGCGACATCAGCGCCGAGGTCGAGTGCTCTCCCCGCCGCGACCAGGATCCGGACCTGCCGGAGACCTTCGTCGACTATGAGGAGGCGCCGCGCGAATATTCGCTCAATGCCGTCACCACGGTGCTCGACGTGCAGACCCGCGTCTCCGATCTCTACTCCCATCCCTATGACCAGATCCAGGAACAGCTCAGGCTCCTGATCGAGAAGGTGAAGGAAAAGCAGGAGAACGAACTGGTCAACAACAAGGAATACGGCCTCCTGCCCAATGCGCAGGCCGGCCAGCGCATCAAGACCCGGACCGGCGCGCCCACGCCCGACGACCTGGACGAACTGATCACCAAGGTCTGGAAGGAGCCCTCCTTCTTTCTGGCTCACCCGCGCGCCATCGCCGCCTTCGGCCGCGAATGCACCCGCCGTGGCGTGCCGCCGCCAACGGTCACCCTGTTCGGCACGCCCTTCCTGACCTGGCGCGGCCTGCCGCTGGTGCCGAGCGACAAGCTCGAGGTCGACGCCAAGGGCAAGAGCAACATCCTGCTGCTGCGCACCGGCGAGAAGAAGCAGGGCGTCATCGGTCTGTTCCAGCCGGGTGTTCCCGGCGAGGTACAGCCCAGCCTGTCGGTGCGCTTCATGGGCATCAACCGCAAGGCCATCGCCTCCTACCTGATCTCGCTCTACTGCTCCTCGGCCATCCTTACCCATGATGCCCTGGCCGTGCTGGAAGGTGTCGAGGTCGGCAAGTACCACGACTATCCCGACAAATATGTCTGAGTGGGGTTGATCCGACAGGGCGCGCCGCCCCTCGCCCTTACCCTCTCCCCGCAAGTGCGGGGCGAGGGGGCGCCGAGTGTGGCGTCAACTAGGCGAGGCGCTGAGCGTGCTGGAGAAGATGCGACGTCACCATCTCCCTCGCCCCGCACTGCGGGGAGAGGGTAAGGGTGAGGGGCGACTCTGACCTTGTAGAAGAGCGCTGCTGATCCGATTCCCACCGTATGCCATGATGATCCCCGGTACCGTCCGGCGGACGTCTCCAAGGAGCTCCCGCTCGATGACGACAGGCATTTCCTCTCCCCCGTCCTGGCCGGATCCGGCGGTGCTGGCCGATCTTGCCAACGCCCTGTTCCAGGCGCCGCCCAGCCAGGGCACCGTGCCGCTGGCGCCGACCGTGCCGGCCGTCCCCCCGAGCCCGACCCTGGCGCCGGCGCCCTCCATCACCACCAGCGTCGCCCCTCAGGCGCCGGCCCGGCCCCCCGTCGGCCCGCCCGATCTGCCGCCGGTGACCATACCTTCGATCGTGCCAACGCCGAGCATCCCGATCGCGCCCGCCACCGCGCCGCAGCCTTTGTCGGGCGCCTCGGCCATTCCCTCGGACGTGCCGCAGCCCGGCGGCTCGGCCGGCCCCTTCGTGCCTGCCGTGCCCACCCAGATCGATTTTTCGGTATTGCCCGCCGGTATCGCTGAATTCCTCTCGCTGCTGCGCCCGGATGCGGCGGCCTCGGCGCCCCTGCAGGCGCCGTCCACGGCTTCCATCCCCGGCTCGATCGCCCAGCCGTCCCAGGATGGCTATTATTTCCTGCGCGACGGCCAGTCCCTGGCGCCTGCGCAGCTGCCTGCTTCGCCTGTTGCCGCTCCGCCCTCCGTTCCTCCCGTGCCGCAGAGCCCGCCGTCCGTTCCCGCCCAGGCTGCCTTGCCCGCCGTGCCGGCCGCCTCGCGCCTGCCCGATTTCAGTGCGGTTACCTTGGAATTGCGTCCCGACGCGGTGCCGGATCTCGCTCCGTCAGGCCGTCCCTTCGATGCGAACGCGGTCAAGCGGGACTTCCCGATCCTGCAGACGCAGGTGCATGGCAAGCCTTTGATCTGGCTCGACAATGCGGCAACCACTCAGAAGCCGCAGGCGGTGATCGATCGCCTCAGCCATTTCTACGAGCATGAGAACTCCAACATCCATCGCGCGGCCCATGCGCTGGCGGCGCGGGCCACCGATGCCTATGAGGGCGCGCGCGAGAAGGTACGGCGCTTCCTCAATGCCGGTTCGACGCGCGACATCATCTTCGTGCGCGGCACCACCGAGGGCATCAACCTGATCGCGCAGGCCTTCGGCCGCCGCCATGTCGGGGAAGGTGACGAGATCCTGGTTACCTGGTTGGAGCATCATGCCAATATCGTGCCCTGGCAGATGCTGGCCGCCGAGAAGGGCGCCAAATTGCGTGTCGCGCCGGTCGACGACACCGGCCAAATCATTCTTGAGGAATATGAGAAGCTCATCAATCCGCGCACGCGCATCGTCTCGATCACGCAGGTCTCCAACGCGCTCGGCACGGTAACGCCGGCCCGGGAGATGGTGGCCATCGCCAAGCGCCATGGCGCCACGGTGATTGTCGACGGTGCACAGTCGGTCTCGCATATGCGCACCGACGTGCAGGCGCTCGATGCCGACTTCTTCGTGTTCTCCGGCCACAAGGTATTCGGTCCGACCGGCATCGGCGTGGTGCATGGCAAGCCCGACGTGCTCGCCCATCTGCCGCCCTGGCAGGGCGGCGGCAACATGATCGCCGACGTCACCTTCGAGAAGACGATCTATCACGGGCCGCCCGAGCGCTTCGAGGCCGGCACCGGCAACATCGCCGACGCCGTCGGGCTCGGCGCGGCGCTCGACTATGTCGAGACAATCGGCATGGATGTGATCGGTCGCTATGAGCATGAACTGCTGGTCTACGCCACCGAGCACATGCTCACCGTGCCCGGCCTCAAGCTGATCGGCACCGCCAGGGACAAGGCGAGCGTGCTCTCCTTCGTGCTCGACGGCTGCCGGACCCAGGATGTCGGCGTGGCGCTCGACCGCGAGGGCATCGCGGTGCGCGCCGGCCATCATTGCGCCCAGCCGATCCTGCGCCGCTTCGGCCTGGAAAGCACGGTGCGGCCGTCACTGGCCTTCTACAATACGTATGAGGATGTCGACGCGCTGGTAACGGCGCTGAGAAGGATCCAGAGCGGGCGGGGTTGGTGATCTTCGGAGCGCGGACTTCCAGTCCGCTCTCCGAAGCCTATTTGCCCAGCCAGATAGGGCCCGACGGATTGTCGATGGCAGACAATATGTGAAGTCGGCAACCCACACTATGTCGGGGCGATCGGGGATCAGATTGCGATAGAGGTTCGGGTAGATTGGAGAATCGTGATTACTGTCGGTTGTGCGCGCATAGCGCCTGCGCGGCTTGATGCCCAAACCTGCCGCCCTCATCACTCAGGCTACGCACTTATGGTTGACCAGACGGCTGCGGCGGCAAAGCTCGTGGGTCACCCGCCGATAGCCGTAGCAGGGCAGTTCGTCCTGGATGTCCTCAATGAGGGTGACAAGTTCTGTGTCGTTCTGGCCGTGGCGCGATAGTAGAATGAATTCCTCGGCAGATCGATCACTTCACACACCCGTCTGACAGAGCAGCCCGAGGGCCGGTGATGATGAAGGATCTCTCGCTGTCGCCGGCGATCGGCTGGCGCGGCGTTTTTTTTGGCAAGGCCCAGTTCCATGGTGAGTTGGCCCACCTTGCGCTTAAGTGCGGCGATCCGCGCCTCGTATCAGCGACGACGCTGGCCTCGGCTTCCTCGTCATTCAGTTCGCCCCGGCCGAGCCACGCAGCCGTCGCACCGCACGCCGTGGGCACGCCGACATTCCAGTCGAGCAAGATAATCATCGCCTGCGGGACTGGGGGTCGGAGGTTCAAATCCTCTCGCTCCACCAAAGTGAATTCGTCGACCTACAATGAGCCGGACATTCTCAACCCAATCTAGCATGGGTGCCGCGATTCTTGCATCGGGGGCCGAGTTCGAGTTGCATCGATCGTGAGGAATGGCAGCTGGTCTGCAAGAAATTAGTAAAGCTACAAAACAATTAACGAGCGCGCCGCCACGAAGCGTGCCAAGAAAGAGCTGAGATCAGACGATCAGAGCACCAATACCCGAAAGCCCATCGATGACACCCGCCAGCAATACGGATCGTATCTTCCAATCTCTAGAGAAGTTGATTTGCGCCTTCTTTGAGGGACACGACGTCTCTCCCCTACAACAAAGCGCCTTCCTGATGCAGATCGCAAAGGCTGCGGCGCCGACGGAGCCCAAGAATAATATCAGGCCATCGCGTGTAAAAATTATCAGCGAGGACGACATTAAGCGAATGTGGGCAGTCCACGCGAGAATATTGCCACGAAAAAAGAGAAAAGTGCAGGCAGGAAAGCTGTAGACGTTAGCTATAGGCATTTCATAGAGACACTCTATACTGTACGATCCGTAAGCGTAGTGGATCGAAATCGTCGGATTCAGATGGCTTCGATCCGCAGCCGCTAGAGCATGTCCTGCGATCGATGAATCGATTGTGATGTGACAGGTGGCTTGTGAGCTGATTCAACATCTGCCTTGTGGGAGAGGTTGAT
>NZ_JBQEPH010000010.1:0-238666 GCF_052045555.1 Labrys sp. 22185 | reverse complement strand
GTCTGGGTCCCCCATTTGCCAAAGGGGGCACGGGCCTTGAGCCGGCGACCGCGAGGGGCGCGGCCACGCAGGCGGGTCATTTTGGTGTTGAGGCTCGTCTCGTCGATAAAGACCAGGCGGCCTGGCTGGCGGCGCATCCGGGGCTGACGCTTCTGGATCCAGACACGACGCTTCTCGGCCACGTCAGCGCGTGCGCACTCCGACGCCATCAGCTGTTTTTTTATACGTGAACCCGGCCCGGCACAAAAGGCGCGACAGGGAAGCGGTATGAGCAACAATCCCGCTCGCCTGCTGGAGACGCTCGGCAAGCTCCGGCATGGTTATGTCCGGCGTCTCCTCCACTGCAGCGATGAGGAAGTCCAGATGATCCGACAGCGGCCCTTTGCCCGCCGGCCGCCCCATCTTCGAAGCCTTGACTTGCCCGCTCCGTTCCACTCGTGAAGCCCAGCGGATCGCCGAACTGGCACTCACGGCAAAACGCCGCCCCGCCGCTCGGCGCGACTGCCCTTGGCTAATCGCATCGGTCACTCGAACGCGTAAGTCGTCAGAATGGGCCATGATCCACCTCCTAACACGGTGAATCACGAATCCACCCAAAAGGGAATCCCTCGACTCAAACTTCCCGCACGACGCTCTAGGTTCCATCAACCCCTCATCCGGCGCTGCGCGCCACCTTCTCCCACAAGGGGAGAAGGTTTATTGGCGCCTCAGGACGCGGCGCGATTGTAGATGTCCTCGATGCGGATGATGTCGTCCTCGCCGAGATAGGAACCGGTCTGCACTTCGATCAGTTCGAGCTCGATCTTACCGGGATTCTCCAGCCGATGGGTCGAGCCGATCGGGATATAGATCGACTCGTTCTCGTGCAGCGTCTTGATCTGGCCGTTGATGCTGACATTGGCGACGCCGCGCACCACGATCCAGTGCTCGGAACGGTGATGGTGCTTCTGCAGCGAGAGCTGGCCGCCGGGCTTGACCACGATGCGCTTGACCTGGTGGCGCGCACCGAGATCGAGCGACTTGTAGTGCCCCCACGGACGGTAGGACTGCAGATGGTCCTGGGTCAGGCCGTTATGGCTCTGCTTGAGCTTCTCGACCAGCGCCTTGATGCCGGCGGCATCGTCGCGGCGGGCCACCAGCACGGCATCACCGGTGGTGATGACGGCAAGGTCGTCCAGGCCGACGACGCAGACGAGCTGGCGCTCCGAAGACACCAGATTGTTGCGGGCATTGACGAACAGCGCTTCGCCCAGCTTGGCGTTGCCGGCCTCGTCCTGCGGCGAGAGCTCGCGCACCGCCCCCCAGGAGCCGACATCCGACCAGTCGAAGCTCGCCGGCACCACGGCGGCGGCCTGGGTCTTTTCCATCACGGCATAGTCGACCGAGCGCTTGCCGCAGCGTCCGAAAGCCTCGGCATCGAGGCGCAGGAAGCCGAGGTCGAGCTTGGCCTTGGCGACCGCCTCGTTCACCGCCTCGATGGTATCGGGCTCGCAGCGGGCATATTCGGAGAGGAAGAAACCGGCCTCGAACAGGAAGTTGCCGGAGTTCCACAGATAGCCTTCGCGCACATAGCGCGTGGCGGTCTCGGCATCGGGCTTTTCGACGAAGCGGCGCACCTTCATGACGCCGTCGACCAGGGGCTCGCCGGCCTCGATATAGCCATAGCCGGTGGCGGGCTGGTTGGGCACCACGCCGAAAGTGACGATGCTCTTCTTGGCAGCACCACGACGCGCCGCCACGCAGGCGGCGCGGAAGCCTTCAATATCGCGCACGCGGTGGTCGGCGGCCAGCGTCAGAACCGGGGTCTTGGCGCCGTCGCGCGAGGCGATGAAAGCCGCGCCGGCAGCAATGGCCGGGCCGGAATCGCGCGCCTCGGGCTCGAGCACGATATCGGCCTCGACGCCGATGGACAGCAACTGGTCGGCCACCAGGAAGCGGTGGTCCTGGTTGGTGACGATGACGGGCCGGCCGAACAGCTCGGCGCCGCTCACACGCCGCATCGTTTCCTGGAAGGTCGAGAGATCACCGAATAAAGGCAGGAACTGCTTGGGTCGGCTGGCCCGCGAGGCCGGCCACAACCGCGTTCCGGAGCCGCCGCAAACGATCAGGGGAACGATCTGGGTAGACATCATCCGCTCATATTTGAATTGGAGGAGCCATCAACCGATTAGCTCTATGCCACGATTATATCGACAGAGTCAGATGAATTTCAGGCCTGCTTTGGTTTATTACGCTCATCCTAGGGGGCTTTTGGTCATCGTCACACTAATGCTTCCGGATAGTACGAGGTCTCCTGCGGCTGATGCAGGAGCCGTCGTCACTCGGCGGCGGCCAGGCCATCCCTGTCGAGCGCAGGGCCATTGGGATCGCCGGGCGCAGTCTCCCAGCCAAGATCGGGAATCACGGCGATGCGCGCGCCACGCATGTCGACGCGCGTCATCACGAAGTCCGCATTCTGCAGATGGCGGATCTGGCTGCGGGCACGCCCCGCCGAATGGCTGCCGCAGCGCCTGGCGATCTCGGCGTCCGGAGGGCATGGCAGCCCCGTCATCGCCGCCGCCGCGAGAATCAGGAACACGGCCTGGAGGTCGGCCGGCACAAGGCGGGCGTGATCGAGCGCACGCTGCCATTGCTCCTGGTCGATACCGTCGGGATCGAGACCGGCGCGGGCTGCGCTGAGCAGGAACTTGAACTCGGCCATGGCGGGCGGCGAGCCGCCAAGCCGCTCGATGCGGCAGCGCACGATGAAATCCTGATAGAGCACGGCATCGGTGCGGAAACTGGCATCCGGCTCCTGCATGATCGCAAAGGCGATGCGGGCATGGGCCTGCTGCAGCTCGGCCGGCAGCATGGCAGGCAAGGCTTCCTCGCCGGCGGCTTCCGCGGGCCTCTCGCGCACGAGCTGCTCGAGGATCTCGGTGGTCGACATCGGCGGCGGTGTCACCACGCGGCGCTCGGGGCGCGGACGCGGCGCCGCCATCGGCACGGGCGCCAGGATGAGATCGCGCGCCGCCTCGCCCCCTTCCGGCAGCGGCGTCAGCTTGGGCGTCGCCACCTTGGGGCGCGTCTCCACCGGGCCGACCTTGATGGGAAGCGGACGGCGTGACAAGGCCGGGCCTAGCGCCACGAACTGGCCGCGCTGCAGTTCCCGGAAAGTCTCGGCCTGGCGCCGATCGAGGCCGAGCAGGTCGGCGGCGCGCGCCATGTCGATGTCGAGAAAGGTGCGCCCCATCAGGAAGTTGGACGCCTCGGCGGCGACATTCTTGGCCAGCTTGGCCAGGCGCTGGGTGGCGATGATGCCGGCAAGGCCGCGCTTGCGGCCGCGGCACATCAGGTTGGTCATGGCGCCGAGCGAGACCTTGCGCGCCTCCTCCCCGACATCGCCGGAAGCGGCGGGCGCAAAGAGCTGGGCCTCGTCGACGACCACCAGCATCGGGAACCAGAAGTCGCGCTCGGCGTCGAACAGGGCGTTGAGGAAGGCGGCGGCCGCCTTCATCTGCATCTCGGCGTCAAGGCTCTCCAAGACCAGCACCGCCGAGACCCGGTGCTGGCGCACGCGCTGGGCGATGTGCTCGAGTTCGGCCAGGCTGCGCTCGGCGTCGATGACGACATGGCCGTAGCGATCCGACAGGCTGGCGAACTCGCCCTCGGGGTCGATGATCACCTGCTGGACATGCGGCGCGCTCTGCTCGAGCAGCCGGCGCAGGAGATGCGATTTGCCGGAACCCGAATTGCCCTGCACGAGCAGGCGCGTGGCCAGCAATTCCTCGATGTCGAGCATTGCAGGCGCACTGCCGGCGGCAGACGCGACGCCCATCTCGATTTCGATCTTCATCTCAAGCAGTGATTCCGGTTTCGTCCTAGAGCAAAGCGCGTTTACACGTAACCGCCGCTTTACTCTAACTCATTGTTTTGACGCGTCTTTGCGATTCTTGGTGATTCCGTCAAATCGCAAAACGCCATAGCCATAGCGCCCCTGAGGGGCTGCTCACAACCCCCGGCCGCCTTCGTCCGCCGGTTTCCACATCTCCCTTATTCACCGATGCGATATTCGGCGAGCTTGCGCTTCATCGCCTGGAAGCGCCGGACATGGGCTTCGTCGCGACGCAAGGCGACTGCGGTCGACAGCACGTCGATCACCACCAGGGCGGCGATGCGCGAGGTGGTTGGGGTGTAGATGTTGGTGTTGTCGAGCGTCTCCACCAGCAAGGCCACGTCGCAATGGCTGGCGAGCGAGGTCTCGAACCCGGTCAGGCCGATGACCTTGGCGCCGTTCTCGCGCGCGGTGCGCGCCACCTCGATGATCGAGCGGGAACGCCCGGTGTGGGAGATCACCACCGCCACATCGCCCGGCTTCATCATCGAGGCGACCATGATCTGCTGGTGGGTGTCGTGCTGGGCCCCGCAGGGTACGCCGAACAGCGGGAATTTCTGCTGGGCATCGCGCGCCACCACGCCCGAGGCCCCGAGGCCGAAAAATTCGATGGCCCGCGCCTTCTCCAGGATGTCGATCGCCCGGGCCAAAGCCGCCTTGTCGAGGTGATGGCGCGCCCAATCCAGGCTGGTGATGGTGTAGTCGAAGATCTTCTCGACCACGGTTTCCGGCGTATCGGTGCCGAGCAGAACCGAATGGGTGGCGGGCGTACCGAGCGCCAGGCTCTGGGCCAGGCGCAGCTTGAAATCCTGGAAGCCGTTGCAGCCGATGGCGGCGCAGAAACGGATGACCGTGGGCTCGCTCACCCCGGCGGCAAGCGCCGTCTCCGCCACCGTGGCGTTCAGGATGCGCTGGGGATCGGCCAGGATGAGTTCGGCGACCTTGCGGTCGGACTTGCGCAGTTCGCCCAAGGTCAGCCGGATCACCTCCAGCACATTCTGGATCGTGGTCCGGGGTCCGGGCTGCGATGCGGTCTGATCCGGCAAGGTCATGAACGGCTTCCCTTTCTGGCTCCCTCTTCGGATCGGAGGGCTCAGTCCGTGGTCTCGGACGGACCTGTCAGCCTATACTCGATTCCAATCCCGGCTCGAAGCAGCCGGGGCGGCCCCGTCATCGCGGCGGCCTTGGCATCGATCCGCTCTGGCGCGAGCGTATTGAAGGCAAAGAGGCCGTAATGATGGGCGAGCACGGCCCCAATGCCTCCGGACGAGGCCAGTTCGACCGCCTCATCCAGGGTAAGATTGCCGGCGATGCCGGCAGCGGCGAGCTCCGGTGAGCGACCGTTCACCGGCAGCAGCGCCAAGTCGGGCGCCAGGGCCCTCACCTCATCCACCTGCCCGGCAAAGGGGATCGTATCGCCGGAATGGAAGACACACACGCCGTTCAGCGCGAGGCCATAGCCCAGAAACAGGTGATGCCCGTGCTCGTCCCGCTGCAGCGCTTCATGGGCAGCCCGCACGGCGCGCACCTCGATGTCCTGGTCGAGCATGAGGGTTTCGCCGGCATCCATGCCGATGAAGCGCTCCGCATCGAGCCCGGTTCTCTCCTGCGCCAGTTTCAGCGAGGCCTTGGGCACCACCAGGCGCAGCCGCGGAAAGCGCCGGGCGAGCAGGTTCAATGTCGCCGCATCGAGGTGGTCGGTGTGGTGGTGGGTGCAGAGGATGAAATCGAGCGGCGGCATGTCCTCGATCTCGATCGGTGCCGGCATCATGCGTTCATGCGAAGGACCGCGATCGCGATATTTCTGCGCCAGCGAATCCGAGAGATAGGGGTCGATCAGCAGGCGGCGCCGGCCGCTGTCGAGAAGGAAACCGGCCTGCCCGAGCCAGTAGAGCGAGAGGCCGGCCTGCGGACGGTTCGCGAGCTGTCCGGCCAGCGGGCCGGCAAAGGCCAGGACTTCCAGCATTCCCTCACGCCCTCCCCTGCAGCGCATCCATCAGATTGGCGATGGCGACCTCGGTGGCCCTGTCGACGCTCTCCTGGGTGAAGCCGCCGATATGGCTGGTGGCGATCACTCCGGCGTGGCCGGCGAGAGCGAGGCTCGCCGGCGGCTCCTCTTCGAAAACATCGGTGGCGTAACAGCCGAGACGCCCGTCTTCGAGGGCCTCCAGCAGAGCCGCTTCATCGACCAGCGACGACCGCGCCGTGTTGATCACCACCGCGCCACGCCGCATGGCCGCGAATTCGGTCGCGCCCAGCAGGGGACGACCATCGGCCGGCGCCGGACAATGAAGCGTGACGACATCGGCTTCCGCCAGCATGCCTGAAATCTCGACCCAGCGCAGGCTGCTTGCCTCGACATTGACGGCAGGACGTTGCGGATCATAGGCGAGAATCTCGGCCCCGAGCGCGGCAGCCAGGCGCGCGACCTCGGCGCCAATGGCGCCACAGCCGACCACGCCGACCTTGCGGCCCCGGATCTCGGCACCGATCCGGCGCGGCCAGCTCCCCTGCTTGATGCCGGCATCACAAAGGGGAATCTGGCGGAGCGCCGCGAAGATCAGGCCGATGGCAAGCTCCGCCACACCCGCCGCATTGGCGCCTGCGGCGATGCGCACGGCGATCTTGCGCGCGAGCAGCGTATCGACCGGCAGATTGTCGGTCCCGGTGCCGTTGCGGCTGATCGCCCGCAGCGAGCTCGCCGCGGCGATGACACGCGGCGAGATCTTCTCCACCCCCGCCAGCCAGCCGGTCACGCCCGGCACCAGCGCGAGCAGATCCGCCTCATCCGGCAATTTGCCGGGCGCCGGCATGACGATCTCGTGGCCCTCGGCCCGGAGGCGTTCGACCAGGGGATGGGTCGCCGATGTCAACGAGCGCGGCGTGACCAGGATACGTTCCACGGCATCACCCCTTGGAAGCGGCGATGGCGATCTCGCCCAGCCGCTCGAAGGAGGGGCCGGCGGTCGGGATCTCGATGTCGAAGACCTCGGCGATCACCTGGGTCCAGCCATGCAGGAAATAGGTCCAGCCATCCTCGATCTGCAGATGACTTGCCGCCTGCTGGCGCCGGGCCTGGTCGAGGAAGACGAGGTCGCCGCGATAGTTGAGGTCCCACACGATCGCCCGTTCCGGAAAGACCACCGCATCGGTGAGCGGCGAACCGGGCGCATCCTTGCCGAGCCCGGTGGCATTGATCACCACAGAACCTGGCTTCAGGGCAGCGGTGACCGCGTCATTGTCCGTCGGGTGGGGTGCGAGCACGTAATCGACAGGCACCGGCATGCCGATCTCTTCGTGAATGCGCCGGATCTCGTCGAGGCGAGGCTGGCTGCGATTGGAGACCACGATGCGCGACGGCCGGTCGGCGCCGCGTGCCTCGCGCACCATGTGCCAGGTCAGGGCAATGGTGGAACCGCCTGCCCCCATCGAAAAGAGCTCGGCGCCGGTCCGTTCGAAATGGCCCCTGGGAATGAAATTATCGAGGGCGAGCCCGGAGGAGATCGGGTCCTTGGCGTGGCAGATCAGGCGTCCGTCCCGCTTGGACAGGCAGCTGGTCTCCTCCATGCGCAGGGCGAAATCGTCGACCTCGTCGAACAGGTCCCGGCAGGCCTTGTAGAGGTCGATCTTGTGGGTGGTGACCAGTGCCCCCAGCGAGAGGGGATCGGCCTTGATGAAGGCGACCGCCTCGCGATAGGCGGCCGGATCGGCATGGAGAGGAAAGTCGATGCCCTTGATCACCGCATCCTTCAGGCCCAGATGTTCGGCCCAGGCTGGGAAGACCCGCATGATCGAGCTTTTGGTGGTGGTCACACCGATGAAATAGAGAGTCGGCCGGGTCGCCGGCTGATAGTTGCTCATGCCGCGCCCGCCCGGATCGCCTTGACACGCTCGACGGCGGCCTTTGCCTTGGCGGTGATCTCGGCGAACTTGCCGCCGCTGATATCTTCGGGCTTGGCGATCCAGGTGCCGCCGACAGCAGCAACGAAGCGATGCTTGAGCCAGTCGCCCATCGTCTCCAGCGTGACGCCACCGGTCGGGATGAAGCGAACGCCCAGGTGATTGAAGGGCGCGGCGATGCCTTCCAGGGCCTTCGGCCCACCGGCGACACCGGCCGGGAAGAACTTGCACAGGCGCAGGCCGGCGCGCGTGGCCGCGGTAAGGTCCGTCGGCGTCATGATGCCCGGCGCGAAGGGCAGTCCGATCGCCTTGGCGGCAGCGACGATCTCCGCATCGAAACCGGGGGAGAGGGCGAAGCTCGCGCCATTGTCCTTGCAGGCCTGCACCGATTCCAGGTCCAGCACCGTTCCGGCACCGGCCAGGAACTCCGGCCTCTGGTCGTGCAGGATGGCCAGGACTTCGGCGGCCGCCTTGGTGCGGAAGGTGATCTCGGCGATCGGCAGGCCGCCGGCCGTCAAGGCATCGGCCAACGCGACTGCGTCCGCAGGATTGTCGATCGCGATGACCGGCACCACGCCGATCGCCTCGATCCGCTCAATGGGGTTGATGGCCATGTCTGCGCTCTCCTCAGGGCTTGCCGATGATATCGGCCTGGGCGTCAATTTTGTAGCAATGCTACATATTCCATGTCGCGTCGGCAAGATAGTTCGGCGATTTTATTGCGATGCAGCATGAATATGTCGGAATTTTCAGTTGACCGCCTGGAAAACGTGTAGCATCACTCCCAAAAATGCAGAGGCAATGGCTGCACGCCCATTCTTCAAAAAGCGAGCCGAGGACACACCCATGACGCAGGATCTCATCCTGGCCATCGATGTCGGAACCGGCAGCGCCCGGGCAGCCCTGGTCGAGGCCGGCAAAGGCGCCATTCTGGAGATTGCCGCCAGCGAATATGACCAGATCGTACCTGCTTTCGGCTGGGCCGAACAGCGCCCGAGCGACTGGTGGTCCGGCACCGTGGCGGCCATCCGCACCGTGCTCGCCCGGCAGGAGAATGCCGCCGCCCGGATCCAGGCCGTCGCCGCCTGCGGCCAGATGCACGGCACCGTGCTGGTCGATAGTCATGGCAATCCCACCCGCGATACCGCCCCCCTGTGGAACGATAAGCGCACGGCGGGCCTGGTGGCGGCCTTCGAGCGCGACAACCCGCCTGGCTCCTACCTTTCCGAGAGCGGCAACCCGCCGACGCCCGCCTGGCCCGGCTTCAAGCTCGCCTGGCTGCGTGACAATGACCCGGAGGCCTATCGCACTGCCAGCACGGTGCTGATGCCGAAGGACTACATCAATCTGCGACTGACCGACGAGATCGCCATGGACGAGGGCGATGCCTCCTGCAGCTTCCTGATGAATCCGGCGAGCGGAACCTGGTCTGCAACGATGATCGAGCGTCTCGGCCTCGACGCTGCCAAGCTGCCGCCGATCCGCTCGCCGCTGGACATTCTCGGGCATGTCACCGCGGGCGCCGCCCTGGAGACCGGCCTTGCCCAGGGCACGCCCGTCCTGGTGGGCGGAGCCGACTATCCGGTGGCGGTGCTCGGCTCGGGCGTCGTCCATCCCGGCACGGCGTCGGATGTGATGGGCACCTCCTCCATCATCACTTTGGTGACGAATGAGCCGCTGCTCGATCCCGAGATCTGCAATGTGCGCACCGTCGAGGGGCACTGGGGCCCGTTCACCCTGCTGGAGACCGGGGGCGATGCCATGCGTTGGGCCCGCCGCGCCTTCCATGAGAAGACGCTCTCCTATGGCGACATCGTTGCCAAGGCCGCCGAGGCCCCGGCCGGCGCCGAAGGCCTGTTCTTCCTGCCCTTCCTGGCCGGCGAGCGGCTCGGCGCCCATCGCAATGCCCGCGCCCAGTTCTTCGGCATCGGCGCCAAGCATGGCCTCGCCCATCTCCATCGCGCCACGCTGGAAGGGGTGGCCTTCGCGGTCAACCGCCATATCCGCGTGATGGAAGCCTCCACCGGCCAGAAGCTCGAGCGTGTGGTCGCCTCCGGCGGCGGCGCCAAGACCGAGCTCTGGCTCAAGATCAAGGCCAGCGCCTACAACGTGCCAATCCTGGTGCCCGAGGAGACCGAATGCGGCCTCGTCGGCTGCGCCGCGATGGCGGCAACGGCCCTGGGGCGTTTCGGCAAGGTCGAGGATGCCGTCCGCCATTTCGTGCGCTATGGCGCCGAGATCCTGCCCGACTCGGCCTGGGCCGAGACCTATGCCCGCATGCAGCCGGTGTTCGACCGGCTCTACCGCCATTCCCAGGCGCTCTACGACGATCTCGACCGGCTGCAGCAAGGCTGAACCGCCGTCTGGTCCTCTCTCATCCAATCGAAGGAAATCTCCATGCAGGACGTCCTATCCGCCTTTCGCCCCGGCCTGTTCGAAGGCAAGACCGTCGTGGTCTCCGGCGGTTCCAGCGGCATCGGCCTCGCCATCGCCCAGGGTTTTGCCGATCTCGGCGCCGATGTCATCGCGACGGGCTCCACCGAAGCGCGCCTGGCCGCAGCCAAGGCCGCCAATGGTGGCCGGTCCATCCGTTTCGAGCAGCTCGACGTTCGCGACAAGGCAGCGGTCGAGCGCTTCTTTGCGGCCTTGCCGGCCCTCGACGTGCTCGTCAACGCCCAGGGAATCGCCCGGCCCGATGCCGAATGGACCGAGGAAACCTATCTCGAAGTCGTCGACGTCAACATGAACAGCGCCATGCGCCTTGCCATGGCGGCCCACCCCCTGCTGGTGAAATCGCAAGGGTCCATCATCAACTTCGCCTCGATGCTGAGCTATCTCGCCGATGACAGCGTGCCGGCCTATTGCGCCAGCAAAACCGGCATCATGGGGCTCACCCGGGCCCTTGCCCACAAATTCGGGCCCGAGGGAATCCGCGTCAACGCGATCGCGCCCGGCTATCATCGCACCGACATGACCAAGCCCCTGTGGTCGGATCCGGTACCGGCCGGCAAGATCGCCAACAAGGCGGCGCTCAAGCGCTGGGGCAGCGTCGATGATCTCGTCGGCACCGCCCTGTTCTTCGCTTCGCCCGCCTCGATCTTCGTGACCGCCACCACGCTGCCCGTCGATGGCGGCTATGTCGTCAGCGGCTTCTGACCCGAAAAACTCCGGTAGAAGGCCTGAAGCAACACCGCCCGGCAAGCCGGGCGGTGTTTTCGTCACGTCTCATTCACAAGGCGGTGCGCCCTGGCCGCCACAGCGGCGCTGACGTCCGCCACCACCCGCGGCCGGACCACCCTCTTGCGCCGGCGGCCGCAGGCGTTGCATCGGCCGGGACGCCCCACCCTCGAGCTCTGGCTGCGCGCGCGGCTGCCGATTCTGACGCGGTGCATTCACGGCCGGTTCCATGTCCGGCGCGGGGGCCTGGTTCAAACGCTTCTGGCGCGGCGGGGGTGCCCCACCCTCGTCAGATCCACCACCCGGCTGGCCCTGCTGGACGCGCGGCCGGCGAGCGGACGGCTGGGCCGGCTCGTCCGGCTGAGCAAAGCCGGCATCGGGCTGGCGCGGGCGACGACGACCCGGTTGGGGCTGCGGCTGCCCGCTGCCGTCCGGAAGAGCTCGACCGGCTGGTGGCAAGGGTTCGCCAAGGCCTTGCCCGTCCTGGGCCGGGCGACGCTTGCGGCCTGCCGGCTGCGACGGTGCTCCGGCATCAGGCAAGGCCTGTTCCTCAGGGGTAGCGCCAGGCCGCGGAGCCTGGATACCACCATCCTGGGGCTGACGCCCCTTTGGCCGTTTGCGGCCGGGAAGCGGCTGCGCCTCGTCGGCTCCCGGCAATGGCTTGCCGAGCTGCTGGCCGTTCTCGGCCGGAGGCTGAGTGGTGCCGTCCGGCTGCGGCTGCCCCGGCCTCAGGCGACCTTGGCCCTTCTGCCCCGGAAGGGGTTTTTGAGGCTGGGTCTGATCCGGCTGCCCCTCAGGCTGTGCTCCGGGCAGTGGCTGGCCGAGCTGACCCGGCTTGGCGGCTTTGCCACCAGGCTGCTTGCGTCCGGGAAGCGGGGTGTCACCCAATGGCGGCTTGCCGTTATCGAGCGGCAGAGCCTCGCCATTCATGCCCGGCAAGGCCTTGCCCGGCTGGCCTTGACCGGGCTTCAGGCCGGGTTGGCGCTGTCCCGGCTTGGTTTCATCCGGCTGGGCGGCCTGGCCTGGCTGGACCCGTCCCGGCAGCAGCCGACCGGGCTGACCCGGCTGAGCCTGCCCCGGTTTCAGCGTACCGGGCTGCACGGCCTGTCCTGGTTGACCTTCCTGCCCCGGCAGCAATCGGCCGGGCTGGCCTTCCTGGCCGGGAAGAGCTTGGCCGGGAAGAGCTTGGCCAGGAACAGCCTGTCCTGGCAGAAGGCGCCCCGGCTTTTGTGGTGCGCCGGGAACTGGAGCCAGACCGGGCTCACCCGGCTGCGGCGCCACAGCCGGCTGCGTCATGCCGGGTTGGCCACCGCGCCCGCCGCGATTGCGCAGGAAGGGCGGCAGGGCGACGCGAGCGGCTGCAGCCGCCGCACCAACGGCAATCGCCGCACCGGCCGCCTTCTCTCCGGTGGTCAGGCCGCCCTCGCCTTCCTGGCGCGGCATGCGCTCGGGCGGGGCTTCCAGCGTCTCGTTGATGACGGTGGCGTTGTGGATGTTGTTGAAGATGAAGTTCTGCGGCGGCGGCTCGACGTAACGCGGCGGCCGCACCCATTCGGGCATCGCCACATAGCGCGGCGACGGCAGCACATACTCATCGACCGGCGGCGGCGGCGGCGGAAGCTCCACGAATTCCCGCGGCGGCGGCGGCAGGAAGATCACCGGCGGCGGCGGGGGAGGCGGCAGGTCGAATTCCGGATCGGAGAAGATGATCACCGGACGTTCGACATAGACGACCTCGACTTCCGGCGGCGGCGGCACGTCGTACTCGATCACGTCGAAACGCGCCGGCGGCTCGATCTCGGCCGACAGATATCTCAGGCGGCGGCGGGCGTCCCAGGCATGAGGGCCGCGCGGATAGCGCTTGAGATAGGACCAATAGGCATTGGGCGTATCGCGCTTCCAGGTCTCGTGCCAGGTGATGGCCTCGCGGCGGGCGGCCACGATGGCGCGCACGCGCTTGGCCATGGGGTCGCGCGGAAAAGCGGTCAGGAAGTCCTGATAGCCCTGCATGGTGTCCCGATCGACGGCGGCGACATAGGCATCACGCGCGTCGAAATCGGCGATGCGCTTGGATTGCATCGCCTTGTCTTCTTCCAGGGAGACCTGCGGAGCAGGCGCATCGGCGGCACGGTCGAAGAAGGCGAAAGGCTCGCCCAGCTTCGATGTGCTCCAGGGCAGCACCGCACCGTTGGTCCTCTCGCTCACCCGCAACCGGGTACGGTCGAATACATCGGCGATCGGCAGTCCGCCGGTACGCATCATTTCGGCAAGGGCCTGGGCATAGGCACCATAGGGCCCCCGCTCGGCCGGCCCCACCGTGCCGGGCGCCGCGTTAAAGGCGATCAGGGAGTTGGGCTCGGCATCGACGAGCGCCAGGCCACCGGCGAGAGGCTGGTCGCCGCGGGCGAACTGGTTGGCGCGCGCACCATCAATCACCACGATGCTGGCCTTCAGCTGCAAGGCGCCGAGCGGCCGGATGAAATCCGAGAGCCGTATCGCCTCTGCCGGCACGGCAGCGGGCGTCTGAATGGCGGCGTCGACGGGCACGAAATAATTCTGCCCTTCCGACTGCAGGCCATAACCGGCCAGATAGACGAAAGCCACCGTGTCCGGTCCCGATGCGGAGGCCTTGTCGAGGAATTCACGGAACGCCTTGCGCAGCGAATCCTGATCCAGGTCGCGGGCGCCGGTAACGTCGAAACCGGCGGCCTGCAGGGTCTGGGCGATAAGGCCCGCATCATTGGCGCTGGTTGCCAATGGCCCGGCCTTGTAGTCGGCATTGCCGATGACGAGGGCAATGCGCTTTTCGCCCTGGCTCTGTGCCCGGGCAGGTTGCAGCGGCAAACTTGCCGCGAGCAGTATGAACAGGAGCGCAAAAGCGCTGCGGAATGTCGCGGACATTGATCTGGCCCTCTTGGTTTCCACCCGGCGTGGGCCGAGCTCGAACGGCTCATGGCCTATGAGTACAACCTAAGCGATAGCTTGGCCGACTTGTATGGCGTGTGAACCAAAAGGGGCTGTTTTGGGGCGTTGTAGCGGCAATAGCGAGGCTGGCCGCCGAAAGCGGACGGTGACGGTCCACCCAAGATTTGTCGAAGCGACTCCCGGTTCCATCCGACGATGCCGGCCAACCCCTTGATTTGGTTTCGAAAATAGTTGGTTGCTGAAACCCCGGGTGCATCAGCGTCTTCTGGACTTGGTTTTAATTCTGGTCCTGGCAGAGGATAATCGGCGACGCCAGGGCAGCGACATAGCCGGCGCCCTGATAGACCTGGGCATTGTTGGCGCCCGGCGGCAGCAGGAAGGAACCGCTCACCACCTGCGGGACGTTGCCGACCTGCAGGAGGCTCCAGCTGAAATTGCACAGCTGCGCCGGCTTGGTCGGTGCCAGGTGGGAACAATTGAGCAGCGCGGCCCCCAGCATGGCGGCGCCGCCGCAGCTGACGAAGCGCGGCGCAGCGGCCGCCGGATGCGTGCCAAGCATCAGGGCAAACCAGGCCGCGCACAGCAGGCCGGTCCCCGTCAGCGCCGAACCCCGAACAAATCTCGCGTGATCAGCCGCCATTCTACGGTTCGCACCCATCTGCGCAATTGCATTTGAGGCATCCTTGTTATAATCATGCACAAAGATAAGCAAGCTTATAATTAGAACGGCATGTTCTAGATATGCTCAACCCACCCACCCTCGGCTTCATTCTGCATGACGTCGCCCGCCTGATGCGAAAGCGCTTCGAACAGCGGGCTGGCGATATCGGCTTGACGCGTTCGCAATGGCAGGCGCTCGCCTTCCTCTCCCGCAGCGAAGGAATCCATCAGAGCGGACTGGCCGAACTGCTCGAAATCGAACCGATCACCCTGGTGCGCATTCTCGACAAGCTCGAAGCGCGCGGGCTGATCGAACGGCGCCAGCATGCGAGCGACCGTCGGGTCTGGCTGCTCTTCCTGACTCCGGCCGCCCATCCCATTCTCGCCGAGATGCGCGTTCTCGGCGACCGGACCCGGGCCGAAGCCCTGGCGTCCATCCCGGACGAAGATCGCGCGAAACTACTCGACACCCTGACGCAGATGAAGGCAAACCTTCTCGAAGCCTGCCGCCAGCCGGTCGACGACAAGGAGGCAAAACATGGCTGATGGCAGCAACCAGGCCCAGAAACTCGAAAGCCCTATCGAGATCGACCGGCTTTCCAACGACAAGACCGGTCAGGATGCGGTCACGCCGCAGCCGGCCAAGATGCGCAAGCGCTCGCTGACCCGCCCCCTGCTCTTTGCCCTCCTTCCCGTCGCCCTCGTGGTCGGCGGTTATTTCTACGTCACCGGCGGGCAGGTGATGGAGACGGACAACGCCTATGTGCAGGCGGCAATGGTCGGCATATCCACCGATGTCGGAGGTACGGTGGTGGAAATCGACGTCGTCGAGAACCAGACCGTCAAGAAGGGAGACGTGCTCTATCGCATCCGTCCCGACAGCTACCGCACGGCCCTGGAAGGCGCGGAGGCACAGCTCGGCACCGTGCGCAACCAGGTACTGACCCTGCAGGCGAGCTACGCCCAGGCCGAGGCCCAGATCGAACAGGCCAAGGCGGACATTCCCTATTATGAGGCACAGTTCAAGCGCCAGCAGGACCTGCAATCCTCCAGCGCCGCCTCCAAGCAGAGCTTCGACCAGGCCAAGCATGATCTCGATGCGGCGCGCCAGAAGGTCATCGTGGCCCAGGCCAACGCCCAGGCCATGCTGGCCCAGCTCGGCGGCGACGCCTCCCTGCCGGTGGAAAAGAACCCCTTCTACCTCCAGGCCCAATCGGCGGTCGACAATGCCAAGCGCGACCTCGGCGACACCGTGGTACGGGCGCCCTTCGATGGCATCGTCACCAATGTCGATTCCCTGCAGCGCGGTGCCTATCTCAACGCCTCCCAGCGTGCCTTCAACCTGGTCTCCACCACCAATATCTGGGTGGACGCGACCCCGAAGGAAACCGAGCTCACCTATGTCAAACCCGGCCAGCCAGTCGAGATTTCGGTCGACACCTATCCGGGCGTGACCTGGACCGGTAAGGTCGAGACCATCAGCCCGGCCTCCGCCTCGAGCTTCTCCCTGCTCCCGGCGCAGAACAGCTCGGGCAATTGGGTGAAGGTGGTCCAGCGCATTCCCATGCGCATCAGCATCGATCCCGCGCCCGACAAGCCGAACCTGCGGGTCGGCATGAGCGCGGTGGTCGGTGTCGATACAGGCCATGCCCGCGGCCTGCCCAGCTTCGTGACGAGCTGGTTCGGACAAGACAAGTCCCAAGGCAACCACCAGGCCGGCTGACGATGACGCCGTCGCGCTCCCGTGCGCCGGCCCGCTTTTTGAGCACCTGATTATTTCATCACCTATAGTCCCAGATCGTTGCGAACGAGGCCTGCCATGAGCGCATCCGCCACCGCGAGCGCCGGCCAAATCTCCAGCCCCGCCCTGCCTGCCCCCAAGGTCGCCAACCGCGGCGCCATCACCGCCTGCGTCATCCTGGCGGTGATCATGCAGGCGCTGGACACCACCATCGCCAATATCGCGCTGCCCCATATCCAGGGCAGCGTCGCCGCCAGCCAGGACCAGATCAACTGGGTGCTGACCTCCTATATCGTGGCGGCGGCGATCATGACCCCGCCTTCGGGCTTCCTGGCCGCGCGTTTCGGCCGCAAGCGCTTGCTGCTGGTCTCCATCATCGGCTTCGTGGTCGCCTCCATGCTGTGCGGCATGGCGCAATCCCTGGTGCAGATCGTCGGCTTTCGCCTGATGCAGGGCGTGTTCGGTGCCGCCTTGGTGCCGCTCGCCCAGGCGATCATGCTCGACATCTACACGCCCGAGGAACGCGGCGGGGCGATGGCCGTATTCGGGGTCGCCGTGATGGTGGGGCCGGTGCTCGGTCCCGTCATCGGCGGCTGGCTCACCGACCACATTTCCTGGCGCTGGATCTTCTACATTAACCTGCCGATCGGCCTCGTCGCCATGCTCGGCGTGATGGCCTTCGTCACCGAGACCCGCAGCAGTACGGCCGTGAAGCTCGACTGGCTCGGCTTCGGCATGCTCTCCATCGCCATCGGCGCGCTGCAGGTCTTCCTCGACCGGGGCGAGCAGCTCGACTGGTTCTCCTCCGGCGAGATCCAGCTCGAGGCCCTGATCTGCGCCGCAGCCTTCTACATCTTCCTGGTCCATACCTTCACGGGCAAGGATACCTTCGTGAAGCCGCGCCTGTTCGTGGACCGCAACTTCGCCGTCGGCGTGGTGCTGATATCAGCAGTTGGCCTGACCTACTACGCCGCCATGGCGCTGATGACGCCCTATCTGCAATCGCTGATGGGCTATCCGGTGGTGACCGCCGGCCTGGTGATGGGGCCTCGCGGCATTGGCACCATGGTCTGCATGTTCATCGTCGGCCGCATGGTCGGAAAGCTCGACACCCGCCTGCTCCTGCTGATCGGCTTCGGCCTGACGGCCTGGTCGCTCTACGACATGACCGGCTGGACCCCCGACATCTCGCAATGGCAGATCATCGTCACCGGCTTCGTGCAGGGGGCAGGCCTCGGCTTCCTGTTCGTGCCGCTGACCACGGTGACCTTCCAGACCCTCGATGCCAGCCTGCGCGGCGACGGCACCGGCCTCTACAACCTGTCGCGCAACATCGGCTCCAGCGTCGGCATCTCCATGACCTCGGCCCTGCTGATCGAGAGCACCCAGGCCAACCACGCCGATCTCGTCACCCACATCACGCCCTACAACCAGGCCCTGCAGGACATGACCCGGGCCAAACTCATCGACCCGCTGAGCGCAGCGGGCCAGACCATGCTCGACGGCATGGTCGGCCAGCAGGCGACCATCATCGCCTATATCAATGATTTCAAGCTGATGATGCTGCTGACACTCGCTGCGATGCCGCTGGTCTTCTTCCTGCGAAAGGCCGCCAAGCCCCCGGAAATGGACCACAGCATGGCGATGGAGTGAGGGTCTGGCGGTTCGTTTGAGGGTGAAAGCACCGATTTGAGCCTCCCGGACTTTATGCCATGTTGTTCGAAAGCGGTGTCTGCCGCGCTCGAACAACATGCGATGGCCGTCCCATGGAACCAGGGCTCCCTTTGTCCCGCTTTGCGCAGTGGAATCGCGGCCTTGCCGAGGCGTTCGCCGCAACGTCCCCGGCGCAACTGGCGGAACGCTTTGCACCGAGCGCCCGCAACCTCCTGGCAGCGGACAGCTGCCATGTCGGCCTCTACCTGCGGGAAGGCGCCTGCGTCACCATCGACGGCGGCCGGCCCGATCGCTGGAACCGCCAATATGACAGAGGCCTCTTTCGCCAGGATCCCTTCTTCCAGAAATTCGCCGCCACCCGGCAGGATTTCCTGCTGCCCCTGTCCAGCTTCGACACCTTCCATTTCGAGAAGACGCCCTATTATCGGGACTTCTACCGGCCGTCGCAGACCATCGACGAAATCACCGGCGTGTTTAATCTTTCACCCGGCACCGCCGGCTACGTGACCTTCTTCCGCCATCGGGGAAGCCCCGGCTTCATCCATGCCGACCTCGTCCTGGCAGAAGGGGCCGGCGACGCCATCCGGCTGGTGCTGGAACGGCTGTGGCGACTGTGGCAGACGGGCCGCCGGGCTGGCCGTATCGGCGGCAAGACCGGGCTGAGCGCCCGGGAACAGCAGATCCTGGACCTCATGCTGGAGGGTGGCTGCGCCAAATCCATCGCCCGCAGGCTCGCCATATCGCCCGGCACCGTGCGCAACCACATCAAGAGCATCTATGCCAAGCTGGGCGTGCACTCCCAGGTCGAATTGCTCGCCGGCGGAGGCGACGGGCGCTCGCCTTGAGGTGCCTTCTCACGACCAGCCCTTTCAAGGTGTTGAGGTGTAAGATCCGGATAGTGTGGTGCAACCCCTCATCCGGCGCTTCGCGCCACCTTCTCCCCTTGCGGGAGAAGGTGGCGGCAGGCGGATGAGGGGTCACGATGCCCTATCCCAGCCATTTCTCGGTTTATTCGAAAGACCTTGAAAGGGGAGCTTCTCACGGCGAGCTCACTGCCCCGTCAGGATCCGCGTCCAGGCCCTGGTCTGGCGGCGGAGGACCGCCACGTCGGAATTGGTCACCACGAACAGCCGTGCCTTCACGTCGTCCGGCGGATAGATGCCGGGGTCCTTGGCAATCGCCTCGGTGAGCAAAGGCCGCGCCGCCGGCACCGCATTGGCATAGGATATGAAATTGGAATTGGCCGCCGCGATGTCCGGCCGCAGATTGAAGTCGATCCAGCGCATGGCATTGTCGGGATGCGGCGCGTCCTTGGGCACGGCCATGGTGTCGAAATTCACCAGCGTGCCCTCCCGCGGAATGGCGTAGGCCACCTCGACCGGCTTGGCTGCCGCCGCTCCACGCGTCTTGGCCTGGAGGATGTCGCCCGACCAGCCCAGCGCCAAGCAGATGTCGCCATTGGCCAGATCGTTGATGTAGCGCGAGGAATGGAAATAGCGAATGGAGGGCCGCACCTTCTTCAGCAGGGCTTCGGCCTTGGCGAGATCGCCTGGGGCGGTCGAATGCGGATCGAGCTTGAGATAGGCCAGCGCCATGGGGATCACTTCGGTCGGCGCATCAATGACGGCAACGCCGCAATCGGCGAAGCGCTGGACGATCGCCGGATCGAAGATCATGGCGAAGGAATCGACGGGCGCATCCGGCATGCGGCGCTTGATGGCCTCGACATTGTAACCGATGCCATCGGTCACGCCCATGTAAGGCATGGCGTGCTGGTTGCCGGGGTCTGCCTGCGCAATCAGGGCCAGCACCTGAGGGTCGACCTTGGCGGCATTGGGCATGGCATCGCGCCGCAAGGGCTGCAGGGTCTCGGCCTTGACCTGGTTCCTGAGGAAGGGAAAGGCCGAAGGATACACCACGTCGTAGCCGGAGCGGCCCGCCAGCAGCTTGGTCTCCAGCATCTCGTTGCCGTCGTAATTGTCGTAGACGACCTTGATTCCGGTCTCCTTCTGGAATTTCTCCACCGTGTCTGGCGCGATGTAGTCCGTCCAATTATAGACATTGACGATCTTCTCGTCCTCGGCCCGGACTGGAGCCAGGCCGATAAGGGCGAGACATATGACAAGGACGACCGAACGAAGCAGGGAGCGCATGCGAACCTCCTTTGCAGCCGATGGAGCGTTTCCGGTCCGCTCAGACCAGGAAGGTCCCATCTCGTTGAGATCATGAGGAGAATTATCCAAGCAGACCGAAGCCCGCTCTAACCGCGACGGCCGGCATAAACGGGCAGCGTGATGCAGGCGACATTGCCGCCGCCGAGCAGGATCTCGCGGGAATTCTCGATGCCGACGATGGCATGGCCGGGGAAAAGCCCGGCCAGAACGGCTTTGGCGGGACGATCCAGGGCACAGCCGAATTCGGGCACCACCACCACGCTGTTGCCGGGATAGTAGTTGATGTAGCTCGCCGCGATGCGGTTGCCCACCGGCCGCGCCCAGGTCAATTCGACCTGGTCCACCCCCTCGCTTTCCTCGGCCGTGGTCTCGATCGGCAGGGGATGGGGCAGCTTGTGCACCTTCAGCGCCCTGCCTTGGGCATCGCGCGCCGAGCGCAGCACGTCCTCGGCCTCGCGCACGATCTCATATTGCGGATCGTCCTTCTCGTCGGTCCAGCTCAACACCACCTCGCCCGGGCGCACGAAGCAGCAGATGTCGTCGACATGGCCGTCGGTCTCGTCGAAGGCGAAGCCCCGAGGCAACCAGACGATGGTGTCGATGCCGAGATAGTCGGCGAGTTGCTGCTCAACCGCTGCAAGGCCGAGATGGCCATTGCGGTTGGCATTGAGCAGGCATTGCGCGGTGGTGATCAGCGTGCCCTGCCCGTCGCATTGCAGGCCGCCACCCTCGGCGATCAGGGTGGAGCGATAGCGGTGCATCCCCTCCATTTCGAGAATCTTGTGGGCAAGCAGGTCGTCGAGGTCCCAGGGAAAATACAGCCCGCCATTCAGCCCGCCATAGGCGTTGAAGGTCCAGTCGACACCGCGCACCTCGCCGTGGTCGTTGACGACGAAATTGGGGCCGCTGTCGCGCAACCAGGAATCATTGCTCGACATTTCGACGAGGCGCACCGCATCGGGCAGGCAGGCGCGGGCGTGGCGCCACTGCCGCGCCGAGACGATCACGGTGACAGGCTCGCTGGCGGCGATCGCGGTGGCGACGCGGGCGAACAGCTTCTGCGCGGGCTTGGCCCCCAGCCGCCAGGTGTCGGGCCGTTCGGGCCAGATCAACCAGCAACCGGCTTTCGGCTCGAACTCGCCGGGCGCGCGGAAACCATCCTGCCGCGGCGTGGTGGTGAGCGTCTTCGACAAGGCCTTCCCCTCTGATCCGGTACCGCCTCAGCGGCTTGCCGGCCATCGTAGGAGCCTTGTCGGCGCCGACGCCATGTCCCATTTGGGATAGAGCGTTTCGCAGGGAAGTCGCCGAAATCGTGCTTATGCCGGGCGGCTTACCCCGCCTTTCGCCGCGCCTCCACCGCCGTGATGAAACCGGCATAGCTCCAGGCCAGATGCTTGGCCGAGGTGTGTTCGCCGGTCGCCTGGTCGAACTGCTCGGACATTTCGCCGTCATCGGGCGTGAAGGCACGGATGGTATCGAGATAGGCGTCGCCCCGCGCCTTGAGGCGATCGGCAGCGGCAGGGTCCGCCGCACGCAGGGCCGCCGCGCGCAGATAGCAGAATTCGGCCGCCGCCTGCGTCGAGAAGTAATAGGCCCCGCCGGAGTAATATTCGTCACCCCGGTAGCGACCAAGCGCAATGCCGCGTCCCTCGGGCCGGCCCCGGTTGATCGCATAGTCCTCTTCGAAGATCGCATCGAGGCGATCCAGCGTCGCTTCCATCCTGATATCGTGCGGCGAATGGGTGGGCAGGGCGCCCGCGGCATGGATCGCGGCGAGGATGACGGCGATGTCGAGATCCTTCGGCGTTGGCTTGCCGTCCTCGGTCAGGCGGGAGCGGTAGAACTCCTCCTCCGGCTGCCAGAAATGATGGAGGCGGCCCTGGATCTCCGCGGCATCCGCCCGGGCGCGCTGGGCGGTCGCGGCATCGCCCTGCGCTGCCAGCCAGGAGGCCCCTTCCTCCAGCGCCGCCGCCTCGATGCGCAGCGTATAGTAGTGATGCGCCTTTTCCTCCTCCCAGATGTCGTAGCTCGGCTCGCGCCAATGGGCGAGGACGAAGCGGATGTCCTGGTCCAGCAGGGTCGCGACGGCATCGTCGTGCCTGACACCGAAGGATCGGCTGGAGGCCCAGCGCAGCACGGTCAGCACACGGGCCGCGATGCCGTCATATTGCGGTCGGTTCCAGCGCGAGATGTCGAGGGATCCATCCGGGTTGACCCGCGTTTCACCGCGCACCACCGCGCTGGCCAGATCCGCATCCTCGCGCACGAATTGCCGATAGTCCTCGGCGACCTTGACGCGCCAACCCGGCTCCGCGACCAGATCGGCGCCCCTGAGAGCGTTGAGCGACAGGCTGAAATCGACGAAATCGCAGAAATGCGCCGCTGCCATATCGCCGTCCAGCCAGCGGGGATCGATCTGCCGGAGGGCGTCGATCACCACGGCCGAGTCGCGGTACCAGTGAAAGAAATAATCGGGGTCCGGATCGTAGGAGGCCGGTACGGGCGATGCCACCACCGAACCTCTTTTCGGCGTGATGGTCTGGCCGAAACCCGGCCGCTCCTTCACCGTGGCCGTGGCGGAGATCGCAAGCTGCATGTTCCTGACGGCAATGGGATATTGCTGTTCGATCCAGCGATCCAGATCCGTGATCACGCTCATCTGCTCTCTCCGATTCCCAGAGCAAAACACGTTAGCGGGAAACGTCGTTCTTGCTCTAACTCTTTGTTCCCGGCCAATTCAACGGATTGGCCACAGCGCCCTTGCGGTTCCTGGCGATTCCGCCAAACCGCACGATGTTCCGGCGATGCTAACCAAGGCGGGGGTTGAACAGAAGCCGCGAGGCGTTAAGCAAGGAAGAGAGGCTGATTTGCACATCGGCCCCGCCGATCCGGCGATCGGCGAAAGCCTGCCGAACGAGGAGTTATGATGAGCCGCATCGAGACCCTGTTGTCCAAGATGACGCTGCGAGAAAAACTCGGCCAGCTCAATATGGTTGCCTCGGGCTATGCGGTGACCGGCCCCCTGCTCGGCGGGGACTCGCCCGACGCCATCCGCTCCGGCGATATCGGCAATCTGCTCAACATGGTCGGCGTCGATCACGTCAACGAGGTCCAGCGCATCGCCGTGGAGGAATCGCGCCTCGGCATTCCGCTGCTGCTCGGCTTCGACGTCATCCACGGCCACAAGACGGCCTTCCCGGTGCCGCTGGCGGAAGCCGCCATGTTCGATCGGGCTGCCTGGGCGCGCACGGCGCGCATCGCGGCCGTGGAAGCCTGGAACGACGGCCTTGCCTTGACCTTCGCGCCGATGATCGATGTCTCCAGGGACCTGCGCTGGGGCCGCATCGTCGAAAGCGCGGGCGAGGATTCCTGGCTCAACGCCGAAATGGCGATTGCCAAGGTCAAGGGGTTCCAGGGCTCGGATCTGTCGGCCATTGGCTCGATCGCCGCCACCGCCAAGCATTTCTGTGCCTATGGCGCGCCGGTCGCCGGGCGTGAATACGCCTCGGTGGATATTTCGGATCGGGCTCTGCACGAGATCTATCTGCCGCCCTTCGAGGCGGCCGTCAAAGCCGGGGTGGCCGCGATCATGCCCGCCTTCAACAGCCTGGCCGGCATGCCGATGACGGCGCATGAGCCGCTGCTCAAGGGCTGGCTGCGCGACAAGCTCGGCTTCGACGGCGTCATCATCAGCGACTACAATGCGGTGGCCGAGCTGCTGAACCATGGTGTCGCGGGCGACCTCGCCGAGGCGGCAGCCCTCTCCCTGCGGGCGGGCGTCGACATCGACATGGTGTCCAACGCCTATCGCAAACATCTGCCGGAGGCCCTGTCGCGTGGCCTCGTCACCATGGCGGAGATCGACGCCTGCGTCAGGCGCGTCCTCGCCCTCAAGGAACGGCTCGGCCTGTTCGACCAGCCCTATCGGCGCGGTACGGCGCCCCTGGCCGCCATGGCCGGCAACATCGACCATCATGAGGTCGCGCGCGACGCGGCGCGCAAATCCTGCGTCCTGCTCACCAATTACAACGAGGCCCTGCCGCTCACGCGTACCGAGCGAATCGCCCTGATCGGTCCGCTCGCCGACGCCCAGGCCGACATGCGCGGTCCCTGGGGCGGCGCCTCGGTGGCCGAGGACAGCGTCACGCTGCGTACCAGCCTCGGCAAGGTCGCTACCGTCGTGGCACAGGCCGAGGGCGTGAAGATCAACTCGGACGACACCTCCGGCATCGCCACTGCGGTGGAAGCGGCGCGCATTGCCGACACCGTGGTGCTCTGCCTGGGCGAGACGGCACCGATGAGCGGGGAAGCTGCGAGCCGCGCCCATCCGGAATTGCCGGGCAAGCAGCGCGAGCTCGCCGAGGCGATCCTGGCGCTCGGCAAGAAGGTGGTCGTCGTGCTCTTCGCCGGCCGGCCGCTCACCTTGCCCTGGCTGTTCCACAAGGCATCGGCCGTGCTGATGGCCTGGTGGCCCGGCGAACAGGCCGGCCCCGCCATCGGCGATCTCCTGATGGGGCAGGAATCGCCTTCCGGCCGCCTGCCGGTGAGCTGGCCCGATGCAGTCGGGCAGGCCCCCCTCTACTACGAGCAATATCCGACGGGCCGCCCCTTCAACCCGAACGACCACTACACCTCCAAATATATCGACGCCCCCAATGCGCCGGCCTTCCCTTTCGGCCATGGCCTCACCTATGGCGCCTTCAGCCTGTCGGGCCTGAAGGTGAGCAAGGCCGTGTTCGGCCCCGACGACACCATCGAGGTCAGCACCACTGTAACCAACACCGGCAAGCGCGCGGCCCAGGAAACCGTGTTCCTGTTCACCCATGATCTGGTGGCGAGCCTGTCCCGGCCCCTGCTGGAACTGAGGGGCTTTGCCAGGATCAGCCTCGATCCCGGCCAGAGCGGCACCGTCACCATCGCGCTGGCAGCGAGGGATCTCGCCTTCCCCGGCAGGGACCTGCAGCCGGTATTGGAAGCTGGCGACTTCGAGATCAAGCTGGGTTCGAGCGCCAGGCGCAGCCAGCTCCTCAACACCAGGGTGACGCTCAAGCTGTGAGATGCCCCATCGCGGATCGCGCTTGCCGGACCGGGCGCGGGCCGGGAACCGTTTCAGGAACGCAGGCGAATGTTCTGGCGCGTGAGTTGGGCGACGGACGTGCAGCCCATCAGCTTCATGCCTCGCTCGATCTCGATCCGCATCAGCTCCAGGGCGCGCTCGACGGCGGGCTGCCCGCCTGCGGCAAGCGGGAATAGGTAATACCGGCCCAACCCGACAGCCTTGGCCCCCAAAGAGAGCGCCTTGAGGACATGCGTCCCGCGCTGGACACCGCCATCCATCATGACGTCGATCCGGTCTCCCACCGCATCGACGATCTCCGCCAGCTGGTCGAAGGCGCTGCGCGAGCCGTCGAGCTGGCGGCCGCCATGATTGGAAAGCACGATCGCACTGCAGCCGATTTCCGCCGCACGCCGTGCATCCTCGGCCGACATGATCCCCTTCAGGCAGAACGGTCCGTCCCAAAGCCGCACCATCTCCGCCACCTCGTGCCACGACATGGAGGGGTCGAGCATCTCGGTGAAATAGCGGCTGATCGACAGTGCCCCGCCGTCGAGCTTGAGGTGTTCCTGCAACTGAGGCAGCTGGAAGCGTTCATGGGTGAGATAGTTGATCGCCCAGGCCGGCTTGATCGCGAACTGGGCCATGCCGGCGAGCGTGAGCCTGAAGGGAATGGCAAATCCCGTGCGCTTGTCGCGCTCCCGATTGCCGCCGGTGATACTGTCGACGGTCAGCATCATCGCCTGCACGCCGGCGCTCTTGGCGCGCGCCATCATATCGTGGTTCAGGCCCCGATTCCTGTGGAAATAGAACTGGTAGACTTGCGGACCGCCGCTGATCCGCCGCGCCTCCTCCAGGCTGACGGTGCCGAGCGAGGACACCCCGAACATCGTGCCGTATTTTCCCGCCGCCGCCGCGACGGCCCGCTCGCCCTGGTGGTGGAAGAGGCGCTGCAGCGCGGTCGGCGAACAATAGACCGGCATGGCCAGCTTCTGGCCCATCACCGTGACCGACATGTCGACTTCCGCCACTCCGCGAAGCACGTTCGGAACCAGGTCGCAGGCCTCGAAGGCAGCGGTATTGCGCCGATAGGTCACCTCGTCATCAGCACCGCCGTCGATATAGTCGAAGATCGGCCCCGGCAGTCGCTGCCTGGCCATGCGACGGAAATCGTGAAAATTGTAGCACTGCCCGAGGCGCATCTGGTTGCTCTACCGGTTCGATCCGGGCGTACTCTACGGCATGGTTCGCAATATTGCCCAGGCGCCGCGTCGCAACCGGATGCACGAGGCTGAGGACGACAGGTGCGCCATCCAGCCACGGACGTTCATCGATCCTAGCCCGGCATGGGAGGCAGGCTGAGGCACTGCTCGAAACTGAACGGGCGCACCGTCAAGGGTGCGATCGAGCCCGCGTTGGGATGTCTCGGATTCATCAGGATGAGCCTGGCTTCCGGCAGCACGGCGGAGGGCACGGCTGCGAGCAGGGAGCGGTTCGAGGACAGCCATGCATCCCCCCTCGCCCGCTTCTCGACCGGATCCGGCGTGAAGGGAATGTCCTCCGGTTCTTCCTCAGTCTCGGTCCAGCCCAGCAAATAGTCCTGATCGATTCCCTCCAGATCCCGCGGCAAGTAACGCAGGACGATAAGGACGGAGAGGGCCGCTTCCGAGGCGAAATTGACGACCGGCCGGCCCGGCGACGTCCAGCGGGCGCCATGGCGCTCCGCGCCGCTGCCGTCGAGAGCCAGGAAGGGGCGCCGCGCCAATCGCCATAACCGCATGTCCGTCCCGCTTCCCTCATCGCCTGCAACAGGTCGGCGCCGAGAGATACTCCGGCAGCAGCCTTTTACAACGGGAAAAGCGAACGATCTTGCGCGGGTCCTGTCGGCCCCACGTGCAGACGAACGTCCTTGTGGCAACAGGCGGACAACCCGCTCCGCCAACATGGAGAACGAAGCCATGCCGAACGAAACCGCCTCCATCTCCAGGGGTGCCTATTGGACGGGCATCGTGCTCAGCACCCTGGTGGTGGTCTTCCTCCTCTTCGACGGTGCCATCAAGCTGGTGCCCCTGCAGGTGGTGATCGACACCATGCAGGGCCTCGGCTATCCGCCCGAACATGCCCGCACCATTGGCGTGATCACCCTCGCCGCCACGGTGCTCTACGCCATTCCGCGCAGCTCGATCCTGGGAGCGGTGCTGCTCACCGGCCTGCTGGGCGGCGCCATCGCCACCAATCTCAGGGCGGGCACGCCGGTCTTCAGCCACCTCCTGTTCGGGGTCTATCTCGGCGTGCTGATGTGGGGTGGCCTCTACCTGCGCGATGTCAGGGTTCGGGCCATCCTGCCCTTGCTGCGCTGAGGTGGGGGCTGGTTCAGCCCCTCACCATCACCGGGCCGCCGGCAGCCTTCTCGGCCTCGCTGAACTTGGCGGCGGCGCACAGGAAGGCGATGCCACCGCAGACGAGGGCGATCTGGATCCACAGCGCATCATGGCCCGTCATCAGCACCACCTGGCCGGCTCCGGCCAGCAGCGAGAGCAGGAAGAACACCAGCAGACTATGGCGGCCGAGCATGATCAGCGGCTGCATCACCCGCAGCGATGCCAGCTTGGGCGAGATGCCCAGTCCATAGATGAAGGCGGCCATGCCCAGGAAGTGCACGAGGCGGCCAAGGCCGAGATTGGTCTTGTCGAGGTCGAGCCAGCCATAGACGGCCTCACGCACGCCGAAGGACAGGCCGAAGCCGTTGGTGACTACGAAGGCACCCGCGAAGACGATCAGGCCGCCAAGGGCGAACAGCGGCTTGGAGATGGCGAGCCGCCCCTGCTGCAGCAGCAGGCCGACGGCGATACCGATCGCCATCATGAACTGCCAGGTGAAGGGGTTGAAGAACCAGCCGCCGGCGATCGGCCAGGACGGCAGGTTCCAGCCGTAATAACGGGCCAGGCCATAGAGCAGCGCCGAGGCCGTCAGCATCACGCCGATATGCAGCCGCGCCAGATAGAACAGAGCGGGCACCAGGGCGATCAGGGCGATATAGAGCGGCAGGATGTTGAAATAGCCGATCTGATGGCCAAGCGAGAGCGTGCCGAGCAGGAAGGTGCCGGCATCCTGGATGTATAGATCACGTCCATGCATCGCCATGAGATCGGGCATCCGCCAATGCAGGGCACCTGCCGCGAAGATGGCGATGCCGGCCAGCGTCATCAGGACATGCACGCCATAGAGCTTCAGGGCGCGCTTGCCGAGCGCCAGGGAGACATCGACTTCCTTGCCGGCATTGAACTTGCGGCCATAGGCAAGCGCCATGGCGACACCGGACATGAAGACGAAGGCTTCGGCCGAATCGGACAGACCGAAATTGCGCGAAGTGATGACCTCAAAGAGGTTGCCGGGCATGTGGTTGATGAAGATCGTGCACAGCACGAAGCCGCGCCACATGTCGACGGAGATGGCGCGCTGATTGGGCTTCACCGCCGGGCTGGCGGCAACCGGCTTCGGAGGGTTTTGCCGACGATCGGCAACATAGTCGATCAACAGGCGCACCGCCTCGCAAGCGCCGAAGATCAGGATCGCCGTAAGGGCGAACAAGGCCAGCGCCGGAAGCTGGGCGGGCGCCAGCCACAGCGTATAGAAGGGCTGGATGAACAGGAACGTGACGACGGTGGCCGTCAGCAGGATGGCAAACAGGCCAATGCCGAAGCCGAACAGAACTTCCGCAAGCACGACCGCCGGCAAGAAGACAAAGTATGAATAGCTGTGCCAGCCCAGATAGGCCTGCAGAAAATAGCAGGGCACGAACAAAAGCGCCGTAAGCAGATAGGGGCGCATCGGCCGTGCCAGCTGCAAAAAGCTGAATTGATTGTTCATAATACGCGCCTTCCACTTCCATCACTGCTGTCGCCGCGGCGCGCTTGAATTGCCACGACGGGATGCCAGCACTTCGGCATCCTTCCTTCAGCACCTCGCTCAACCAAGTTCAGAAGCGATTCTTGGAGCCTGGCGACATAGTGGCGGCCTCATCCTGTACCGGGGATGAACGAAGTTGCGGCCAAAAAGTTGCATGCCCTGTTGCATCATCGCCACGCTGTTCGACAAAATGACGCTCCGGCAACGTCAAGGCCGGAAATTGTCGTTGTTTTCCAAATTTGTGACACAGCTTGCCGTCATAAGCGGCTGGTCAAACGGCCTCAGCGCAGCAACCATGCGATGGATGCGAGCAGCGATCGCCGGCTTTCGACGAATTCGCTTGTCGCACGGCACAATACGAGCTTGAAATGCGCATGGTCCGCACCGAACCCGCAGGAATTTTTGCTGTTGCCCGCAGGGCCATGACGCTTTGTCTCGGCCTCCTTACCGGATTGACCATGCTCGCCGGGGCCAGGGCCAGCACGCTCGAGGAAATGTCCTTTCCCAGCAAGGCCTTGGGCCGGCCCTTGACCGTGTCTGTCTATCGTCCGGACCTGCCGGCGCCGGAAACCGGCTGGCCGGTGCTCTATCTCCTGCATGGCCGCGACGCCAATAATCGCGACTGGTCGTCGCTCGCCACCATCAAGGTGACGCTCGACCGTCTGATCAAGAGCGGGCGCATCAACCCGATGCTGGTGGTGATGCCCTCCGCCGGCAACAGCTGGTATGTCGATTCCGCCGATGTGAAGGGGCCGGGCAATTACGAAACCGCGCTCCTCAACGAGCTGCCTACCGCTTTCGAGAAGCGCTTCGCCCCCCATTGCACCCGCAAATCCCGCGCCATCGCCGGCATTTCCATGGGTGGCTTCGGGGCGCTGCGCTTTGCCTTCAAGCGGCCGGATCGCTTCGTCGCGGTCGCCAGCCTGTCCGGTGCACTGTGGCAGAACATCCCGACCTCCCAGACCATGACGGCATGGGCGGGCGCGAGCGGCAGCTATTTCAAGCGCATCGACCAGGCCACCGTGGTCGGAGGCCCCGATCTGCCACCGGAGGGCGCCCATTTCGGCGGTGCCTTCGGTACGCCCTTCGACGCCCGGCGCTTCAATGACGCCAATGTGTTCACCCTGCTCGCCCGGCAGATCGAAGCCGGCAGCGAACTGCCGGCGATCTATCTCACCGTTGGCGACCATGACGGCCTCAATTTCTGGCGCGGCTCCATGGCCCTCTACGAGACGCTGATGGCCGACAGGATCAACATCGAATTCCGCGTCACCGATGGCGACCACACCTGGTCGCTGTGGCGCAAGACCATCGAGGATGCCCTCGAATTCGTGGATTCGAAATTCACGCCGGTGACCGCCCCGCCCCTGGTGGCGGTGAGCCCTGCCATGCCGAGCAGCGCCAGCGGCGAACCGGCACCCAAGATGGCCGGCGGCGAGACCGTGGTGAAATAACCCGATCGGGGCTCTCCGCCGCTTCGATGCTTCAAGGGGCCGGCGAGCTGACCACGGTGAATCCGGTGCGCCCGGAAAACCTCATTCCGGCAGCACGATGCCGAGCTTGGCCATCACGCCGCCATCGATCTTGAAATCGCTGCCGGTGATGAAACGCGCCTTGTCGCCGGCCAGGAACGCGACGGCCTCGGCGATCTCCCAGGGCTGGCCGATGCGCCCGATCGGGTGGCCCTTGCCCCAGGCGGCAAGGGTGGCTTCCGCGGTCGAATCGCCCTTGTAGAGATCGGCGGCCCAGCGCAGCATCGGCGTATCGACCGAGGCCGGGCAGACGCTGTTGACGGTGATGTTCTCGCCGGCATGGTCGAGCGCCATCGCCCGCACCAGCGCATTGATGCCGCCCTTGCTGGCGGTATAGGCGGCAACCGAGGTCTGCGACGCGAAGGCCTGCACGGACGAGATCGCCACGATCGCGCCCCCGCCGCGCTTGCGCATCTCGGGAATGGCGTATTTGGCCGCCAGATAGATGCCCTTGAGATTGACGTCGAGCACGTCGTCCCAGACCTCCTCCGGCGTCTCGACCACCGTGCCGTAGCGCTGGATGCCGGCGCAGCACACCAGGATGTCGACGCCGCCAAAGGCGCTCGCCGCCTCAGCTGCGGCTGCCTGCATGTCTGCCGCCTTGCGCACATCGCCCACCAGGCCACGCACCTGCGGGCCAAGGCTGGCAAGGGCGGTCTCGATGGACGCCTTGTCGTTCGCCACGATCAGCACATCCGCACCGCCCTGCACGAAGCGTGTGGCGCAGGCCAGCCCCATGCCAAGGCTGCCACCGGTCACGATCACGGACTTGCCGGCAAAATCACTCATGACTTCCCCCTTGCGCCAGCGGCCCTTGCCGGACCCGGCGCTTCATCTTTTCTTGCCGAGTTTCTGTAGAAAGATTCTGCCGCCCTGTCCCCTCTTTTGAAAGTCATGTCCAAGTCGGGCGGCATCGGCGCTGTTGCAAAAATGTCCCATTTAGGGCAGGAGCGACGCTGGCTTGCCGGTTTGTGCCGCGGAGGCCATTGATCTGCCACAATGGAGCTTCCAAAAAGGCAGTTCATTCTACTAAATTGTTTTTGTTTTTTATTTTGATCCAGTTTGTCTCGTGGCGCCGCATCACTGCGATGGGGATGCCAAGCGCCGCAGCGGCTGGCATCTTGCGACAGGGCGCGTGATGATAGCAGCAATTCTACGGCGTTTTCTTTCTTCCAATTCCTACGCGCAGCCCCGCCCCCTACCAATGCTCGCCCTCGCGGCATTGCTCGGCTCGACCGCGATGGTGCCGGTTTTCGTCTCGCCGGCCGCCGCCCAGATGCCCAACGCCGGTCCTCCGGCCGTCGGCTTCATCGTCGCCGCCAAGATGCCGATCACCCAGACCCAGCAATTCATCGGCCGCATCGAGGCGATCAATCGGGTCAGCATCGTAGCCCGCGTAACCGCCCAGCTCGAGGAAACCCCGTTCACGGAAGGACGCGAGGTCAAGAAGGGCGAAGTGCTCTTCCGGCTGGAGCAGCCGCCCTACCAGGCCGCCCTCGACGTCAACAAGGCCCTGATCGCCCAGTATGAAGCGCAGCTTCGCAATGCGAAGCTGACGACCGAGCGTGCGCAGGCCCTGCTCAAGACGCCTGCCGGCCAGCAATCGACGGTCGACACGGCGATCGCCTCGCAGCAGGCTCTCGAAGCCCAGATCCTGGGAGCGAACGCCCAGCTGCGCACCTCGCAGATTAATCTCGACTACACCACCATCACCTCGCCGATCGACGGCAAGATCGGGCGCTACGCCGTCACCACCGGCAACATCGTCGGGCCGACCTCGGGAACGCTCGCCACCATCGTCAGCCAGGATCCGATGTATGTCACCTTCCCGGTGCCGTCGCCGCAATTCCTGGAAATGTCGAAATATTACGGCAGCCGCGGCGGCTTTGCCGCCGTGCGCATCAAGCTGAAGCTGCCCGACGGCTCGACCTATGAGCAGGACGGCAAGCTCAATTACGTCGATCCGACCATCGCCAACGGCACCGACACGGTGACCCTGCGCGGCGAGATCGCCAACCCCACCGTCTCCGGCGCCACGCCCGGCGAGATCAACCGCCGGCCGCTGATCGACGGTGAGTTCGTCACCGTGCTGCTCGAGGGCGTGGAGCCGATCCAGGTGCTTGGCATCCCGCGCGGCGCCGTGCTGACCGACCAGCAGGGCAGCTATGTCTATGTGGTCGGCCCGGACAATGCCGTCGAGCAACGCCGCGTCCAGCTTGGCCAGACGACGCCCGCCACCGCCATGGTCTCGGCCGGTCTCAACGAAGGCGAGAAGGTGATCGTGGACGGCATCCAGAAGGTCCGTCCCGGCATCAAGGTCGCCCCCTCGCCGGCCCCCGCCTCCAACAATGGGGCGGCAAAGTAAGATGTTTTCATCCGTCTTCATCGACCGGCCGCGCCTCGCCGTCGTCATCGCCATCGTCATAACCCTGGCGGGCGCGCTGGCGATGGGCTTCCTGCCCGTCGCCCAATATCCCGACCTGGTACCGCCGCAGGTCCAGGTCAGCGCCACCTATCCGGGCGCCTCGGCTTCCGTGGTCGAATCTTCCGTGGCACAGCCGCTGGAAGCCCAGATCATCGGCGTCGACAAGATGCTGTACATGCAGTCGAACAGCGGCAATGACGGCAGCTACGGCCTCACCGTCTCCTTTGCGCTCGGCTCCGATCCCGACATCGACACGGTGAACGTCAACAACCGCGTGCAGGCCGCGCTCGCCAAGCTGCCGGACACGGTGCGAACCCAGGGCGTGACGGTGCAGAAGCGCTCGTCCTCGATCCTGCAATTCGTGCTGTTCTCGTCGGACGATCCCAAGCTCGATCCGCTGTTCATCACCAATTATCTGGCGATCAACGTGCTCGACCGGCTGTCCCGCACACCCGGTGTCGGCCAGGCCAGCCTGTTCAGCAAGCAAAACTATTCCATGCGGATCTGGTTCGATACCCAGCGCATGACCAATCTGGGCCTGCAGCCCTCCGATATCGCCAGCGCGATCCAGTCGCAGAACGTGCAGGCGCCGGTCGGGCGCATCGGCGCACAGCCGGCCGCCGCGGACCAGCAATTGCAGCTCAACCTGCAGACCCAGGGGCGCCTGACCACGCCGGAGCAGTTCGGCAATATCGTGGTGCGCGCCAATCCTGATGGCTCGGTGCTGCGCGTGCGTGACGTCGCCCGCGTCGAAATGGGTGCCCAGAACCTCGACACCACCTCGCGCCTCAACGGCAAGCCGGCCGTCGCGGTCGCCATCTATCTGTCGCCCGGCGCCAATGCCGTGGCAACTTCGAAGGAAGTGCAGAAGACCCTCGCCGCTGCGCAGAAGAACTTCCCCAAGGGGCTGTCCTCCACCGTCGTCTACGACACCTCGACCTTCGTCTCCGATACCATCGGCGAGGTGATCCGGACGCTGATCGAAGCCTTCATCCTGGTGGTGGTCGTTGTCTTCCTCTTCCTGGGCAGCCTGCGCGCCACCATCATTCCGGCCATCGCCGTGCCCGTCAGCCTCGTCGGCACCTTCGCCATCATGCTGGCGCTCGGCTATTCGGCCAATACGGTGTCGCTGCTGGCCCTGGTGCTTGCCATCGGTATCGTCGTCGACGACGCCATCGTCGTGGTCGAGAACGTCGAACGCGTGATGGAGGAGGAGCCGGAGCTGTCGCCGGTCGCCGCCACCAAGAAGGCGATGAGCCAGATCACCGCGCCGATCATCGCGATCACCCTGGTGCTGCTGTCGGTGTTCGTGCCGATCGCCTTCATCCCGGGCCTGACGGGCGAGCTGTTCCGCCAGTTCGCCGTGACCATCTCGGCCGCCATGCTGATCTCGGCCCTCAACGCCCTGACGCTGTCGCCCGCTTTGTGCGCCGTCTTCCTGCGCCACAGCAAGAAGCGCGGCATCATGGCCTGGGTGATGCGGCGGATCGACAATGTCCGCGACGGCTACGCCGCCGTGGTGACGAGGCTGGTGCGCGTCTCCGTGCTGAGCGTGGTTGCCGTCGCCGCCTTCGCGGCGGGTACCTATTTCCTTCAGCAGAAGACCCCCACCGGCTTCGTGCCTGAGGAGGACCAGGGTGCCTTCTTCATCGTCCTGCAATTGCCGGACGGCGCCTCGGTCAATCGCACCACAGCCGTGGTCGAACAGGTCGAAGGCATCCTCAAGAAAATGCCGCAGATCCAGGACAATCTGGCGATCGTCGGCTTCTCGTTCCTCGATGGCGGCGCCCAGTCGAACAGCGCCTTCATGGTGGCGCGCCTGAAGCCGTTCGAGGATCGCAAGAAGGCGGCCGATTCCGCCCAGACGCTCATCAGGCAGGTTTTTGGCGCTACGCAGTCGATCAACACCGCTCAGGTGCTGGCGCTCAACGTGCCGCCGATCATCGGCCTGTCCACCACGGGCGGTTTCCAGTACATGCTGGAAAACCTCGAGGGCGCCGAGCCGGCAACCATGGCAGGCGTGGCGCAGGGCCTGATCGCGGCTGCGAACCAGGATCCGAAATTGTCGCGCGTGTTCACCACTTTCAGCGCGAACAACCCGTCGATCTTCCTCGACATCGATCGTGACAAGGCCCAGGCCCTGGGGCTGCAGATGTCGGATGTGTTCGCCGCCCTGCAGGCGACGCTGGGCTCGGCCTATATCAACGACTTCAACCTGTATGGCCGTACTTGGCAGGTCAACATCCAGGGCGAGATCGGCGATCGCAACGATACCGAGGCGTTGTGGAAGATCTATATCCGCAACAACAAGAACGAGATGGTGCCGCTACGCTCCATCACCTCGATCTCGACCCAGCTCGGGCCTCAGACGATCGCGCGCTATAACAATTATCGCGCCGTGAGCGTCAACGGCTCGCCCGGGGCGGGCATCTCCTCGGGCGATGCCATGTCGGCGATGGCCGAGGTCTCGGCCAAGACCCTGCCGCCCGGCTATGGCTTCGAGTGGACGGGCACCTCCTATCAGGAGAGCCAGGCCTCCGGCCAGACGGGCATCATCCTTGGCCTTGCCGTGCTGTTTGCCTTCCTCTTCCTGGTGGCCCTGTATGAGAGCTGGGTGATTCCGATCCCCGTGTTGCTGTCCGTGGTGGTGGCGGTGTTCACCTCCTTCCTCGGCATCCTGTTCGTCCCGCAATTCCTGGCCTGGGTCGGCTCGATAACCGGGATGCCGGTCGCCACGCTTTCTCTCGACGTCTACGCCCAGATCGGTCTGGTGGTGCTGATCGCACTCGCCGCCAAGAACGGCATTCTGATCGTCGAGTTCGCCAAGGAACAGCGCGAGGCCGGCCTGCCGATCCGGGATGCCGCCATTCTCGGTGCCAAGATGCGGTTCCGCGCGGTGATGATGACGTCGATCGCCTTCATCCTCGGCCTGGTGCCGCTGGTGATCGCCACCGGTGCCGCCATGGTCAGCCGCCGCGCCGTCGGTACGGCTGTGTTCGCCGGCATGGTGGGCGCCTCCGTTCTCGGCATCTTCCTGATCCCGATGCTCTATGTCTTCTTCCAGGGCTTGCGCGAATGGGTGAAGCAGCGTTTCGGGGGCAAGCCCCACGCGGGAGATAACCCCGCCCATTAGATCGGGCTCCTTCCGTAACGCACAAATCACCCCGCTACGGCAACGTAGCGGGGTTTTTCATGCGCAGGCCGGCAATGGAAAGAACTAAGATGGTAATTTGGCGGACGCACTACCCCATCGCAGGTCCTATCTAATACTTTTGGTTTAATTAAATATTTTTAATGTACGAAAAAGGATAGTATCCTCGGAATTATTATTGAAATTGAAGCATAAACTCGAAGCTCCAATCTTGACCGCCGCCTGAATCATTCTGTAAACGACCAAGGAAGCGCGATTATTCGATAATTATTTCAATCATACTGGGCCACCAGCAGCGTGTTGGAAAAGCGACGTCAGGCATCCTTGTCGACCCCTTGGTCCCGACCGTCTTCCATGAAGACTGGTGGCTGAACGCGGCTACGCTGGGGAAAGTCGAATTCGTGGAACATGAGGAAGGAGGGCGCACCGTCGGACGCCTGCCCTATGTCCTGGAATCGCGTCTTGGCTTGCAGAGCGCCAACATGCCGCCGATGACGCATTTCCTCGGCCCCGGCGTTGTCGAACCCCAGGGATCGAAGCCGAACCGCTTCCTGAAGACGCAAGGGATCATCCGCGAACTGCTGCGCAAGCTCCCGGCAATCGCCTCCTTCCGCCAGAAAATGCATGCGGGCATTTCGGATGCTCTCGCTTTCCAGGCCGAGAATTACGAGGTCTCGGTGCAATTCACCTTCGAGATCCAGCCGGCAGAACAACAACAGCTCTGGCGCGGCATGCGTGACAAGACGCGCAACGTGATCCGCCGAGCCGAGGAGCATCATCTCGTCTCGCAGGACATGGATCCGGAGGAATTCTTCCGCTTCGCGAGCGCCAATCTGGAAGCGCGCAACGAAAGCGCCAATGTCGATTTTGCGGCCTGCCAAGCGGTCACGGCGGCCAGTCTGGAACGCAGACGCGGCCACTTCCTGGTAGCCCGCGATGGCGGCGTGGCCAAGGCGGCCGTCTTCTGCGCCTGGGACAGCAAGGCCTATTACTACCTGCTGTCGACCCGGTCGGCCGACAGCGCGAATGGCGTCATCCCCTTGCTGCTCTGGCACGGTATCCGAGAGGCGGTTGCCCGTGGCCTGACCTTCGACTTCGACGGGGTGGTCAATTCAGGCTCGATGCTGCTGTTCTCCGGCTTCGGGGGCACCGTGAGTCCGCGCTACATCGTCTCCAAGTCGACGCCGCTCTATCGCACCCTACGGGAGATCCGCCGCTTCAACCCGGAAGTCTACAACGCGTTTTGCTGATATCTGCGTGCCACAACGCCGAGGGGCGGGCTCGCATTGCCGGCGTGAGCAGCCGCGTACTGTTCGGATAAAAAAGCGATCGCAGCGGGCGATAAAAGGCCCGAAAACAGGCCCGTGCATCGAGCGACCTGGCGGATTTGCGCGGAACGGGACCCACAACAGAAAACGGAGGAATGAGCCTGCAACTCAATTCCTCCGGTCCTGAATTCACCAACGTCGAGTTCTCACAGGTGAGATCTACACTTGGATGCTACGTGAAGCACCGCCTGGCAGAAGAACACCCACAACCCCGCAACGTAGTCGCTAGCCTTGGCGCCCCTGCTAGCTTGGGTAGGATCTTACGGGAGAGAGCTCACAAGTCTACCCGTCAAAAATGCCGGGGTCTTTCCGGGAACATCCGCCCCGATATTTGGCGCTTCAAAATTCCTGTTGAAGTTCAATGAGATAAGCCCTCAAGGCAATCGCGTCCCGCCAATGGTCATCGGAATCTGAACGGCAACAGCACACACAAACGATATTACAAGCACAGTATCCCGATTTCATGGGAAAGGACGCGCGTTTCTTCATTTCTCCTTTGCACAAATTGGACAACCATGTAGAGAATATGTCCAAAATAGGGCTTTCCGAGATTGAGTTGGCCAAACACGATCCAGATGGAAACAATGACGGATAATTCTGCGATTGCTTATATCGATACGGAATACAAAAATCCGCTGCGTGATAGAATTACCCAGATCGAAGGGTGGGTGTCATCGCATAGCCCGATCGATTCACTTTCGGTTTTCGTCAATCGGCAGCCGCTTGGTTATGTCGAGACCTGCGAACGCCCCGACGTTCCCATCGCGACCAACCGGCCGCACGCGCTCGGCTGGCACGTCTATTTCGAACCCCGCAAACATCTGATCGGCGAGCTCGGCACCATCCTGATCGAGGTCGCAGTCAATGGCAGCGTGGTTCAACGCCGCTATCACCGTTATGACCCGCGTCCCCATTCGACGCGGCCGGCCGTCTATTTCATGCATATTCCCAAGACGGCAGGAACCAGCACCCGGCGAGCCCTGCAAAGCGACCCGGATATCCATTTGCTGCAAGTCTATCATCAATATCCCTGCCTGCATGAAGAGCAGTTCGCCACCTTCAGCGACAGCGCCCTCGATGACGTCGACATCATCTTCGGCCACTACATGTACGGGCTTCACAGGCATTCCGGCAGGCGCCACCGGTATGTTTCGATCGTGAGGGATCCGATCGACCATGCCATCTCATGTTACCTCTACATGAAATATGTCATGAAGGACCCAAGGATCGTCATCCGCTCGTCGATCTTCGATGCGTTCGACAATGTCGATGACGTGACCTTCGATAATTACAGCACGCGATATCTGGCTGGATATCCTGACCAGCCGAAAGTCGGGCCGGCACAATTCGAGACGGCGCTGAAAAATGTCGACAACGACTTTGCCTATATCGGCACGGTCGAGAACTACAAGCAGAGCCTGGAGGCGATCAGCTTCTACCTCGGCAAGGAGCTGCCACATCATGTCGACAACGTCACGCCGGCGTCGGACGAGATGGCCGCGCTCGACAGGAACGAGGTGGCCGAACGCCTCGGTCCCCGGCTGGGCCATGACCTGAAGCTCTATCAGGCGATACGAGAGAGGTTTCCGGGCGACTATTTCTTCGATATGCGGGCGCGATCCCATGCGGGATAGGTTCTTCGCGAACAGCGGCAACGCTGCCGGCATGGAGTGACTTGACGGCCCTTGGCGTCCGGTTCAGGTTCACCGCCACGTCGCGAAAGTGAGGGAATGTTCATGCGCACGAAACTGATTCTGGCCGCGATGGCCGCCAGCCTGGCAATCGGACTGAGTGCCTGCGCGACGGAGCGCGGCATTCCCTACAGCGCCACTGATTGCGCCCGCGCCGGCCGCCTGCCAAAGCATTGGACACCGAGTGCCGGCAATTGGTGCCAGCACTTCAAACCAAGATGGCAGTCGAACCACTATTGGCGCCAGCCGGCCTGACCCTGGCAGCTTCCACGTGGAGAGCAGCAACCATCGATTCCGCTCTCCCTGAAGCCACGATCGCCCGCTCCGGCATCGGGCCAAATCCCGCATCGGACTCGGTGTGGCTGGTTCTCCGGCCGCACCGACATCTTTTCTCGATCCGAAAGTCCATCCGCTTTTCCTGAAGATGTCCTAGCGGCTCCCCTCGAAATCCCGCGGCCCGCGTCCCGAGAAATAGCGCGCCGGCGATTCGCCGAAGGCACGCCGGAATATCGCGATGAAACTGCTGGGGGAGGCATAGTTCAGGGCGTCCGCAATGGTGGCGACCGGCTCCCCACAGGCAAGCATTTCGAGGGCATGGGTCAATCGGACCTGCTGGCGCCACGCCGCGAAACTGAGACCGGTTTCGGCTTGCATCAGCCGGCGCAGCGTCCGCCCAGAGACCGCCCCCCAGGATGCCCATTGCTCCAAGGTGCGGGTGTCGCCCGGCTCACTTAGGACAGCCCGCGCGATACGCACCAGCCGCGGGTCGGATGGCATGGGCAGATGGAGCGGCTCGTGCGGCGCGCGTGCCATCTCATCGAGCAGAACCTGCATGATACGCTGCTGCTCCGGGAACAGCGATGGCTGCATCGTCCAGGAAACAGCGCGCCGCACCAGCGCCCGCATCAACTCGCTGATGCCGAAGACGCAGGGCAGGCCCGGCAATTGCCGGGCCTGCTCCGGCGCCACGACGACGCTCCAACCGCTGGTGGCACCGCTGACACTGGCCCAATGATGCTCCCCCGGCGGTATCCACCCGGCGCGGTGAGGCGGCAGCAGCCATGACCCGTGCGACGTGCGCACATGGACAAGCCCGCTCTCGACACAAAAGACCTGGCCGCGCACGTGGCAGTGCCAATCATATTCACGGGTGCCCAGACGATATCGGCTTTCCGGCTCCTCACCGCCCCATATCGCAACCAGCGGCGGCCCATCCGACCGCTCGATGAAATCCATGCCCTGAAGATCAGGCACCATCTTGGCCACTTCTCACTATTATTTGGCCAAATGTCGTTATCAGGATTTTCCGCTCTGCACTAGCCTGGTCTCCTTCACGCAGGAGCGTCTCCCGGCCGAGCGGCATCGCCACGAACCGCAAGGACGCATCGAAACAGGAAAGAGGGCAGGCAAGTGGCCACGGCCGCGGGCGCCCTGCTCCGGAACAGGCTTTGCATGACCCGTCGCCCCCTTCATGTCGTTATCATCGGTGCAGGGCTGGGCGGGCTCTGCCTGGCCCAGGGACTGAGACAGCACGGCATCTCGTTTGACGTCTATGAAAGAGACGAGGCGGCGGACAGCAGGACGCAGGGCTACAGGATCAGGATCGACCAGACGGGCCGACAGGCGCTGGCGGCCTGCCTGACGCCGGAACTGAACCGGCTTTTTCGCCAGACCTGTGCCGTCTCTCGCTCGAATGGACGTTTTCTCGATACCCGACTCGGGCCGGTCGAAGGTCGGCCTTCCGGCAATTGGCGCCCCGCGGCGGTGGACGCAGACCCATCAAGCGATGGCGATCTCAGCGCCAACCGTCTCACCCTTCGGGAGATTCTCCTGTGCGGCATCGAGGACCGCGTCCACTTCGGCAAGGCCTTTCGCCGCTTCGACGCGCGAAAGGAGGGCGCGATTACAATAGGATTCGAAGACGGCACGGCGTGCGAAGCCGATATCCTCGTCGCCGCCGACGGCGTGAATTCCACCACTCGTCGCCAGGCCTTGCCGCTGCTGGCACCGAAGGAAACCGGTGCCGTTTGCATCTACGGCAAATCCCATCTCCCCTTCGACGGTCAGGTTGCCGACACGCTCCTGGACGGTACGTCCGTGATCTTCGCCGATGACTTCGCGGTGATCGTCGATGCCATGACCTTCCGCTTCCCGCTGGCTGCGGCGAGGCTCACGCCGATAGCGGATTATCTCTATTGGGCCGTCATTGGCCGGCGGACGGGCCTGGGACTGGACGAGGCGACCTTGGGCGAGCTGGATGGCGAGGCACTGGCGGCTCGGGTGCGTTACCTCGCCCGTTCCTGGGCCGGTGACTTGCGTGCCCTGTTTGCCGAGGCTGACAGGTCTACCATCGCTGCGCTTGCGATACGCAGTGCCGACGCCCTGCCCGCATGGACGCCAGGCCGCGTGACGATGCTGGGAGATGCGATCCACGCGATGAGCCCGGCCGGTGGCGTCGGTGCCAACACGGCGCTGGACGATGCCGCCCATCTCGCCACCTGGCTGGGCATGGTGGCTGCCGGCAAGTCCCCACTTCCGGCAGCGATTGCCGCCTATGAAGACGATCTGCGCCGGCGGGCCAATGCGGCGATCGCGGCCTCCCAGCAGGGTGCGCACCGCCTTTTCGGCGAAGACACCGCCATCTGACCACGAAACCGAGGATCGCTCATGCCATTGGACCATCAAGCCTTCATCGTCCACGACGTTTCCGACTTTCCGATCATTCGGTCCCGGCCCGAAGCAATCGTTCCGGGCTATGCCGGGCGCTGGGTGAGCGAGATGGAGGCACTCCTTATGCAAGGCCAGCCCTTCGTCGTGATCTTTCCAGGCGGCCAGGCGGAAGAAACCCATGAGGATCGCAAGCGCAGGGGTATCTGGCTCAAGGCGAACAAGCAGGTCCTCGGCAGGCTCTGCCTGTCCCTGATCGCCATCGAGCCTGATCGCCTGAAGCGCATCGCGCTCCGGGCCCAGACGGCGATGGCCACCAAGGCCTTCGGGATCGCCATGGAAATTGCCGCCTCTTCCGAGGAAGCCGCGGCCCTCGCCACGCGGCAGATCGCGACTGGACGGGGAACCGCATGACCCGCCGGCCTGCGCTATGATAGAGGTGGCTGCACCTCCCCGTGGCCGGTGCAACCCATGCTGCCATGATCTGAGGGCGCGCTGCGCGCAGCCCTTGAGCCCTACTTCATAAGCCTTATCGCCAGCAAGGCAGTGAACAATTGCTGCTTGTCCGATTCCCTCAGATTGGGCTCGTCTACTGCCTTGAAGAAGCTGGAGCGCTCGTCCGAGGTGAACCGTCCGCTTTTGAGGTCCTGCGCCACCTGCTGCAGAATCTCCTTGCTCAACTGGGCGATGTCCTGCCGTACCTTGTCGAGCGGCCGCGGTTGCCACCCCGTCTCAGGCTGCGCCAGCCAATCGGCCAGGTAGCGATACTCGACGGCCTTGGCAGCATTGATCTGGGCGATGATGAAAGGCTCCACCGTGGCAGGATCCAGCCCCAGTTTCTCCGCATCGGACTTGGCACTGGCCAGGACCTTAGCTTCCTGGGTCAGGTCTTCTATGGGCAGGTGATTTTGCGCCTTATATCCGGCGACATCCTTCATATAGGACAGGCGATGGCCGACCTTTTCCGCCAAGGGCGTGATCCCGTCGGCAAAAGAACTCGTCTGAGCCGCCAAGAACAGGCTCACAAACAGCAATGGCAACAGCCACACCGCTGCCTGGTTCAATCCAATACGCGACATGTTCAATCCAAGATCCTCATTGGTGATTGAAGCCGATCGTGCAAATGGTGTTGCACCTTATTCCACGATCGCGGAAGCGAATTTGCCCTGCGCCGGCGCGAGATGCCGCGATCCTTCTTGCTCCATGAGCAACGAGCCGACACTATTTCTGCCTTCATGCCACGATCGAGGGAATCGGAAAACCGCGATGAATGAACTCTGGCGCTTGGACGCGGTGAGAATCGCCGCTCTCGTCAAATCCAGGCAGGTCTCTGCACGCGACGTCGCGGCGGCGGCCCTCGAGCGGCTGTCTGCCGTCAACCCGTCGATCAACGCCGTGGTCGACATGCGGCCCGGCGACGTCCTGGCCCAGGCGGGCCGGATCGATGCCGCCATTGCCCGCGGCGAGGAAACCGGCGCGCTGGCGGGGGTCCCCATTACAGTCAAGGTCAATGTAGACCAGAAGGGATATGCCACCACCAACGGCGTGACCTTGCAGAAGGATCTGCTGGCCGTGGACAACAGCCCCGTCGTCGACAGCCTGCTCGAGGCCGGGGCGGTCCTGCTGGGCCGTACCAACACCCCTGCCTTCTCCTATCGCTGGTTCACCAACAACCGCCTGCATGGCCATACGCGGAATCCCCATGATCCCACGCTGACGCCCGGCGGATCGTCCGGCGGCGCGGCCGCGGCGGTCGCGAGCGGCATCGGTGCCATTGCCCATGGCACGGATATCGCAGGCTCGATCCGCTATCCCGCCTATGCCTGCGGCGTTCATGGCCTGCGCCCCTCGCCCGGACGGGTGGCGGCCTATAACGCCTCGTCTCCCGAGCGCGACATCGTCGGCCAGATCACAGCGGTATCCGGGCCGCTGGCGCGCTCGATCGACGACATCGGGCTCGCGCTCAGGGCGCTGTCGCGTCGGGACGTACGCGATCCGTGGTGGACGCCCGCGCCGCTGACGGGGCCTGAGGTCGCAAGGCGTGTCGCCCTTTGCCTCGATCCGGGCCGGATCGGCACCTGTGAGGCCATTCGCGCCAAACTGCGCGAGGCCGCCCTGCATCTGGAGGCTGCCGGCTGGATCGTCGACGAAGTCGAGGATCTCCCACCGCTGCGCGAAGCCGCCGATTTGCAGGTCCGGTTGTGGATCGGCGAGGGCTACGAGGCCAAGCTTGCCGCCGCCGAGAAAGAGGGCGACCCAGGCGCGCTTGCCATTTTACGGGGTCACCAGGCACTCGGTCATGCCACGACCCTCACCTCTTTTTCGCAGGCACTGACCCGGCGTGCCACTTTGATCCGGCAGTGGCAGCTCTTCATGGAGACCTTTCCGGTGGTGTTGCTGCCCGTATCGGCCGACCTGCCGTTCGAGGATGATCTGGATCTCAAGGGCCACGCCGCATTCGAGCGGGTCTGGAGCGCCCAGATCCCGCAAATCGGCGTGCCCTTCCTCGGTCTGCCGGGGCTCTCGGTCTTTACCGGAATGACCGGGCGGACCCCGACAGGGGTTCAGGTGCTGGCGCCGCGCTTTCGCGAGGACCTGTGCCTTGCGGCGGGCGCCGTCATCGAAGCCGCATTCGGATCACCCTGCGTGGTGGATCCCGCCGGCAGCTGAAACCTTTGCTGGCTCGGCCCGGAGGCTTTGTCGGAATGTGTTGCTTGGTTTCATCGGCAGCGATCCCGCGGATAGCCGATCGCGACATGCGGGCGTTCGGGTAAGGGTGTCACCAGGCCATGCCGGCCGTCGCCGAGCACTCGCCTTGCAGCTTCTTCCAGAAGAAACCCAAAGCGTTTTGCGATGGGACGGAATCACCTCGAATCGCAAAGACGCGTCGAAACAAAGAGCTGGAGCAAACGAGCGTTCACACTTGAACGCACTTTGCTCTAGCGGCGCTGAAACTCGCGACGCTGGCGCAGGCATTCCATCCATTCCGGTCCGATGACGAAGCGAACGATGCCCGCCCCCGCCACGAGCCCGGCAAGGGGTAGAACCAGAAAGGGCCAAAGTTCGATGGTCATCGCGTCGCTCTCCTCACACGCGCGGCCTTCTGCCCTTCCGTCATGACAGGCGGATGACGTACGAGTCTGTAATCCCAGTCGAGTGTGTGAATCCGGCGGCCGCCTTGCGTCAGGAATTGGCCTGCGGGCCCCTGCTCTTCTCGGTGGCATAGAGGGCGACCGCCATGGCCCGATTGCGCACCTCGAGCTTGTCGTAGAGATTCTTGAGATGATATTTGACGGTGTTTTCCGAGATACCAGTGCGGGCGGCGATCTGCAGGTTGGTCCAGCCATCAGCGAGCACGGCAAGCAGTTCGCGCTCGCGGGTCGTCAGGCGTGAAAGCGGGGTATCGTTGATTTTGGACACGTCCAGGTAAGGGATGCAGATCCGGCCATGGGCGACAGCCACCAGCGTGTCGAACAGGATGGCGGGATCGTCGAACTGGTAGCAATAGCCTTGTACGCCCAGGCGCACGCACTGCTTGAGAATGGCAATGTCATGATCGTTCGAGAAGATGACGATGCGTGTATGCAGGCCGCGCTGGCGCATTTCCTCCAGGACTTCGGCGCCGTTCATGTCGGACAGTTTCCAGCCGAGAACGGCCAAATCGAATTTCGGCTCAGCCACAGCCGCCAGAAAGGCCTCGCCGGACTGCACGCTGGCAACCAGTTCGAAACGGGCATCATTCTTGATCATGTCGCCGAGAGCGGCCACAACCAAGGGGTTGCGCTCGGCGATCAGCACCCTGAACCGGCCTTCCGGAGCTCCCCGCATCCTATCGACCTCGATGCCCTGACGCTGGCTTTTCCCCTCGGCGTTCATATGCCCCTCGATTTGCGGCGCGCGCCACCTCTGATCCGACGTCTTCTGTTTTGGGCCTTCTCTGTTTCGGGGCGCTTCGAGCCACGACGACGATCCGGTACCTGCCTCAGTCCATATTCATACCGTGAAACATTTTTTCATTCCAGTGCGTTGTTTGATTTCACGGTGCTGGAGCGACTTCATTCCCCCATGGGTTGTGCGCAGTGAATCAATCTTTGTCCGCAAATCACAACATAGTTTGTCCTTAGGCAGGAAAAATCCGTTCCGAGCCCGTCTGATGGGCACTCGATGCAGGCCTGCGAGCGTGAATTACGGCCACGGATTACAGAAACGAAAAAGGCAATTGCCGGCATCCCGAAGGAGCCCGGCAATCACCTTATTTTCTCGCTGTTGGCAGGTCGGTCGCTGCTCTCCGGGGCGGTTACTCGTAGCGGTCGTGGCGGCGCACCCAGTCCATTCCCTCGGCCTCGTTACGGCCCTTGGGAGCGAGATCGAGCATGGCGTAGGTGCCCATCATCACCTCGACGCCGCGCCCATAGGTGGAGTAGGTGCGGAAGACCTCGCCCGCGTCGTCCTTGTAGAAGGCGCTGACGCCGGGCCATTCTCCGCCGGTTTCCCGCCATTCCCCGAAATTGTAGTCGATATGTCCGCTGGCGACTTCCTCGGGTGTGAAGCTGACGCGGAAGTCATAGTTGAAGTCGTTGCCGAAAGACGAGACCCATTTGAACTGCCAGCCCATGCGTCTGCGGTAGCGCTCGATCTCGGCGAGTGGCGCACGCGAGACGGCGATCATGGTGACGTCGTGATGCGCCAGATGCTTGTTCATGCCGTCGGTGTGATCGGCCATGTAGGAACAGCTCGGGCAGCCTTCCTTCCATCCCGGCGCGAACATGAAATGTTGCACCAGAAGCTGCGATCGACCGTCGAAGAGATCGGCCAGCGTGCGCGGGCCATCCGGCGTGTCGAACACGTATTCCTTGTCGATGCGCACCCATGGGAGAGCGAGCCGCTCCCTGGCGACCTTGTCGCGAAGATGGGTGAGTTCCTTTTCCGCCTTCAGGAAATTCCGGCGGGCGGTCAGCCATTCGCCGTGTGAAACGACAGCGTTCTGCATTGTCAGTCTCCTTCGGTTTGGGTGGTGGGGACGTTGCGGCGCTGCAAACGGCCGGAAAGGAATTTCAGCCACGCCGAACCATGAAAAAAGCTCATCAGCAGGTACATCAGGGCCATGTCGTTGATCGGCATGAAGGTCGGGACGGTGGAGCACACCATCATGGCCGGCGAGCCAGCGGCAGAAATCCCGGCCATCACTGCGAAAGTCGGGGCAGCGGCGAGCCCGAGCCAGCCGGCCATGTCAGTAGCAGGCTCTCGCAACGAACCGATCCTCCCTGCTGATGCAAACATCGTCATTTCCGATCCTCCGACAGAATTTGCCGTTTCCAAGGGGTGCGGTACGAAGACGTTATCCCGGCCGGCAGGCCCAGCGAGAGTTACAAGTGTGACGGGATTTCAATGGGCTTGCTTATCACTGCCACCGCACGCGCTCTCTCGGTTGCGCCCCTCGCTGCGCTGAAGAGGGTCACATTGCGCGATGACCCTCCGGGACTGGCGTTGCGTGGCCTCGCGTTGGCGCAGCTGCAAACCGAAAGAGACGGGAGCTCATGCGTGCTATGCCGTCGCCGAGGCAAAATCGTCCTTGCCCGTGCGATCTTGGCCGGTCCTTGCAAACGCTCGACGCGGCCCAGGCGACTGTCCGGGTTCGGTGGAACGGGCGAGCGTGACCGCCGCTTCTCCATGGGCTCGGTCGCCCAAGGGGCCCTCGGTCTCAGGGCCGCCGACACTTCCGCCAGCATGACGGATTTGGCAAAAGGCAAGTAACAAGGCGCTGTCGCTCACCGAGCAGGCGACGAACCGACATATCACCACGGGTGCAGGCCGCCCAACCAGATCCGGCTGGACGGCCTTGCGTTCATTGCTTGTGAGCTTCAGGCATGGCGTGTTTCAGCCCTCGAAGGCGAACTTCGGCTGGGGATTTGGCCCGCCAGTGTACAGGCCCCAGTGCGGGCCCTGGGCGCCTTCCTTGGTCTTCCACCGCTCGTCGAACATCTCGAACCAGTAGGTATCGAACTGCATTCCCATCGGGTTTCCGTAGTTCACCCACTTCTTCGTCGTCTCGAAGTTGATCCTTTCGTTTTCGACCGATGTCGCGCGGCCGCCGGCGCTCGGCCAGCCGATCTCTGCGATCACGATCTGCTTCTTGCGCGCCTGCACCTGCTTCAGGCCATTGTCCCACGACCACTGCATCTGCTTGTCGATGTTGCCCGGATCGGCGCCGCCGTACCACGGATAGACCGTCAGCAAAGTGCGTTCGTCGCAAAAATCGACGACCGGCTGCCACTTGGCCGCGTTAGGGCCGGGTCCCAGGACCGTGCCGCTGAAGCAGGTCGTCACATAGACGCTATCCAGCGTTGGATACTTTTGTACTGCCTGCTTGGCATAAGCCATGCCGTTGTGGATGTCGGCCGGCGCATAGACGGCGACGTCCGTGCGATCGACCTCATTGCCGATGACCAGGTCCAAGTGCTCGAACCCGCCGTACTTCTTGGCGGCAGCGTCGAGCTGGCTCAACGCCAGGTCAATCTGCTTGTTCGTCGCCGATGCATCGTTGGGCGTGACCCAGACCCCGACCGACATCTTGCGGATGCCATTCTTCAGGGCCTTGTCGGCATTCCACTGATTGCCGCCATCGACGCCATAGGTGCGAATCTGCGTGAAGTGCGCAGCAACGATCTTCATGTCGGCTTCGACATCGGCTTCGGTGACGCCGCTGGGCGGGCCGCTGTCGGTTCGATGATAGGGAGAATAGCAAACGAACACTTGGCGCCTCCTTGTAAACACCCGATGCCGCCATGCGGCGGCGGATCCATTTGCTGAATCAATACAGCTCATCATTATTCTGTATAGTTACGCGGAAAATCAAGAAGATACTGGGAGATAACCTTAGTATATCAATCGAAGTCGAGGCATGACTTCAACGCGTTCTATATCTGAGTCAACCAGAGCACGTGGTTGGGATATGTCGGAATGAACGTCTGGAATCGGCAGCGATCCCGGCGTCTCCTCGCGGCGCACCTCCGCCCCAAGCGGGATCGGGGCACATGGAAGCGGCGGCGCCCAGCCCTCTTCGGCCCAGCGTCCATACCAGCAAGAAGCTCACTAGCGACTGCGCTCGAAATCGAAACTCGTCCTCCGGGAGTGCCACAAAGATCGGCGCTCGGAGCATGGTTGTGTCCCGGCCATCAACCTTCGGGAGTGCCCGCCTGATCCAATCCGTTGCTCACGCCTCCTGGCATGCTGGCGAGGCGGGTCCTGAGCTAGGTAGCCAGTGGCGCTTCATTCCGGATGATTTCGGCAAATCCCTGCCGCCATGAAGGATGGCGCGGCGACCAGTCGAGTTCCCGCTTGGCCTTGGCGTTCGATCCCGCACGCGATTCCGTCATCATGACAACGATATGCTGCCCGGCGGCAAGGCGGCCAAGCCATGCCGGCACGCTGAATGGCCGTTTTGCGCCCAGCATTGCAGCGATCTCGGTGAGCCAGGTGCACACCGGCGCCGGATCGTCGTCGACAATGTTGTAGATGCCCTCGCCACGCTCGACCGCCGCCGCGGTTGCCTCCGCCGCGTCATCGATATGCAGGAATGACCACCACGCGGTACCGCCACCGATCAGCGGCATGCGACGCCTGCGAATCCGTTCGATCATGGCTGGATCGAAGACGCCCGTGTCGGGGCCATAGAATCCGCCATAGCGAAGCGCGACACCAACCAGGCCGGGCGCTGTCGTGACGGCGTGCTCGAGATAACGGATCGCATCGAGCGTACCGCGGAGCTCTTGCGGCGGATCCTGGTCGAGCGGATCGTCCTCGACTTTCACATCACCGCCAACCCGCGCATAAGGCCAGCCGCAAAAGCTTTGCGCGACGATCCGCTTCACGCCGCAATCGCGCGCGGCTGCAAGAAGATGATCCGTCCCGGTGGTGCGCAGCCGATTGCTGCTCGCGAAAACGCGGTCGAATTTGCGCAGGTCCGAAGCCCCCTTCAAATCCGTCAGCTGATGCACGATCACGTCCGGGTTCGCAGCAGCGACCAATGCGCGAATGGCCGTTTCATCGAGCGCGTCGGCAACAACCGCCTCGGCGCCGAGTTCCTGCAGGAAGCCGGCCTTCGCCGGAGTTCGCGTCAATCCGACCACGCTATGGCCGTTGCCGATCAGACGCGGAACCAGGCGGCGTCCGACCGCGCCCGTCGCACCTGCAACGAAAATGCGCATCGTCTCACCTCGCGGCTTGCTAACCTACTTTGAAGTAGGTTAGTATCGATCTCGATGAAGTCAAGGGTGCGCAAACGTCTGAGCGCGGAAGAACGGCGGGCCCGGATCATCGCGGCCGCTGTGAGCGCATTTGCGCGCGACGGATATGACGGCACGAAAATGGACGACATCGCGGCCCGTGCGGAGATCAGCAAACCGGTTCTCTACGATCATTTTCCTTCGAAACAGGCGCTATTCCTGGCCGTGCTCGAGTCAATCCGCGACAGCTTGATCGGCAAGGGCAAGGTGATCGCGCAGGATGACACCAGCCTCGAACAAAAGTTCCGCCGCTCGATCGACGCCTTCCTGACATTCGTCGAGCAGTCGCCTGATGCCGCGCGGGTGCTACTGACGGTTCCGGCGGGTGATCGGGTCGCGGCGAAAGTTTCGTGCGAGGTCCAGGCCGGCGCGTCCGCCGGCATCGCAGCGCTCCTGGCCGACTTCGCGCCAAATCAACCGTCATGGCAGCGACATGGAACGGCGGAGTTTCTGAAGGAAGGTCTCCACGCGGTTGCCGTGTGGTGGCTCGATCATCCGGGACCGAGGCGCGAGGAGATCCTCGAACTCGTGCTGAATGTCGCCTGGCTGGGATTTCGAACACAGGTGGACGCCAACGGCGCGGTAAAAAGCCCGGGTTCCATCGATCGAAACGGATAGGTGGAGACGGGTTCCTCCGGCATTGTGTGAAGCCGGCATTCTCCCCGCAGGGATAGGCCCTGCTCTCTCTCGACTGCGATAGACACAATCAAAAGTTGCATTCATTCGCACTATCAACCCGCGTTGACGCCCTTCCAATTTCGCGTTACACTTTGTAACATAAAATTAGGAAACGACGCCATGTCTCCGCGAGCCTATCGTCAATCGGCGCGCGCCAACGCGGTTCAGGATACCGAGCAGCAGATCGTCGATGCCTTGACCACGCTCCTTGCAGAGCGCTGGTTCGACGAAATCACTCTCGACGACATCGCCGTCGCGGCCAGCACCACCCGCCAAACCGTGATAAGGCGCTTCGGCAGCAAGACCGGTGTACTCAGCGCCATGGCGGCCCAGATGGATGTCTCGATCCGGGCCCAGCGTTGGCGCGCGCCGGCAGAGAGCGTGGCCGACATCGTCACGCTCCTGATGGACGACTATGAACGCACCGGCGACATCCTCGTGCGGACGCTCGGGCAGGAAGCCCGCATTCCCGAATTTGCCGCCGTCCTCGATCGCGGACGCAAAGGTCATCGCGAGTGGATCGGGGACATGTTCAAGGCCTGGCTCGACAAGCTCGATGACAAGGCTCGCGGGGATCGGCTCGCGCAGTTGCTGGCCCAGACCGATGTCTGGATCTGGCATCTGCTGCGCCGCGCGCAGGGACATTCGGCGGCGAATACACATCGGCTCATGACGCAGGCGATCGAGCGTCTGCTGCGTGAGGACTGAAGCAAAATACGAACTGATCCGGTCTCCATCGGGAAAGGAGCCAGGCAATGACAAAGACGACGGATGCGAGGCCGCATCTGCGCATCCTGGCCGCCAGCTGGGAGGGCGGCGGCAACGTGCCGCCGACGCTCGCCGCCATACGTGCCCTCGCCAGCCGGGGCCACGATGTGCGCCTGATCGCCGATGACACGATGAGAGCGGAAGCGATCGAGGCAGGCGCTCGATTCCTGCCATGGCAGCGTGCGCCGAACCGTCCAGATCGCTCCTTCGAAAGCTGTTTCATACGCGATTGGGAAACCGCCGACGCTCTGGCCGGCTTCCAAAGAGGGTGCGAACGGATCTTCGTCGGACCGACACGATCCTATGCCGAGGATATTCTCGAGACCCTGGCGAGGGAGCCGGCCGATATGCTTCTCGGCTCGGACCTGCTGTTCGGCAGCATGCTCGCCGGCGAAGTTGCCAAGGTTCCGACGGCCCTGCTCGCAAGCAATATCTCGCTCTGGCCCCTGCCTGGCCATCCGCCCTTCGGTCCCGGCTTTCGGCCTGCCCTTTCGGCGGCGGACCGGGCGCGCGACGCCGAGGTTTCGGCCCTGATCGAGCAAGCCTGGGACGGCTTCCTGCCTTGCCTCAATGCCGCCCGCGCGCATTTCGGTGCCGCGCCGCTGGCCCATGTCCGCGAGCAGCCCCTGAGCGCCGGCCGCTATCTGCTTGCCACCAGCGCCAGCTTCGATTTTCCCGCCGAGCGCCTGCCGGACCACCTGCGCTATGTCGGGCCACTTCTGGAGCTGCCGAGCTGGGCCCACCAACGCTGGACGAGGCCACCTGCGCGCAAGATGCGGCCCCTCGTGCTCGTCTCGTTCAGCACCACCAATCAGGGGCAGGCCGACGTGCTCCAGCGGGTGATATCCGGCTTGGCCGGCGAGCCGGTCGAGGTGGTCGTCACCCTTGGCAAGGCACTCGAAGACCTTCGCCTGAAATCATCGGCGAATGTCACGATCCTTGCCAATGCCGTGCATGACGACATTCTGACCAAGGCCAGCGCCGTCGTCACCCATGGCGGGCACGGCACGGTCATGCGATCGCTGCACCACGGCGTCCCCCTCGTCGTTCTCCCGATGGGGCGCGACCAGAACGACAACGCCGCGCGCGTGGACTATCACGGCGCGGGCCTGCACCTGGATCCTTCAATTTCCCCGCAAAGGCTCGCTGAGGCCGTACGCCGTGTCTTCGCCGAGCCGAGCTTCGCCGCGCGGGCTTCGGCACTCGGGCGCGCCATCGCCCGGGAAGGCCCGGGGCCTGCGCGGCTCGTCGCCGAGATCGAGGATTTCGCGCTGAGCCCTTCCCGAAGAACTCTGTCCGCCGCCTAATCGGCAGCCGCTGAGCGCGGCGGAAGCGCCGGCGACCGCCCCGTCGCTCCTTCCCGCACTACCGAACGCCGTTGCCCTCCGCACCGGCGAACGGCGGAGCCTTGTGCCAACTCGCCCATAGCCAGCTATCCGGCCCACCCCTTCGAACGGAGCCACCCCAATGAAGCGCCTTCCGACTGCCTTTTCTACTGTCCTCCTCTCCATCGCGACCGGAAACACACTCGGTGCCGAGGAGCTTCCCGCCGCCTCCCTGCCCGGGAAGGTCGTCCGGGTCTCACCCGTTCTTATGTTCCTGCTCGCATTGGCCATCGCGCTCGGCGCATTCCCGATCGAGGCGCAAGCGCAGTCATCCATCGAGCGGGGCAAATATCTGGTGACCGTCGCAGGCTGCTCGGATTGCCACACGCCCGGAACTTTCCTGGGCCATCCAGATAGGGGCCGCTATCTGGGTGGTTCGGATGTCGGCTTTGCCATACCGGGCCTCGGCGTTTTCGCGGGCCCGAATCTGACGCCCGACAAGGAGACCGGTATCGGCAATTGGAGCACACGGCAGATCGTGACCGCGATCACGACCGGCAAACGTCCCGACGGGCGCAGGCTTGCGCCGGTCATGCCCTTTGAAGCCTTCTCGCACCTTAGCAGCGCGGATGCCGAAGCCATTGCGGCCTATTTGAAGAGCATCAAGCCGGTCTCCAACAAGGTCGCAGGCCCCTTTGGCCCTTCCGAGAAGCCCAGCACCTTCGTGTTCGCCGTCATGCCCGCGGAGACCTATTCTTCATTGCCGAAGCCGCCAGCCCAATGAGGCAGGCTGGCCCTGATGACGCCTGACGACGCGGCGATCTCACTACGGGGCCCCTGAAACACAATCTCGCAAACCTCGAAATCGGTCCATCGAAAGGAACCGAAGGATGAAACACGTCCCTGCAAACGAAAATGGCATGGCCCTGACGCCTGCCCAATTGGATGCCTATCTCGCCAGGATTGGAATGGCGCGGTCGATTTCTCTTGATATCGACGGCCTGTCGAGGCTTCACCGCGCCCATCTCATGGCCTTCACCTGGGAGGCGCTGGATGCTTTCATGGGATGGCCCTCCTCGATCGCGCCGGCCGCGGCTTTCGCCAAGATGGTGCAAGGCAAGCGCGGCGGCTGGTGCTACGAGATGAACGGCCTGTTCGGCGCGGCGCTCGCCGCGCTCGGTTTCCGCGTGACCCGCCTGTGCGGCGGCGTCAATCGCGCCATATTGGGCGATGTCGCCATCGGCAACCATCTCACGCTACGCGTCGATCTCGACCGACCATACCTTGCCGAGGTCGGCCTGGCGGACGGCATCATCGAACCCATACCGCTTGCCGCCGGGCCGATCCGCCAGCGCGGCTTCGATTTTTCGATTGCCCCGACGGCCGACGGCTGGCTGCGATTCAACAACCATGCCAATGGCCTCGCCCACAGCTTCGATTTCCGCCCCGATCACAGCGACGAGGCCGCCATAGAAGCCACGCTCGGCTGGCTGACGCAGGATGCCGGCTCGCCGTTCACAAACGCCCTGGCGATCCTGCGGCATATCGAGAATGGTTATGTCGCCCTGAAGAACGACTGCCTGAGCACCGTGACGGCAGGCAGCATCAGCGAGCGGCGCATCACAAGCGCGGACCATCTCGCGGACATATTCGATACAATTTTCGGCCTCGACATTCCCAGGCCGGCACAGGTCTGGGAAAGAATCCAGGCAGTCAGCCACGAACAGGCCAGCTGAACAGGCATCCCTTGCCTTTGGAGCAGAGCCCGTCGGCTGCTCGGCGATCCGGCTGGTGCAAAATCGATTCCCGTTCAGGCCGAGATATAGGATAGTCGGAACGGAATTGGGCATTGCTCGCCATGCGCGGCAATGGGCCGGGGCGTTCGTTTCAACTGGATGGATACGCATTCTTTCGGGCAGGCTGCTAGATCGAGAGGAGATGTCGATGGCAAAGGTTCTCGTACTCTATTACTCCGCCTATGGTCACATCGAGGCGATGGCCAACGCAGTCGCGGCGGGCGCTCGCGAGGCCGGAGCCATCGTCGACGTCAAGCGCGTGCCCGAACTGGTGCCGGAGGCGGTCGCCAAGGCATCGCACTACAAGCTTGATCAGGCCGCGCCGATCGCCAGGATCGAGGAGCTCGCCGATTATGATGCCATCATCGTCGGCACCGGCACCCGCTTCGGCCGGATGTCCTCGCAAATGGCGAACTTCCTCGACCAGGCCGGCGGCCTCTGGGCCAAGGGCGCGCTGAACGGCAAGGTCGGCGGCGCCTTCACCTCGAGCGCGACCCAGCATGGGGGCCAGGAGACCACCCTGTTCTCGATCATCACCAATCTCCTGCATTTCGGCATGACGATCGTCGGTCTCAACTATGGCTTTGCCGGGCAGATGCGGCTCGACGAGGTCACCGGCGGCGCTCCCTATGGCGCCACCACCATCACCGGTGGCGACGGCAGCCGCCAGCCGAGCGAGAACGAACTGGCGGGCGCAGGCTATCAGGGCCGTGCGATCGCCGAAACCGCAATCAAGCTGCATGGCTGACGATCTGAGGCTCTCTGACGGCAAGATCAGCCTCCCAGATCCAACAGCAGTAGCCCCAAAATTTCCCGGTCCCTACGGACCGGGAATGGCATTGTCTCAAGCCGCTATCGCTGCATCGTTCCTGCCGCTTCCGACAGGTCGCCTGATACGCTACGCAACCCTGTCGGGCACGGACCGTCCCTCGAAGAAGGCGGTGAGATTGTCGACCGCCCTCATGCCCATCGCCACGCGGGTTTCTTCCGTAGCACTGCCGAGATGCGGCAACAGGACCACATTCTCCAGGCGCAGGAGCGCGGCGGGCACCGCCGGTTCGCCGTCATAGACGTCGAGCCCCGCTCCGGCGATCGTCCCGCTTTCGAGCGCATCGACCAGGGCCTGCTGGTCGACAACGTCGCCCCGCGCAGTATTGATCAGGAAGGCGCTCGGCTTCATCGCCCGCAATCTCGCGGCATTGATGAGATGCCGGTTCTCCGCGCCGCCCGGGCAATGCAGGGAGACGAAGTCCGCCTCGGCCAGCACATCCTCCACGCTTGCCAGCTGCCGCGCGCCCATGGCGCTGACAGCCTCGTCGTCGACTTTCGAGCGGTTGTAGAACACGACCTTCATGTCGAAGCCGAAATGGGCCCGCCTGGCCGTTGCCTTGCCGATCCGCCCCATGCCGATGATGCCGATGGTCTTGCCGCTCACCTTGGCACCGATCATGTGGGTGGGGCACCAGCCCGCCCACTCTCCGGCCCGCAATTGACGCTCCCCCTCCCCTGCCCGGCGCGCCACGGCAAGGAGCAGGCTGAGGGCGATGTCGGCGGTACAGTCGGTGAGGACGCCCGGCGTATTGGTCACCGTCATGCCGCGGGCGCGCGCCGCGTCAATGTCGATATGGCTGAAGCCGACGCCAAAATTGGCCAGGAGCTTGGTCCGCACATCCGCCTCGGGAAAGACCGAGGCCGGCAGCTTGTCGCTGACCGTGGGCAGGACAGCATCGAACTGTCTGAACGCGTCGCTCAGCTGCGATGCGGTCAGCGGCGTGTCGTTCTGGTTGAATGTCGTGTCGAACCTGTCGGCAAGGATGCGTTCGACCGCTTCAGGCCAGCGCCGCGTCACGAGAATCCGAGGTTTCATGGTCACTCCTTGCGATCGGCGGGATAGCAGGGCGCGCTTCGACCCATAGGGCCGCGCGGCCCCTTTTGCTTTGCCTTGCCTCTCCCCATTCTAACGGGGAGAGGTCCGCACTTGCCTGCAGGTGCGTGGGCGAGGGGCGGCGTGACCTTGCCGGTCAGGCCGCCTTCCTGCTTTCGAGCACGCTTGCCACGGTCGGCCCGAATTCGGCCGGCGTCGGTACGATCGCGACACCAGCGTCACGCAGGATCTCGACCTTTTCCTGTGCCGACTCGCCGAAGGCGGAGATGATGGCGCCGGCATGGCCCATGCGCTTGCCCTTGGGTGCGGACAGGCCGGCGATATAGGCGATCAGCGGCTTGCGCATGTGATGCTTGGCCCATTCGGCGGCTTCCGCTTCCTGGGGGCCGCCGATCTCGCCGATCATCACCACGGCGTCGGTATCCGGATCTTCCTCGAAGAGCTTCAGGATGTCCTTGAAGGACGAGCCGTTGATCGGGTCACCGCCGATGCCGACGCTGGTAGAAACACCAATGCCCAGCGCCTTCATCTGCGAGGCCGCCTCATAGCCGAGCGTGCCCGAGCGACCGACGATGCCGACCCGGCCCGGCAGATAGATATTGCCAGGCATGATGCCCATCAGCGCCTGGCCGGGCGTGATGACACCGGCGCAGTTGGGGCCGATCAGGCGCATGCGGTCCTCGTAGCGGAAGCGGCGCATATAACGCTTCACGCGCATCATGTCCTGAGAGGGGATGCCGTCGGTAATGCAGACGCAGAACTTCAGGCCGGCATCGGCAGCTTCCATGATGGAATCAGCCGCGAAAGGCGGCGGCACGAACACGATCGAGGCCTCGGCTCCCGTCTCCCGCACCGCGCCCTTGACCGTGTTGAAGACCGGAATGCCGTGATGCTCCTGGCCACCCTTGCCGGGGGTAACGCCGCCGACGACATTGGTGCCGTAACGCTTCATGTCCTGGGCGTGGAAGGAACCGATCTTGCCGGTCAGGCCCTGGACGATGACGCGCGTCTTGCGGTTCAACAGAACTGCCATTTCGCTTCCCCCTCAATGCTTCTTGGTTTTGGCAAAGGCCTGCATCGCCTCGACCGATTTTTCGGCCGCTTCGGCCAGGGTTTCGGCCACGATCACCTTCTCGCCGGACTCGGCAAGGATACGCCGTCCCTCTTCGACATTGGTGCCGGCTAGGCGCACCACCAGGGGCACGTTCACGCCGACCTCGCGCATTGCTTTCACCACGCCCTCGGCCACCCAGTCGCAGCGATTGATGCCGGCGAAGATGTTGACCAGGATGGTCTCGACATTCTTGTCGGCCAGCACCGCCCGGAACGCCTTGGCGACGCGCTCGGGCGAGGCACCGCCACCGATGTCGAGGAAGTTCGCCGGCTCACCGCCCGCGATCTTGATCATGTCCATCGTCGCCATGGCCAGGCCCGCACCGTTGATGATGCAGCCGATATTGCCATCGAGCCCGACATAGGACAGGCCACGATCGGAGGCGAAGGTCTCGCGCGGGTCTTCCTGCGACTTGTCGCGCAATTCCGAAATCTCGGCACGGCGGAACAGCGCATTCTCGTCGAAGGACATCTTGGCATCGAGGGCGATCAGGTTCCCGTCGCGGGTGACGACCAGCGGGTTGATCTCCAGCATCGAGGCGTCGTAGTCGCGGAAGACGCGATAGCAGCCGAGCAGCGTGTCGACGGCCTTGCCGATCAGGTTGTTCTCCAGCCCCAGGCCGAAGGCGATCTCGCGGGCCTGGAACTGCTGCATGCCCGCACCAGGATCGACGATGGCGCGGATGATGGAGTCAGGTTGCTTTTCGGCGATTTCCTCGATCTCCATGCCGCCGGAGGCCGATGCCACGATCATCACGCGCTCGGATTTGCGGTCGAGCACGATGCCGAGATAAAGCTCCTGGCGGATATCGACGGTTTCCTCGACATAGAGGCGCGAGACGAGCTTGCCCTTAGGCCCGGTCTGGTGGGTGACCAGCTTGCGGCCGAGCATGGCCTCCGCCGCATCCGACACTTCGCTGTCCGACTTGCAGATGCGGATGCCGCCGGCCTTGCCGCGGGCGCCGGAATGGATCTGGGCCTTGACCACCCATTTGTCGCCGCCGATCTCGCTGGCACGATAGGTCGCCTGCTCGGGGCTGTAGGCAAGCCCGCCGCGCGGGATCTGCACCGAATAGCGCGAGAGCAGTTCCTTGGCCTGGTATTCATGGATGTCCATAAGGGTACCTCGTCAGTTGGGCAGGCCAGCGCGCGGCTGGGTCGACTGTTGGATGGCCTCGTGCATGACCAGGACGTTGCGGGCCATGCGTTCGGATGCGGCATCGATCATCTTGCCGTCGAGGGCGGCAGCACCCTTGCCCTGCTCCTCGGCCTCCCGGAGCATCTCGATGATGCGGCGGGCACGGTTCACTTCCTTCTCGGGCGGCGAGAACACCTCATTGGCAAGCGCGATCTGGGTGGGATGGATCGCCCATTTGCCTTCGATGCCGAGCGCGGCGGCACGCCTCGCCGCCGCGATATAGGCTTCGGGATCGGAGAAGTCGCCGAACGGACCATCGATGGCGCGCAGGCCATAGGCCCGGCAGGCCACCGTCATGCGCGACAGCGCCGCATGCCACTGGTCGCCGGGATAATCGGGATTGAGGCCGCCGATCGAGACCGTGCGCGCCTTGCAGCTCGCCGCATAGTCGGCAACGCCGAAATGCAGAGCCTCGAGCCGACCGCCATAGGCGGCGATCGCCTCGACATTGGCCATGCCGAGCGCCGTCTCGATCAGACCCTCCAGGCCGACACGGGTCTTGAAACCCTTGGCGGTCTCGATCTGGTTGACCATGGCCTCGACCATGTAGAGATCGGCCGGCACGCCGACCTTGGGCACCAGGATGGTGTCGAGCCGGTCACCCGCCTGCTCCATCACGTCGACGACGTCGCGATACATGTAATGCGTGTCAAGGCCGTTGATACGTACCGAGATGGTCTTGCCGCGGGCGCGCCAGTCGATCTCGTTGAGGGCCTCGATGATGTTCTTGCGGGCCCGCTCCTTGTCCGGCGGGGCGACCGCATCCTCGATGTCGAGGAAGATATAGTCGGCCTCGCCGTCGGCGGCCTTGCGGATCATGTCCGGATTGGAGCCCGGTACCGCGAGTTCGCTACGCTGCAGCCGCAGTTTTCGCAGGTGATGGATGGTGTGGCTCATGATGTTCCTCCCTCCGGGTTGCCGCAGCTTCGAGCGTGGGCGCGACCCATTGGCACTGGCTTCAAGTCTTTATGGAGCATGTCTTCGCCCTCCCCCGGATGGGGAGGGCAGAGTTGCGTCTTAGGCAGCCTTGGCCAGGCTCGGCTGGGCCGACAGGCGATAATGTTCGAGGGCAGCGCCCACGCCGGAGCCGGGCTGGACTTTCACGCCGCAATCACGCAGCGCCATTTCAGCCGCCGAGATCGCACCGCACATCATCACGTCGTTGACCCAGCCGAGATGACCGATGCGGAACACTTTGCCGGCAACCTTGTTGAGCCCGACGCCGAGGGAGGTCTGGTAGCCGTAATGGGCCCGCCGCACGATCTCGGCACTGTCGATGCCTTCGGGCACCAGCACCGCGCTGACCGTGTCGGAATTCCACTTGGCTTCCTTGGCGCAGAGCTTCAGCCCCCAGGCCTCCACCGCCTTGCGCACGCCGGTAGCCAGACGGTTGTGACGCTCGAAGACAGCCTCGAGGCCCTCCTCGTGGAGGAGATCAAGCGCCACGCGAAGCCCACGCAGGAGCTGAACGGCCGGCGTATAGGGGAAATAGCCGGTGTCGTTGGCGCGAATCTGATCCTCGAAGGAGAAGTAGCAGCGCTTGTGCCCGGCGGTCTTGGCGGCTGCGAGAGCTTTCTGGCTGACCGACAGGAAGCCCAGGCCAGGCGGCAGCATGAAGCCCTTCTGCGAACCGGAGACGGCGCAGTCGACGCCCCAATCCTCCTGGCGGAAATCGATCGAGCCGATCGAGGAAACACCGTCGGCGAAGAGCAGGGCCGGATGTTTGGCCGCGTTGAGCGCGGCCCGCACGCCGGCGACATCGCTGGTCACGCCGGTCGCCGTTTCATTATGCGTGACGAAGACAGCCTTGATGCGGTGCTCCTTGTCCTGGAGAAGCCGCTCGGCATAGATCTCGACAGGGCAGCCGGTGCCCCATTCGACATCGACCACATCGACGTCGAGGCCGAAGCGTTCGCACATGTCGACCCATAGATGCGAGAACTGGCCGAAGCGCGACATCAGCACGCGGTCACCCGGGCTGAGCGTATTGGTGATTGCCGATTCCCAGGCGCCCGTGCCCGAGGAGGGGAAAATGAAGACGCGACCGGTCTCGTTGCGGAACACCTTCATCAGGTCGGTGAACAGACCGCGGGTGAAGTCTGGATAGTCAGGCGCGCGCATGTCCTCCATCGGCATGTTCATCGCCTGGCGAACGACTTCCGGAACATTGGTCGGTCCTGGAACGAAAAGCTGGGTGAAGCCGGCCATCTAAATCCTCCCGAAATGTGCGGCGGGTCCTGAGCCTGCCGGTTGCTTTCGAGGGTGATGATCGGTCGGGGGGCCTCCTGCCCACAACACCTGTCGGGATAGATTCACGAGCCTGAGGGCGTTGGACGCCCCCTACACTTTCAGAGCCTGCCGCACCCCATCGGATGGGTGAGACCCTACCCGGACTGCCCCGAGAGGATCAAACCGCGCCCAGCAACAAGCGGCCTCAATGCCCGGAAGGACCGAGATCGTCGGAGTAGCCGGCCTTGAGGCGGGACCACTGGGCGGTGGGGCGCCCATCGACACGCATCCTGTCGACCCCTTCGAGCCGTCGCGGCCATCCGGCGGGCGAGTCCTCCCACGCCTCCTGCCGTCCATAAACGGTCAAATCGAGCAGCCGGTAGTTGTTGTCCATCGCCTCGACGCCACGCCACGTCGTCCAATAGGTCTCGAAGACGTCCGCCCCCAGCCGCAGATAGCAGACGATATACATCAGGCCTACCCGGCGCCCGACCAGGAGCGCATCGAGCGAGGCACGAGGCGCGCAATACCAGGGCATCTGCCAGCCCATGAAATCCCGATAGCGGGCACTTTCCGGGTAGGGCCCCTGGCAGAAGGTGGCGTAGGTGACATCGCGCGAATGCACATAGGATGGTTCGCGGACCTGCGAAGTGACCCAGGTACAGCCTTCGCATTGTTCCGGCGCAGGATGGCCGGCATGCCACATGAAGTAATAGGCGATGAGCATGCGACGCCCTTCGAAGGCATCCAGCAAGGTCACTGCCCCCTGGGTACCGATAAGCGGGATTGCCCCATCCACCTTGACCATGGGCAGCCGCCGGCGGGCTGCAGCGATGGCATCGCCCTCCCGGGTGTGAACCTTTTCCCGGGCCCGCAACGCCTCCATCTTCGCCTGGAAACTATCCCGATCGACTATTTCGGGAGTTCCAAGTCGATCTGCGGTGTTGTCGTCGATCATCGTTCTCGCCTTCCCCGGCCTGTATCGATGGCGACCAGGCTAGCGCGGGATGTCCGGACGCTGCGAGTGACAAGTGTGTCGGGATTCCGACGCGGGCTCGTCCGCGATCCAAGCGCCGCCAACTTTTCACCCTTGTTCACTTCTGTATTATATTACCTACGCCATGTCTTACAGAAGGAGGGGCTCCGGCGTAAGCCAGGCTCTGCCCAGCCCGGATTTGGGGCCGTCTGAAGATCGGCACGATGAAGGCGGAATCGGCGGCTGCAAATACCGGTGAGAACGGGTTTCACCGCCCACCATCATACCAACGTATAGTACTGGTAGAAACATTCAGTAAAAAAAGCAGGTATAAATGTGATGGCACGGTGGAGGGAGTGCAATCCTCGATTGAGGTAAGTGGCTTGGGGGCGAGCCGCACTTTCGGACTGATCTGCCGGAGGAAACGCCAGGATGGTTTCAAAGCCCGCATGACCTTATCGCCGACAGAGATTCTAATCGGGGTTCGCGTGGACGAAGGACGTTGCTTGCATGCCCTGCAGGCCGAACGAACCTTCCACACCTATGGTCTCACCCAATGCAGGAGCGCCGGAACGCGCACCAACATACCTCCGATATCCATCGATCTGATCGGCGGCTGCGGCCTCCACCGCACGGCCTTGATGCGCTGCCTCATGGCGTCGGAGACCGCTCTTGCGGTGGAGGGCTTCAAGGATGTCGATGCCTGGGCCAGCGCTCCCCTTCGTGCCAGCGACGTTCTTCTCATCGCTTCGGAGCATTCTCCCAGCATCGCGGCGATCGGCAGGGACATTGGGGCGATCCTCGAGACCGCGCCTGCAGCCCGCATTCTCGTGCTCGCCGACGTTACCACCCAAGCCATGCTGATCGCTCTTCTCAAGCAGGGCGCAAAGGGTGTCGTCCCCTCGGAATCGACGATCGACAATGTCATCTTTGCCGCCCGCCTCGTGCGTCGGGGCGGATTGTTCACGCCGCTCCTGGAAGCGGACCGAAGGAAAGCCGTTACGCCCGATCCGAAGGAACAGGAGCAGCCCCTGCAGGCGCTGCTGACACCCAGGCAGCTGGAAATCGTCCTCGAATTGCGCAAAGGTTCGGCCAACAAGGACATTGCCCGCGAACTCGGGATGAGCGAGTTCACCGTGAGAGTGCATGTCCGCAACATCCTGCGCAGGCTGAAGGCTCGCAGCCGCACCGAAGTCGTGGCGAGAACGAATGCCCTGCAGCTCCCGCCCGCCCGGTCCCGCGGGATGCAGGAAGCCCCCATCGGCGTCCATCAAGCTCGCTAGCCCGTTTATTTGCCTCCTTCGCCGACGCCATCCATTCGTCCTCGCCTCGAATGGATCGCCGGACGCAGCGAGCCCTCACGATCAGCCGCCTGCCGCGCGGACCGGAAGCGCCCATGCCTCACAAGCTCTATGCATTGCTGCGAACACTGGAACGGCATCGCCTCTGGTTCATGATGGATCGTTTGGGTTCCGACTCCGTCACCCTGACGATCACGGTCGAGGAAAACCGGCTCGAGATCGACGTCTTCGAGGACGAGCGGGTCGAATATACCTGCTACAAGTCCAATCAGAAAATCGCCGCCGGGGGCAAGAACCTGGACGCCCTGATCTCGGGACTGGCCGCCATCGGGCGGCAATGGCCACCCATGCCACGGTAGCGCGAGGGAGAGGACAGCTCCTCCTCCCAAGACATATTGGCGGATGACATGCCGAAGGTCCGGCTGGCAGCTTCCGTTCCCATTACTCCCCCATGGGGGCAGTGAGACCTGCCTCGTATCTGCCAAGCCCCGCGCAGAGCATCGCCCGTTTCAAGCGGTCCCCGAAGTCCCGGTGCGCAGGCCTCCAGCCGCGCCGCCTTCCGTACGATTCCCCGCGGCTCTCCACCCAAAGCGAAACCCGACCAGGGAGGTCAATTCCTGGCCGGGCTCCAATAGCTCAGGGTCTCGCGAACCCAAGAAGAAGATAGGGAATCGCCTGCCTTTGCACCACAAGCGCGAGGTTGCATTGTGCCTCAATCAGATAGTTATTGCGTGTAATTATTCCAGATTACGATACAACCAAGGGGCGATTTTAGTAATGTAAATTCGAATAATCGGTTGTATTTTTAAAGAAATATCTTCATACTCGCCCATGAACACTGATTATATTGTGGCCTTTTTGTTACACAGACGCCTAAAACGGCCACACCAACTGACACATTGATCGGATTCTTTTTGCGATGACTCAGGAAGTGTCGCAATCTCACCCCCGGTAACAACCTCAAAGGGGGAGTCGCATGGCGACCAAATCTCTGCTTCTAGGAACCATAGCCGGCATCGCCGTCGTCGGTATCGCCCAGGCCGCCGATCTGCCCATGACCAAGGGCGAAGCCGTTGAATATGTGAAGGTCTGCACGGCGTTCGGCCCGGGCTTCTTCTATATTCCCGGCACCGACACCTGCCTGAAGATTGGCGGCGAAATCCGTGCCGATTACCGCGGCTTCGGCGGCAGCGGCAGCGGCCGCGTCGAGACGACCGTCAACGGCGGAACACCGACGGTCACGCGCTCGAACTTCAAGTGGAGCCGCAACAACGATCGCACGGCGTTCAACACCCAGGCCCGCATCTGGTTCGATGCCCGCACCCAGACCGACTGGGGCCTGCTGCGCTCCTATTTCCAGATCAATGCCGACTCGCATCCGATCAGCCACCAGGGCCGCGGCGGCGTCTATAACGGCAACACCTTCACCATCGACAAGGCCTTCATCCAGTTCGGCGGCCTGACCGCTGGCTACGCCCATTCGTTCTTCGGCTTCTACGACAATGAATATGGCGATACGATCTGGGCGCCCTATTATGCCGAGAGCAACACCGTCAACCTGCTGGCCTACACCGCCCAGTTCGGCGGTGGCTTCAGTGCCACGCTGTCGGTCGAAGACGGCCGCGATCACCGCTCCAACGTCGCGGTGAAACAGGGCGGCCAGCAGGTTCCGGACGTGGTCGGCCAGTTGCGCTGGGATCAAAGCTGGGGCTCGGTCGCCATCCAGGCTGCAGGCCACCAGTTCCGTTCGGCCGAGGCCGTCGATGCCAATGGCGTTCCGCTTCTGGCCACCGACCCCGACTATATCCCCCACAAGCAGAAATATGGCTGGGCCGTGGGCGGCACGGGCCTGTTGAAACTGCCCTTCATCGACGGCGGGCACTTCATCGTTGAAGGCCAGTATGCCGATGGCGCCCTCGACTATCTCGGCGCCGGCAACAGCATCTTCAACAACTACAGCGACTATTATTTCGGCTCGAACAGCACCTTCCGCGCCGGCAAGGGCTGGTCGGTCGTCGGCGAACTGGGCGGCAATATCACGCCCGTCCTGAACGCCAACCTCGTGGCGAGCTATATCGACGTTCGCTACGACGACCTGCTCGGCTTCGCCGGCAAGAAGTCCTTCGACAAGGAATTCACGGTCGCCGCCAACCTCACCTACACGATCGTCAAGGGCCTTACCATCGGCGCCGAAGTCGCCTACACCCGGGCCGACTTCAACCTGGGTTCGAGCAGCACCACCACGACCGACGGCGAAACCACCACCACGGTCACCAATACCAAGGCCACGCCCAATATCTGGCAGGCCGGCATCCGCATACGGCGCGTGTTCTAAGTCTCTGTCTTCAGCGACAAACCATGAGGGCTCGGCTTGCGCCGAGCCCTTTTCATTGGATCATCCGCTGCAATGATCACCGGATTACAACGCCACTAAATCCGGTCAGCGAGCACTGAGCTGCGTTCTCCTTAGCCTATGAAATCGATGCAGATAGCCGGCTACCAATAGTGCTCACCGGCAGCGAAAAGCCTCAGCCTTGGCGCGATTGCCACAGGTGCGCATGTCGCACCAGCGTCGACCTGCTCCCCGCCCGCGATCGACGAAGAGCCAGGTGCAGCGTGCGCATTGCCGCAGGCGCGCGACGTCCTCGCTGCGCAGGAAATCCTCGAGGCCCAAGGCGACGGCGTCCAGCCAGCGCTCGGAACCGCCGGCGTCCGGCCGCCAGCGGAACCGCCCCCCCTCCTCCCGGAAAGCGCCTCGTCCCAAGGCCTCGCGGATCGCCTCTTCCACATGCTCCATGCCCTGATACGCCATGCTTTGGCGAGCCGTATCCGCAAGGCCAGCAAGGCCGAGCATCCCCTCATAGGCCTGCTCCCGCAGGTCATGCAGCGTGGCCAACGCGCCATCATCGTCGAGCTCGGGGTCTTGCAGGAACGCCGCGAGTTCTTGCTTCGAGAGCAGCCCTGCCCCGCCAACCCAATCACGCAGCGCCTCCCAGCTGCCGATCTTGTCGCCCAGGCGGGTCTTGCCGGTGTCGGCAACGGTGTTGATGAAATCAAGCGCGGGATGGCCGCCGACATAATCGGCTTCGCTCCACCCTTGGGCAAATCGGCTCTGAGACTCGGAAATAACCATTATTTTGAATTTAGCGGTTGCGCGCTGGAAAATCCAGTCTAACCTATAATTCAAATAAAGAGGTTATTCCGGAGGAGCCGCCATGCTGGAACTCACCAACCGTTTCACCTTCGAAGGCAGCCAGATCGCCTGGGGTATGCTGGGCGATGGTCCCCCCATGGTGCTGGTGCATGGCACCCCCTTCTCGTCGCAGGTGTGGCGCCGCATCGCTCCCTGGCTCGCCCGCAGGAGGCGGGTCTTCTTCTACGACCTGCTCGGCTACGGCCAATCCGACATGCCGGACAGGGATGTCTCGCTCGGCATGCAGAACCGGCTTCTCGGTGCCATGCTGCGCGAATGGGGCCTCGAGCGGCCGCAGGTACTTGCCCATGATTTCGGCGGCGCCACCGCTCTGCGTACGCATTTCCTCGACGATGTCGCCTTTTCCGGCCTGACGTTGATCGATCCCGTCGCGATCGCACCGCAGGGGTCTGCCTTCGTCCGGCATGTCGGTCACCATGAAGCCGCCTTTGCTGGACTGCCGGCCTATGCCCACCATGCCCTCGTCTCGGCCTATATCGGCAATGCCGTCGCGCAGCCTCTGAGCGAAGAGGCGCTGTCGATCTATCGAGGTCCTTGGCTAGGCGACATCGGCCAGCGCGCCTTCTATCGCCAGATCGCGCAGATGAACCAACGCTATATCGAGGAGGTCGAGGCTCGCTATCGACGTCCCGACTTTCCGACCCGCATCGTCTGGGGAGCGGACGACGCCTGGATTCCCGTCGCCCAGGGACGCAAGCTCGCCGACCGCCTCACTGATGGTGCCCTCATCTCCGTGCCTCGCGCCGGCCATCTCGTTCAGGAGGACGCACCGGAGGCCATCGTCGCTGCCATCCTCGACGATCCCGCCTGAGGAAAGTTGGTACTCCCCTCGTCGCGCAGAGACTCGACAAGAGCGGAGTCTGTCGCTCAGCCGCGGAGCGCCTGACGGCAGGCCCCTTACGGAACACCCGACGTCGTTCCCTCCCCTTCGGCACTTTTCCGAAACGCAGGCCCAGCACTGCAGTTGCGATTTTCGTTTGAGCGGGCTTGGGAGTGTCAGCTTCCGGCTGACACCTTGGAAACGAAATACCGGACAACAGGATGTCAGCCTCGCCCCGCTACCTGACGAAGCTGAGAAGCTGACTCTCCATATATCGAGCGCATCTTCATGCAAGCACAACGGCGGTAGTGGATCTCAGCGACGGCCCGGCGGCGCTGTCAGGCTCGGCGACATCCTGAGCCCCCTGGCGATCGATCGGTCAGCGAATTCTCAGGGAGGCTGACCTGCGTTCCAGGCGAGGCCTCGGGCACTCCCATGCCATCCTGCGGTCCGAGATTGGTATCGCAGTCAGAAGTCTACCCCAAGGTGGACCTTTCCCGGCATTCCGCACAGGACCCCCATGTCCTCCCCTTTCCAGGAAGGATTCCGAGCGCGCTTGATCGCCCGCAATCGATCGGCATTTGCGCGAATGGCAAATCGCCACTCCTGAAATCGGCAGCCCTTCGCGGTCACAAGCACAGCGCGCTGCCCTCGTCTTGAGATATTTGCTTCGGAGAGGATAGAATCTCCGGGAATCAGACTTCGATTCCCGTCAATAGGCAGCGCTGCAAATCTTTTATTTTTCTTGCCGGCCTCAGGTGGCGTTTTGACAGCCGTGCAAACCGCAAAAAACCAGCGATAATACAAAAAGATAGAATCGAAACAGGCTGTGCCGGAAGTGATTCGAGACACTATTTCGGCGTTAACCTTTCATTAACCTAAAATTCATTGCCGCTTCGCGAGAATCGGGCATAATTCCCGCTTGAAATGTTGTTTCATGCGAAAAAGCGTTATTCCGAGAATCGTAGTCGATGAACATGTCGATCTCAAACCAGGATCTGGAGGCATTCAGCTTTCACGAGACCATCCTCCAGCAGGGGGAGTTGATCTCGGACAAGCTAAATATGCTCCGGGTGGAGCACTATCCGCCGAATGCGATGAAGAGCCTGCGCTCCTTCTCGCTGGCGGAGGTTGCCTATTTCCTTGGCGTCACCCAATCCAACGTCAAGAAACTGCATCTGGAAGGCAAGGGTCCGATTCCGACCACTTCCAGCTCGGGGCGACGTAGCTACACGGCTGAGCAGATGCTGGAGCTGCGGCAATATCTCGACCGGCATGGCCGGGCGGACTTCAAGAAATATGTCCCGCATCGCCGCGCCGGCGAAAAGCTACAGATCCTTTCCGTGGTGAACTTCAAGGGCGGCAGCGGCAAGACCACCACAGCCGCCCATCTCGCCCAGCACCTTGCCCTCACCGGGCACCGGGTACTGGCCATCGATCTCGACCCGCAGGCCTCGCTTTCGGCATTGCACGGCATCCAGCCCGAACTCGACAAGAATCTCTCGCTCTATGAGGCCCTGCGCTACGACGACCAGAGGAAGCCGATCACCCAGGTGATCCGGCCGACCAATTTCCCGGGCCTCGACATCGTGCCGGCCAATCTGGAGCTGCAGGAATACGAGTACGACACGCCGCTCGCCGCCTCCAACCGCGCCTCGCCGGATGGACGGCTGTTCTTCACGCGCATCACCAACGCGTTGAAGGAAGTCGAGGATCGTTATGACGTCGTGGTGATCGATTGTCCGCCCCAGCTCGGCTATCTCACCCTGACGGCGCTGACGGCATCGACCTCGGTGCTGATCACGATCCACCCTCAGATGCTCGACGTCATGTCGATGAGCCAGTTCCTGCTGATGCTGGGCGGCGTCCTGCGCTCGATCAGCAAGGCGGGAGCGGAAGTGCGCCTGCAGTGGTTCCGATATCTGGTCACCCGTTTCGAACCCATAGACGGTCCTCAGACCCAGATGGTCGGCTTCATGCAGGCGTTGTTCCCCCATCAGATGCTGAAAAGCCCGATGCTGAAATCCACCGCGATTTCGGATGCCGGCATCACCAACCAGACCCTCTACGAAGTCGACCGCTCCCAATTCATCCGATCGACCTATGACCGCGCGATCGAGGCTCTCAATGCCGTGAATGAGGAGATCACCGCTCTGGTCCACAAGGCATGGGGGCGGCGATGAGAGCGTTTTTTGACAGCCGTGCAGACCGGCAAAAAAATACATTCTTTCAATATGTTGGACGAGAGCAGGGGAGGGCGCTTTGGCACGCAAGAATCTTCTAGCGAGCATCACCGGCCCGGCTGCGGATCGGACGATGCATGAAACGCGCTCCGACTATGCTTCGCGCGGGGCATCGCGCTCCATGATGCTGTCGATCGAAGAACTGGCCGAGAGTGCCAAACGTCTTACCGATGGCGAAACCATTGTCGCGCTTGATCCGGACCTTCTCGACGCTTCCTTCGTCTCCGATCGTATCGAGGACGACGAGGAGGAATTTGCCCTGTTCCGCCAGGGGATCGAGAAGGATGGCCAGCTTCAGCCCATTCTTGTTCGCCCTCATCCGGACAGTGACGGGCGCTATATGATTGTCTTTGGCCATCGACGGGCGCGCGCAGCACGGGAACTTGGCATACGGGTGCGTGCCGTGGTCAAGAATGTCGAGGAAATCGCCCATATCATCGCGCAGGGCCAGGAAAACACCCGCAGGGCCGACCTGTCCTTCATCGAGAAATCGCTGTTCGCCGCCAAGCTCCTCGCGATGGGGCAGAGCAAGGATACGATCAAATCGGCCCTTACGGTCGATGATACGCTGCTGTCTCGCATGCTGTCGGTGGTCGAGATCGTACCTGCCTCGGTCATCGGGGCGATTGGCGCCGCCAAGACGATCGGCCGCGACCGCTGGGAGGAACTCAAAAGGCTCCTTCTGCGACCCGGCGCAGTCAGCCAGGCGGAAGAGCTTCTCGCCACGGAAGACTTTCGTCATCTCGACACGCCTGCCCGTTTCAACCAGCTGCTGACGCATCTCCAGCGCGCCCGCAAGCCGGTCCGAACAGCATCGGCACCGCAATCGGCCGGTAACTGGGCCGCGCAGGACAAGCGCGTGGCAGCCAGTTACCGAAACACCGGCAAGTCCTTCAGCCTCTCGCTCAAATCGAAGGATGCGGGCGAGTTCGGCAATTACCTCTCGTCCAACCTGGAGGCACTTTACGAGGCCTTCAGGGAGGCAAAACAACGCAACCAAACAGGAGATTAACCCCGCAAAAGAAAAAAGCCCCCGAGCGTCGCCGCGCGGAAGCCTTTTCTGTCGTAAGCAAACAGAGAATCTCATTTCCGCGAATCACTGTCAAGCGTTTCAGGCGTCGTACTTCGACGAGCGGATTTCTTTTGCCTGGATAAGGTGAAAGAGAGTGCAGATTCATCATGCAACGTCGCCCTTTGGGCGGCGAACGCTGACACTTGCCCAAATTGCAAGTCAAGCGATCGCCAAGACGCGTCCAACCACGCGCGCACGACCAAAGTGGGAGATCTACCAGGCCCTATGCACGGCACGAGCTCGTCTCGACATTTCCGAGCGCTCTCTTGCCGTCCTCAATGCCCTGCTGACTTTCCACCCCGAGACCATTCTTTCGGGTGAAGCCATCATCGTGTTTCCATCCAACGAGCAGCTCAGCCGCCGCGCTCACGGCATGCCCGCCTCCACACTGCGACGCCATCTTGCCGTCCTCGTCGAAACCGGCCTGATCATCCGGCGCGACAGCCCCAATGGCAAGCGCTATGCCCGTCGCAATCGCGGCGGCAGCATCGAGTTCGCCTATGGCTTCGACCTCGCCCCCCTGCTTGCCCGTGCCGACGAGTTCATGCAGCTCGCCACCGAGGTCGAGGACGCCGCCCGATCGCTCAAGCTCGCCCGCGAGCGCATCACCATCTGCCGGCGCGACATCTCCAAAATGATCGCCGCCGCACAACAGGAACTGATGCACGAGACCCCTGAGAAAGCAGAGGGCCAAATCTGGCTCGACCTGCACACCCTCTATCGCGACCTTGTCGAAAGCCTGCCACGACGCGCCACCCTCGAACAGCTCGAGACCTTGGCGGACCAGCTTTCAGCACTGGCCGACGACATTCTCAACCGCTTAGAACTACAGATCAAAACTGCAAAAGTGAGCACCATTGAGTCCAGCAATGAGCGCCACATACAGAAATCAGATCCAGAATCCCTTATTGATTCTGAACCAGCGACATCCGCCGCTCAGACAACGAAACCAGCACCGGCAAGCCATGCCGCCACGCTCGACGGCAGCTACACGCTCGGCATGGTCTTGCGCGCCTGCCCCGACATTGTCGATTACACCCGCAACGGCATCGGCAATTGGCGTGATTTCCTCGGAGCCACCAGCCTGGCCCGCTCCATCCTGCGGATCAGCCCAAGCGCCTGGGAGGAGGCGCAAACCGTGATGGGCGAAACACAGGCCGCCGTCGTCATCGCCTGCATCGTGCAGAGAGCTGCCAATATCAATTCGGCTGGTGGTTACCTGCGCAGCCTCACCCGCAAGGCCGAGGCAGGGCAATTGTCGCTTGGCCCCATTCTGATGGCACAAATCCATGCCCGCGAACCACAGCCCTCACGAACCTGACGATCATCATGGCCAGGATGAAACGAATGATGACCTTTGCAAAAAAAACGGCCGGAAAACCGGCCGCTGCTTGGATAGGCATCCAAGAAGTTTCTCTTGGGAGGAAACCCCGGGAACCCATCAACCCACCGGGGAAGAATGGGGACGTGCTCCCGACAACGGGGATATGGAGAGAGGCAGGCTCCGCTTCAAGGTCGGACAGCGTTAAATATCGGCAAGATCGGAATTGGAAGCCCATCTGCCGACGACGAAGGTCAAAAGAAGACCTTCTCGATGTGGCGGAAGCTAAATATGTGTTAGGTTCCGTTATTTGATTTTTCATTAGGGTTATCAGGCCTTTGAAAATAGCTGGTTTGGAGCTTGGAAAGCTACCCTGGGGCGAAATTGCGGTCCCTCTTGCCATCGCGGAGGATGGACTTGCGCGGCTCGACGAGAGGCTACGCACCAGCCCGATCCGGCAGGGCTGGATCGCGCGCACCCACTTCTACGATGCCGCCGGCAGCTTGTGGCTCGACGGCGAATTGGTGCATCTCGAAGACCTTGTGCTGCACGACGCAGCCATGGACGCACGCACACCAACCCATGAGCTTACCCGGGCCCATACCGTCCTGCGGGCCCGGCGACGCATTGCGTCTGCTCCAGCCGACTGGGCTCTCTCGCAGGAAGGACTGGCGAGCCTGCTCGGCAAGGAAGCCCCCCCGCAAGGTGGATCACCTCCCACGTCCCGGGAAGCAGATGATCTCGAACGCCAAGGAAAGGACAGGGCGATCGCCCAACCCGGTGAAACGGAGGAGGACCAGGCCTGGGCCGCCGAGCTCGCAGCCATCGATGCCATAGTCTCGCGCTCATCAGCCGTGCTCGCCGGCGAAACCGCCTCGGCGCCCAATCGCAAACCGGACATCTATGATGCCGGCTGGGACGAAGAGGCGCGCCTTGAGGAATGGCGCGAAGACATCAGGCACCTGGACGGTCTGCCACCGGTGCTGGCCGCAGCGGCAGCGGTCCTCGCTTGGGAAACCATCGAGCCCCTGCAATATGCCGCCTGGCTCGGGCGCGCGTTGGGAGCCGCTGTCCTGCGGGCCCGCGACAAGGCGCGCTTTCATCTGCCTTGCCTGTGCGTGGGCTTGCGTGCCTTGCCTCGTGAAACGCGATTTGCCCATGGTCCCGGGCCGCGGCTCCTGGCCTTCATCCAGGCCATCGCGGTGGCGGCAGAACAGGGATTGAAGGATCACGACCGCTGGATGTTGGCTCGACATCAGCTCGAACGACACCTCGCCGGCCGTCGCTCCACCTCGAAACTACCGGCCTTGATCGAGCTGCTGCTGACGACGCCTCTCGCCTCGGCACAGCTCATCGCCAAGCGGCTCGATATCACGCCGCGGGCGGCGCAGGACCTCGTTGCGGAACTGGGCGTGAGGGAGATCACCGGGCGAGGCCGCTATCGGGCCTGGGCGATCATATAAGCGGACATGGCAAGGCTGTCTGCGGTTCCCTATAGCGTTTTGCGATTTGACGGAGTCACCTGGAATCGCAAAGACGCGTCCAAACAAAGAGCTAGAGTAAATAAGCGTTCACACTTGAACGCGTTTTGCTCTAGGCCGGCTGAGGCTGGTGAGCGCCCAGTTCGCGCAGACGCTTGGCAGCTCCTTCGGAAAGGGCACGAGAGCGGCGCGTGCTGTTGTCGACGAGTACCACGACACTCTGTCCCTGCGCGACACACGCCCCGTTCTGGAATACGGCCTGATCGAGCGTAATCGAACTGCGGCCGAAGGCGCTGACCCTCGTGCCGATCTCCACCGTCCCGGGCCAAAGCACCTCGGCACGAAAATCGATGACCACGCGTGCAAGCACGAAAGAGCTGCCGGCATCCGCGATGGGGGCGGCGAGATCATGGAGGAGTTCGACCCGGCCCGTCTCCAGGAAGGTTGCAAAGACCGCATTGTTCACATGGCCCTGCCGGTCCGTATCGCCATAGCGCAGCTTGTCGGTGGTCAGGAACTCGTAGTCTGCCGGCACGGGCAACTCAGGCATCGGGCAACTCCGAAACGGCCTTGTGGTGGGGAGCCTGACGCGCAAGACCATCGAAGAGATCGAGCAGGCGCTCGCGCCAGGCATGGATGGTGTCGTCAGCCGCCAGGAGGGTGACATCACTGGTGCAGCGGGCCCACATGAACATGCCGAAGACGCAGTAATCGGCATAACTGGGCTGCAAGCCTCCGAGGAAGGCCTGTCCACCAAGCAAGTGGCGCAGGGGTGTGAGCGTGTGGCGCAGCCTGTCGAGATGGAGCTGCTGGTCCTCGACGACCTGTTCCAATGTCTTGCCGTAGCGCTGTTCGCGGCTCGCGCGAAAATAGTCCCGGTCCTTCTCGTCGAGGATAGTGTAGATATCCAGCAGGATCAGGCGGGCGATGGCCGGCAGCAGGGCCGTATCGGCCCAGCTGTTGATGAAACGCGTCACGGCTGCCGCTTGCGGCGCGCCGAAGAGGGGAGGGCGGTCGGCAAAGCGCTCGTCGAGGTGAAGCGCGATGCGCCAGGAATCGGAGACGACATTGGCGCCATCGATGAGAACCGGCACCAGCCCCTGGCCCGAGAAGGCGATGGCTTCCTTGTCGGTGAAACGCCACGGCCTGCGATCGGCCTGAAGCCCCTTATGGGCAAGGGCCATCCGGATCTTCCAGCAATGCGGGCTGAAGCGAAGCTGCGGGTCGGACCCGGCGAGTTCGTAGAGGATGAGTCTTGGCTCGTTCATGCCGCCTCCCATGCACAAGATGGCGTCCGGCCGCATGGTGCCGGGTCGGACAGGCATCCGGGTGCGAGAATCAGGATCGATTACACCTCATCGGCTATAACACGAGAGGGACCTGACTCGGTTCCGCGCATGCCTGGAATATGATCGGCCGAGATGACCTCCCGGCAATGAGCCTCGAAGGCGTCGACGATGCGCGGGCGCCGCATGTCCTTCAGGCAGGCCAGCCCCATCACCATCGGGGCGGTATTGCCCTCGAGCTCGACATAGGCGAGAGGGCGGCCGTTTTCCGCCATCATGTTCACCGGCCTCACCGTCAGCATGGAAAAGCCGAGGCCCGCACCGACATAGGACCGCAGGGTCGAGGGGCTGGCCGTTTCGGCGACGATCCTCGGGGTGATGCTGCGCTGCTCGAACATGGAGAGGAAATATTGGCGGCTGAGCGGCAGGTCGAGCAGGATGAAGGGCTCGTCGGCCAATTCCTCCAGGCGCACACTTGATCTGGTGGCGAAACGGTGGTCGGCCGCCAGCAGTACATAGGAGGGCATTTCCACCAGGGGCTGGAAGCTCATGTCCGGCGTCAGGTTGAGCTGGTAGGTGAGGGCGATGTCGATCCGGGCAGAGCGCAGGCCTTCCAGCAACTCGGCCTCGCTGCCCTCGGTCACCACCATCTGGGCATCGGGATATTTGGCGATGAAACCGCGCCAGAGCTCCGGCATGATCAGGGAGGAGAAAGTGCGGAAGGAGCCGACATTGATCGGGCCCGACACGATGGAGCCGGCGGCATTGGCGACGTCGTAGAGTTCATAGGCGGCGCGCAGCGATTCCTTGGCGGCCCTGAGCAGGCGCTTGCCCGGTGTGGTCAAGGACAGGCCCTGGGCGTGCTGGCGCACGAAGATCTGCACGCCAAGCTCGGTCTCCAGATGCGAGATCGCCGCCGAGACCGAGGGCTGGGAGATGTTGACCAGCTCGGCCGCCCGGGTGACGCTGCCGGTCTCGCCGGCGGCGACGAAATAGCTCAATTGTCGCAAGGTAAAACGCATGGGTTGCTCCTCACGCGGCCTGCGGCGGCATCGGCGCCTCGCGTTGCAGGCCCTGAATCATTCGATCAACTGCCAGACAAAATCCTCGCTTCGGCACGGTCCGTCAAAGCGGCAACTGGCCGCTCGGGCACGCGATCACAGGCCGACGGCAAGGCGATCGACCAGTGCGGCGAGCATGGCATCGCAACGGCCGAGCTGGTCAGCGCCGACATATTCGTCGGGCTTGTGGCCCTGCGCCATGAAACCGGGGCCGCAGACCGCCGTCGCCAGGCCGAGCCTGTCCTGGAACAAGCCTCCCTCCGTACCGAAGGCGACCTTGAAGGTCGGCTCCCGGCTTTCATTGATCAGGCGCAGCAACGTCACCACCGGGGAATCGAGCGGCGTCTCCAACCCCGGATAGGCATTGACCTCGTCGATGGCGATGGCCGCTTCCGGAAAGGCCGGACGCAGAGGGGCAATGATCGTTTCGGCGTCCTCCTTCAGACCGGCGATGATGGCCTGGGGATCATCGCCGACGACGTTGCGGATCTCGAATTCGATCTCGCAGCATTCCGGCACGATGTTGAGGGCCTGGCCTCCGCTCATGCGCCCGGCATGGAGAGTGGTGTAGGGGATCTCGTACTGCTCGTCGCGCCTGCCGGTCTCGGCGAGGAGACGCTGGCGCTCGCGCAGCCTGCCGAGGAAATCCGCGCCCAGATGCAGGGCGTTGAGGGCGGTTGGCGCCAGGGCCGAATGGCCCGCGCGGCCGGTGCAGCAGGCCCGCAAGGCCACCTTGCCCTTGTGCCCGGTGGCAATGCGCATGCCTGTCGGCTCGCCGACGATGCACAGAGCCGGGCGGATCGGATGGCTCGACAGCCGATCGATCAGACTGCGCACGCCGACGCAGCCGATTTCCTCGTCATAGGAAAAGGCAAGATGAAGAGGCGTCTTCAGTTCGCACCTGGCTGCCCGCAAAGCCGTGGCAAGGGCCGATGCCACGAAACCCTTCATGTCAGTGGTGCCGCGGCCATAATAACGGCCGTCCCGTTCGCAAAGGGCGAACGGATCCCGGCTCCAGGCCTGGCCCTCGACCGGAACGACATCGGTATGGCCGGAGAGGACGATCCCCCCATTCGCGGCGGGGCCGATGGTCGCGAACAGATTGGCCCTGGTGCCGTCCGGGCTCTCGACGAGATCCCAGCCAATGCCGGCGCCATCGAGCAGGCTGGTGACATAGCCGATCAGCTCGCGGTTCGATTGCCGGCTGATGGTCGCAAAACCGATCAGGCGCTCGAGAATGTCCAGGGTCGTCGATTCGGTTGCCATGCTGTCATCGCCACATGAAGGGCCCCGGTCCCGCGGACCGAGCCCCGATTGTATAGCCGCTCAAAGATCGCCCGGTACGCCATAGCTCGGCGCCTGGCTCGGGTCGAGGGCCCGTTGGACATAGGCTTCCATCTCGCCCTGCCAGCGCCGCCAGAGCTGGTCGAGGTCCTCGATCGGATCGCCCTCGCTCCAGTCGACCCTGAGATCGGCGACGGGCCAGGCGACATCCCGCACCAGCAGCATGCCGATGGAATGGACGGGGCCTTCCTCGCCCCCCGCCTTCACAGCGGCGCGCATCGCGCCGATCAGGCGGTCGCCGAGCGACTGCTCGGACGCGGCCTCGAAGGCCGCGACCATGGCGACCGGCACCTCCGGCGACGACAGGAGGTTGCCGGCTGCGACCACGCCGGCGCCCTCGACCACCCGATGGGTGCCGAGCGTCCGGCTGCCCGAGAAGCTGGCGGTGCGGCCCTCGCTGTCGACCAGAGCGAGCTGACGGAAATCGAGATGCGGCGCCTCGGCCTTCAGCCGCGCAAGGGCTTCCGATGCCGACAGCCCCCCGGCCATCAGGTCGAGCCCCTTCGGCCCGAGCCGGGGATCGGTGATGTTCTGCGTGGCGACGACGCCGACACCGGCGCGCGCATGGGCGCAGCGGGCAGCGACGCAGGGCGAGGAAGAGGACACGGCGATGCCGAACATGCCGGTCCGGGCGCAGCGCCCCGAGATCGAGAAGGTCATCGGGCTCTCCCTCAGGCCGCGTCGGGGATGACGGCTGTCACCTCGATCTCGACCACCCATTCGGGCCGCGCCAAGGCAGGCACCACCAGGCCGGTGGAGCAGGGATGGACGCCCTTGAACCACTCGCCCATCTCCAGATAGACCGCCTCGCGATAGCGGATATCGGTCAGATAGACCACAATGCGGCAGATATGGGCCATCTCACTGCCGGCTTCCTCCAGCAGCATCTTGATGTTTTCCATGGATTTGCGGGCCTGGGCCCGGGGATCGCCGACATGCAGGCTCTCGCGGGTATCGAGGTCCTGGGAGACCTGGCCGCGAAGGAACACCATGGTGCCGCGGGCGACCACGCCCTGGCTGAGATCGGTGTTGAGCTTCTGCTCGGGATAGGTGTCCTTGGTGTTGAAGGGACGAAGACGCTTGTGGATCATGATTGGGTACTCCGGGTGGTTGCTTGAAGCGTTTCCAGGAAAGGTTGGTCGGTCGTTGCTCAGCCCTCCACCGCCGAGGTCACGCTGCCCCTCACCCTTACCCTCTCCCCGTAAGAACGGGGCGAGGGGGCGCCGGCGTCGCGAATGATCCTCGGACCTGTCGCCTCGCCCGACGGTTGGGCGAGACGAAGCGTTTTCGGCCTGAAACGCTGCGGTCGTGGTCCCCTCGCCCCGTTCTTACGGGGAGAGGTCCGCACTTGCTTTGCAAGTGGGGGGGGGTGAGGGGCAGCGCCCCCCGGAGCAGATCGAGCCGTCGACTTTCCGACTGAGAAATCGCGTTAGGACAAAGAGCTAGAAAGATTGCCTTCGCCTAGCGTTGGGCGGTGAGGATGCGGTCCGACAGGCCGGCGGATTTCTTGGTGAAGCGCAGGGCGTCGTTCCAGTCGAAATTGCGGTAGACGGCACCGAGATGGGCGAAGGGTGGTGACTGGGCGAAGAGCTGGAAGGTGAGCCGGTGGCCGGCATAGTCGGAGTTGAGCAGGTCGCGGGCGAAGGCGAGCAGCTTGCGCCGGTCGTTGCTGTCCCAGTTCTCGTTGAGCGTGTAGTATTTCTTCAGCCAGACTCCGGCTTCCTCGTCCGCGAAGCTGGCGGCGTCGGGCGTCACGCAGATCTGGCCGCCGCAGAGCTCGCGGGCGATATGCATCATGTGATGAAGCTGCGAGCAGGCATGCACGCGCCCCGTCATCAGGAGGGACTGGTTCGGCATCATCAGGCCGCCCGGGCTCTTCTCGGCATTGGTGATCGCGGCGGTCAGATGCGCATTGATGCCCTCGCGGTAGCAGGCGAGCGTCGCCAGCTTTTCCTGGACCGCCTGCTGGTTTTCCAGGCCCGTCTGGCGCACGTTCCACAGGGCCGCGCCGATCAGCATGTCGGCGAGCTTGAGGTTGCGCTGCACGAAGGCGAAGGCCGAATAGCGATGCAGCGTGGCGCGGATGAAGGCAGCCGCCTTGGTGTGCTGGTAGAACAGCACGTTCTCCCAGGGGATCAGCACATCGTCGTAGATGACCAGGCAGTCGACCTCGTCGAAGCGGTTGGCGAGCGGATAGTCCTCGGCTGGGGCGCGGCCGGCAAAGCCGGTGCGGGCGATGAAGCGCAGGTTCGGCGAGGAGAAGTCGCACACGAAGCCGACGGCATAGTCGGACAGCTCCGAATTGCCCCAATTGGCGATGGTCGGCTTGGTGAAGGCCTGGTTGGCATAGGCCGCGGCGGTCTCGTATTTGGCCCCGCGCACCACGATGCCGGCATCGGTCTCCTTGACCACATGCAGGAGCATATCCGGATCCTGGTCCTGCGGCCGCTTGGAACGGTCGCCCTTGGGATCGGTATTGGCCGAGACGTGGAAGGGGTCCCGGTCGACGACGCGCTGGATGTGGTTGCGGATGTTGACGGAGAAGCGCGGGTCGACCTCGTTCAGGATATCCTGGCCGTCATAGAGCGACCACATCTCGCCGGCCGTCTCGTCGCCGACGCGGGTGACGACGCCGCCGACATCCTCCAGGATGGTATCGGTGGCCAGGCGCTTGGCGTGCCAGTCGTTCTGGCTGTGGGGCAGCTTGAGGCCGACGGAGTAGCGCTCGCCATTTTCCTCATAGCTGAGGATGTCGCGGGTGGCGTCCTCATGCGCGAGGTCGTAGATGCGGGCGCGGATGTCGACCAGCGGCTTGAATTGGGGGTGGACGGTGACGTCCTTGACGCGCTCGCCATTGATCCAGATGCGCCGGCCGTCCCGGATCGAATCCCTGTATTGCTGCCCCGTTCTGAGCATCGTCTTTCCTTCGAAGTTTTCAGCGGCATGAAGGCATGTCGCCAGGTGTGCGGCGGGTGAGGCCCGCTTTGCTTGTGTGCCCGGTTGAAGGCGCCAAGCGTTTGATGATGTCAGGAGCGCGTAGCCCCTCACCTCCATCCTCTCCCCGTAAACGGGGCGAGGGGGCGCAATCGTCGCGCCATGTCCTGTAGTCCGGTGTCTCGCTCAACCGGTTGGGCGAGACGGTCCGATTTCGGGTTCGAGCACTACGCCGATGTCCCCTCGCCCCGTTTACGGGGAGAGGGTAAGGGTGAGGGGCAGCGCACCCATCAAACAAAGGTTGTGGAACCTTCAGTTCGTCTTGGTGGTCCAGGCGCCGTCCTTGACGACCTTGATCTCGATCTCGACCGGGATCTGGGTCTGGCCGTGATCGTCGAACGAGGTGGTGCCGAGCACGCCGTCATGCTTGATCGAGCGGATGGCCTGGGCGAGCTTGGCCTTGTCCTCGATGCCGTTGTCGGCGATCACCTTCAGGAGGATCTGCGTCGCCTCATAGGCATATTTGGTGTAGGGGCTGGGCGCCTCGGCATAGTTCTGGGCCTTATAGTCGGCCTCCATCTTGGTCAGGGCGGGGTTGGACTGGGAGGCCGGATAGCTCACCATGGTGCCTTCGGCGGCCTTGCCCGCCACCGAGATGAATTCCGGATCGTAGAAACCGGAAATGCCGATCATCGGCATGGTCAGGCCGAGCTCGGCCATCTGCTTGCGCAGGATGCCGGCCTCGGTGATGACGCCGCCGAAATAGATCGCGTCGGGGGCCTCGCCCTTGATGCGGGTCAGGATGGTGCGAAAATCGGTGGTGCCGACCGGGAGCAGGTCGGTGGAGGAGGTCTGCCCGCCGGCCTCGCCGAAGAACTTCTTGAAGAAGTCGGCGTTGGAGACGCCATAGTCGGAGGTGTCGGCGACGATGGCGACCTTCTTGGCACCCAGCGTCTTGAAGGCCCAGCCGGCCAGAGGCTGGTTCTCGGCCACCAGGGTCGGGGTAACGCGGGTGATCTCGGGCAGGTTCTGCTCGGTGATCTTCGGGCCGATGGCGCCCCAGACGATCATCGGCATCTCGAAGCGATGGAAGACGGGAATGGTGGCGAGCGCCACCGGGCTGTTCCAATGGCCGGTCGCCGCCACCACGGCTGAATCATTGGCCAGCTTCATGGCCGCCGAGACGCCGGTCTGCGGGTCGGACGCGTCATCAAGCGCCACGCCTTCGATCGTATAGGGATAATTGCCCTCATTGGCCTGCTTGATCGCGAGCAGGAAGCCGTTGCGGGCGCCCAGGCCCTGGGGCGCGTTGCCGCCGCTGAGGGGGCCGAGGAAGCCGATCTTGATGGTGTCCTTGGCCAAGGCCAGAGTCGGCAGCGAGGCCATGGCGGTCGCCAGCAGCACACTGCCGAGGAGGCGGCGCCGGCGTGCGTTGAAGATGGTCATGTCTATTCCCTTGCTCGATGGTGCGCCGGACCACGGCAGGATGGCTGGACTTGTCTTCTTGTTTGGGAGCCCGTGGCCGGTCGGCTTGTCCGAAGACGAGAGCAAGGGTGCGAAGTTTTTGCGAAAGCGAGAAGTCGCAATTTTTGAAGCACTGCCTCAGAAATGCCTAAGCAGCGCCGGCTTTCATCACTGCCCCGCCTATGCCTAGAAAAGAAGACCGGACACTCGGCAAACGAGGCGGGAGGGGAATTCTATGGATGCGCTGCTCGCGCAATATCTGCTCAATTGGCTGGTGCTGGCCAGCATCTATGCCTTGGTGGCCTTGGGGTTCAGCCTGCTGTTCGGCGTGCTCAATGTCATCCATTTCTCGCATGGCGACGTCTCGATCACGGCGCCCTTCGTCGCCCTGGCGATGATCCAGATCCTGACCGGCGGCATGCTCGGCTTCGATACCGTGCCGGCCGCCCTGATCGCCTGCCTGATCGCGATCGCTTTTGTCGGCCTGCTCGGCGTGCTGCTCGATTGGCTAGTGATCCGCCGCTTCCGCAATGCCCCGGCCATGATGGCCCTGGTCGCCACCGTGGCGCTCGGCACCGTGGTGCGCGAACTGATCCGCAGCTTCTATCCGCAGGGCAGCAATCCCAAGCCCTTCCCGGCCCTGGTGACGGGCGAGGTCTCTCTGTTCGGCCTGACCATCCCGGCCTTCAGCCTCACGGTGATCGTGCTCTGCATCGCCATGGTGGCGGCCCTGTTTGCCCTGATGCAGCACACGCCGCTCGGCATGCGGATCCGGGCCGTCGCCGAAGACCGCAACACGGCGCGGCTGATGGCGATCAATCCCAGCCGGATGTTCGCCGCCACCTTCCTGCTCGCCTCGGCGGTCGGCGCCATCGGCGGCCTTTTCTATGCCAGCCATGCCGGCGTGGTGCGCTTCGATTTCGGCATCCAGCTCGGCCTGATCGGCTTTTCGGCCGCAGTGATCGGGGGCCTCGGCTCGATGCAGGGCGCCATCCTCGGCAGCCTGCTGATCGCCGGCATCGAGATGCTGGCCCAGGCGCTGCTGGCGGATGGAGCCTCCTATCGCCTGGTGTGCATCTTCGTCCTGGTGATCTGCGTGCTGGTCTTCAAACCCTCGGGCCTGCTCGGCAAGCCTGTCTTCGAGAAGGTGTGAGCCATGGCCGCCACCACGCATAATCTGTCCCAGGCGCGTGCCGGTGCCTCCCTCGGCGCCCTGGCCATCGCCCTCGGCGTCGAGCTCGTCGGAGCCGTCCTGCTCGGAGCCCTGCTCCTGGCCGAACAGACCTGGATCATCGTCGCTTTGCTGGCCCTGCTCGGGGCCGGTTTCGCTGCCCTGCAGCTCAGGCCGCAGATCGAGGAGCATATCATTGCAGCCTTCCGGCAGTATCGGGGCGTCGCCACCCTCCTCGGCATCGCCATCGTCCTGGCGTTTCCCTTCTTCATGCAGGGCAGTAGCTATGCGCTGCATCTGCTCATCGTAGCCCAGCTCTATTCAGTCCTAGCGCTCGCCCTCAACTTCCAGCTCGGCAGCGCCAATATTCCGAATTTCGCGACGGGCGCCTCCTATGGCATCGGCGCCTACACCTCGGCGCTGCTGGCGATCAATTTCGGCATTTCCTTCTGGCTGACCCTGCCGATCTCGGCGGTGGTGGCGACCCTGTTCGGCTTTGCGCTCGGCTTTCCCTCCATGCGCACCAAGGAGAGCTATCTGGCCCTAGTGACCATCGCCTTCGGCATCGTCGTCCAGCAATTGCTCAACAACCTGTCCTGGACGGGCGGACCCAACGGCCTGGTCGGCATTCCCGCGCCGACCTTCTTCGGGCATTCCTTCATCAAGCCGCTCTACGTCTTCGGCTACAAGCTGCCGAGCCAGGCCAATTTCTATTATCTCTCGGCGGCGCTGGTGGGGCTTGCCATCCTCTCGGCTGGGCGCCTGCATCACAGCCGGGTGGGCCTGGCCTGGAATGCCTTGAGGGCCGATCCGCTCGCAGCGCGCTGCCAGGGCATCAACGTGGTCTGGTACAAGATACTGGCCTTCGGCGTCGATGCCTTCCTCGCCGCCTTCGCCGGCACCATCTACGCCTTCTATGTCAGCTACATCTCGCCGGACAATTTCACCTTCGTGGTGTCGGTCACCATCATGACCATGGTGATCGTGGGCGGCATGGACAACACGCTCGGCGTGATCATCGGTGCCTTCCTGCTGACACTGCTGCCGGAAAAGCTCCGAGTGTTCTCCGACTACCGCCTGCTCTTCGTCAGCGTCATCGTGATCGCCTTCCTGATCCTGCGGCCCCAGGGGCTCTTCCCGCAGCGCGCGCGCAATTATGGGGGCCAGCCATGAGGGAACCGGTCATGAGCCAGGCGCTTCTGGAGACCCGCGACCTGACCATCCGCTTCGGCGGGCTGACGGCGGTCGATGGTGTGGACCTCAGCCTCGGGCGCTCCGAGATCCTGTGCATCATCGGGCCGAACGGGGCGGGCAAGTCCACGCTGTTCAATGTCATCACCGGCATCTACCGGCCCTCCAAGGGCACGGTGGCGCTGGAGGGACGGGACATCACCGGCAATCCCGCCCACCGCATCGCGGCTGCCGGCATCACCCGTACCTTCCAGTCGAGCCGGCTGTTCAACGACCTTACCTTGGTCGACAATGTGGTGATCGGCATGCATTGCCGGACCCGCACCGGCGTGCTCACGGCTTTGCTGCGCCCGGGCAAGGCGCGGGCCGAGCTCGACGAGGCAGCGGAGCGCGCGGGTGAACTGATCCGCTCCATCTCGCCCGACCTCTACGAGCGGCGCCATACGCTGGCTGGTACGTTGCCGCAGGCCGACCGGCGTCGGCTGGAGATTGCGCGGGCGCTCGCCTCCGACCCGAAGGTGATCCTGCTCGACGAACCGTCCTCCGGCATGGACGACCGCGACACCGATGCCCTGATGGCCAGCATCCGCTCCGTCATGGCCCGGCGCGCCGGCCTGTCCTTCCTGATCATCGAGCACGACATGCGCCTGGTCAGGGCCCTACCTGACCGGGTCGCCGTCATCGATTACGGCCGGAAGATCGCCGACGGCGATTTCCAGGAGGTGCGGCAGTTGTCGCGCGTCCAGCAGGCTTATCTCGGACACAAGGCCGGCCATGCTTGAACTCAAATCCGTCTCGACCAGCTATGGGCCGGTGCCCATGCTGCGCAACGTCTCGCTTGCCGTGAACAAGGGTGAGCTCGTCTGCCTGCTCGGGCCGAACGGAGCCGGCAAGAGCACGACCTTCAATGCCATTTGCGGCCTGATCAGGCTCGATGCCGGTTCGATCGGCATTGTCGGCAAGGAGGTGGCGGCGGTGGGAACCGAACGCCTGTCGGCACTCGGCGTCGGCTTCGTCCCCGAAGGGCGCCGGCTCTTTCCGACCCTGAACGTGCGCGAGAATCTCAAGCTTGCCTTCGATGCCTCCAGATGCCGGGTGCCGTTCGAGGACCGGCTGGAGGCGATGGCTGGCCTGTTTCCGCGCATTCGCGAGAGGCTGACGCAGGGGGCGGGGACGATGTCGGGCGGCGAGCAGGCCATGGTGGCGCTGGCCCGCGCCCTGATCGGCAACCCGGAGCTGGTGGTGATGGACGAACCTTCGCTCGGCCTCTCCCCCAAGTTGATCGACGAATATTTCGACATCGTCGGGCGCATCCGCGACGAGGGCAAGACCGTGCTGCTGATCGAGCAGAATGCCGAGACGGCGCTGTCGATCGCCGATCGCGGCTATCTCCTGGTACGCGGCCAGATCGCGGCGAGCGGCACCAGCAAGGACCTGCTCGCCAACGACACGGTGCATCACCTTTATCTCTAAGCGGGCACTTGCCAGTCTCGGGCGTGCTGCGGCTTTTCCGAACCCGTGCAGCGGAAATCCATATTTTCCAGCGCCGACGAATTCCGGAAGGATCGTCGGCCTGAACGGCCGGGGTGACACCGGCTTCAAGACCAATGGGAGAAAGCGGATGGGCGTGGGGATCGATCCGAAGGTGCGGGAGAAATTTCTCGGCGGCATGAGCCAGGCTGCCTGCACCGTGAACGTGGTCTCCACCGACGGCCCGGCCGGCCGGGCAGGGGTGACCGTCTCGGCCATGGCTTCGGTCTCGGCGGATACGGAGCTGCCGACCATGCTGGTCTGCGTCCATCATCTCAGCCCGGCGGCGGCCAAGATCGTCGAGAACGGTGTCTTGTGCGTCAACGTTCTGCGGGACGACCAGTCCTATATTTCCGATGTCTTCGCCGGGCGTTTCCGCGACGAGATCGGTGACAAGTTCGAATGCACCGAATGGGTGACGGCCTCGACCGGCGCACCGCGCATCGCCGATCCTCTGGTGGCGTTCGACTGCAAGCTGCTATCGAGCGAGAAGGTCGGGACGCATCACATCTTCCTGTGCGAGGTGCGCGACATCCATCTCTCCCGCCACGGTTCGCCGCTGATCTATGCCAATCGGTCGTATGGCTCGTCGAACCGGATCGAGGGGGCGAGTTCGCTGCGCGCGGCGCTGGCGGGCGAGACCGCCAGGCTGGTGATCGGCTGCTTCCACACCTTCGGGCCCTATCTCATGCCTTCTCTCATCCGCGAGATGGGTGGCATCGGCGTCAAGCTGATCGAGGGCGATCATCGCCGCCTGCGCGAGAGCCTGCTGGCGGGCGAGAGCGAACTGGCGCTGCTCTATGATTTCGACCTCGGCGAGGAATTCGAGAAAGTGTCCCTGGGCGAGTTGACGCCCTATGTGCTGCTCGCCGCCGACCATCCGCTCTGCCACCAGAGCGAGGTGGCGCCCGAGGACCTCGCCGCCGAGCCGATGATCCTGCTCGATGCCCCGCCCAGCCGCGACTATTTCACCGGCATTCTCGAAGACGCCGGCATCAAGCCCTTGATCGCCTATCGCTCGATCTCCTTCGAGATGGTGCGCGGCATGGTGGCCCATGGCCTGGGCTATTCGATCCTGGCGACCAAACCGGCCTCGGACATGAGCTATGACGGGCTCAACCTAGTGACCCGCCCCCTGACCGGCAAGCATCGCGAGAACCGCATCGTGCTCGCCCATCGCGCCGAGCGCGAACTCTCGCCCGCGGCCCGGCATTTCGCCGATCTATGCGCCAGGCGTTTTGCGAAGCGGTGAGGCGGGCTGGAAGTACGGGGAAGTATTTTCTCGATGGTACAAGGGAGCCTTCTCTCCTGCCGAATGAAACGCGACTTGCCTTCCCCACTTCGTGGAGAAGGCAAGTCGCGTTTCATTCGGCGCTGTCTGAGATAGCTATATCCTCGTCCTTACAAACCGAAGCACCCAAGCACCACCCTCCTAGGGCGTGATCAGGATGGCGCCGACGGTCTGGCGAGCCTCGGCCGCCTCATGCGCCTTGGCGATCTCGTCGAGCGAGAAGCGCTGCCCGATGTCCACGCTCACATGCCCCTTGGCGACCGCGTCGAAGAAATCGGCGGCGTTGGCGCGGAAGCTGACGCTATCGGCATTGTGGGCGAAGATCGATGGGCGGGTGATGAACAGGCCGCCCTTCTTGTTGAGAAGGTCGAGGTCGATAGCCGGCGCCGGGCCGGATGCCGCACCATAGGACACGACCAGCCCGAAGGGCGCGGCGCAGTCGAGCGACTTGATCAGCGTATCCTTGCCGACAGCATCGTAGACCACGCGGGCCTTGCGGCCGCCGGTCGCCACGAGGAAGGCTTCGGGCCAGGCTGGATCGTTGAGATCGATCACGGCCTTGCATCCGGCGGCGAGTGCGGCATCGCGCTTCTGCGGCGAGCCGGTGGTGCCGATTACGGTCGCCCCAAGTGCGGTGGCCCAGCGGCTGAGGATCTGGCCGACGCCCCCGGCGGCGGAATGGACCAGCAGGAGATCACCCGGCTGGACCGCATGGGTCTTGCGCAGCAGATATTGCGCCGTCATGCCCTTGAAGAACAGGGTCGCCGCCGCCTCGTCGCTGACGGAGGCGGGGAGGACGGCGAGCTTGTCGGCCGGGACATTGCGCCTGTCAGCATAGGCGCCGAGGCCCGCATTAATGGTGGCAACCCTGTCGCCGGGCTTGATGTCGGTGACGCCGGGGCCGACCGCTTCGACCACGCCGGCGGCTTCGAAGCCGAGCCCGCTCGGCAATTGCAGCGGATAGATGCCCTTGCGCTGGTAGATGTCGATGAAATTGAAGCCGATTGCCGTGTGCCTGACCTGAACCTCGCCGGCGCCAGGCGCGGGCAGGTCCCGAGTCTCGAGTGCCATCACGGTGGGGGCGCCGTATTCGCTGACGACGACTCTGCGTTGGACGAGCATGGAGCGTATCTCCTGGGTGGACCGCATTGCGGTGTCGCCATTCGTTATGATCTCCTCTCATTTTGTGATAAATGGGGAGCTGATCGCTAAACCTGAAACATATGGTTTCAAATTGATGGACCGTTTCACCAGCATGGGCGTGTTCGTCAAGGCCGTGGAGGCGGGGTCCTTCTCGGCCGCCGGCAATGCGCTCTCGATGTCCTCCCAGATGGTGGGCAAGCATGTGCGCCTGCTGGAGGATCACCTCGGCGTCAAGCTGATCAACCGCACCACGCGGCGCCAGAGCGTCACAGAGATCGGGCGCAGCTATTACGAACGGGTTCGCACCATCCTGGCCGAGGTCGAGGCGGCCGAAGTGCTGGCCGCCGAGACACGGGCGATCCCGCGCGGCCAGATCCGGGTCAATGCGCCGGTGACCTTCGGCGCGCATGAACTGGCCCCAATCCTGCCGGACTATCTGGCTGCGCATCGCCAGGTCGATGTCGAGCTCACTTTGTCCGATCGCGTCGTCGACCTCGTCGACGAGGGCTATGACGCCGTCTTCCGCGTCGGCCCCTTGGCCGATTCCAGCCTGATCGCCCGGCCGTTGCGGCCGATGACCTTCACCGTTTGCGCGTCGCCGGTCTATCTTGCGGCGCATGGCCATCCTGAAAAGCCGGCCGACCTCAAGAACCATGAAAGCCTCGGCTTCATGCACGGCAATACGCGCGACCAATGGCGCTTTGCCGGTCCTGATGGCCTGGAGACCGTCGAGCTCTCCTATCGCTTCCTGGCCAATAATGGCCAGGCCCTGCTTACGGCGGCCCTGGCCGGCCTCGGCATCATGCTCCAGCCGAGTTCGCTGGTGCAAAGCGAGATCGAGGCCGGACAGCTGGTCCGGCTGCTGCCGGGCTATGAAGTCCCGCCACGGGTCATGCACATCCTCTATGCGCCGGATCGCCGGATCACGCCGAAGCTGCGCTCCTTCGTCGACTTTGCCGTCGCCCGTTTCGGGTGAGGGCCCGCCACCGATCCCTATGAAGCAACCGGGAAGTGGCAGGCCACCTTGCGGCCGGGGCCATGGTCCCGCATCTGCGGGCGCTCCGTCCGGCAGCGATCCTGGGCGGCCGGACAGCGCGGGTGGAAGCGGCAGCCCGCCGGCGGCTTGAGCGGGCTGGGCACGTCGCCGGTGAGGATGATGCGCTTGCGCGTGCCGCTCGGCGTGGTCTCCACGATGGGAACCGCCGAGATCAGGGCCTGGCTGTAGGGATGAGCCGGCGTGGCGAACACCTCCTCGGCCGGGCCTTCCTCGACGATCGAGCCGAGATACATCACCGCGATCCGGGTCGAGACCTGGCGCACGACCGAAAGATCGTGGGCGATGAAGACATAGGTAAGGTTCAGCTTCTCCTGGAGATCGGCCAGGAGGTTGACGATCTGGGCTTGCACGGAGACGTCGAGCGCCGAGACCGGTTCGTCCAGCACGACCAGGTCCGGATTGAGCGCGATGGCGCGGGCGATGCCGACGCGCTGGCGCTGGCCGCCGGAGAACTCGTGCGGATAGCGCATGACGTGATCCGGCAGCAGCCCGACGAGATCGAACAGCTCAGCCACGCGCTTGGCGATCTCTGCCGATGACAGTCTGGTGTGGATACGCAACGGCTCTGCCACCAGGTCGCCGACGCGCCGTCGCGGGTTGAGCGAAGCCGATGGATCCTGGAACACCATCTGCAGCCGGCGCCTCAGCGGCCTGAGTTCGGCCAGCGACCTGCCGGTGATGTCGTCGCCTTCGAAGATGAGCTGGCCTTCGGAGATGTCGTAGAGCCGGACCAGGCAACGGGCCAAAGTGGACTTGCCGCAGCCCGATTCCCCGACGAGACCGACGGTCTCGCCGCGTCGCACCGTGAGGGAGACGTTGTCGACCGCGTGAACGGTGCGCTTGCCTTCCGAAGAAAAGCGGCTGCCGATCGAGAAGCGCTTGCCGAGCGCGCGTGTTTCGAGGATCGGCTGGTTGCTGTCTGTCATTTCACCGCTCATGCTTGCGCCACCCGGAAGCAGGCGGCGGCATGCGTGCCGCTGCCGAGGCCCGGCTTGTCGGCCTGGCAGGGCTCGTAGCGTACCGGACAGCGCGGGCCGAAGGCGCAGCCCTGCGGCAATCGCAGCAGCGAGGGCGGCGAGCCGGGAATAGCCGGCAGGCGACGCGGTTTCTCGCCGGTCAGAGGAGGGATCGAACCCAGGAGCGCCTGCGTATAAGGGTGCCTGGGGTCGGAGAACAATTCCGCCCGGCTGCCGCGCTCCACCACACGGCCCGCATACATGACCATGACCCGGTCGGCGAGCTCGGAGACTACGCCCATGTCGTGGGTGATGAAGACCACGGCCGAATTGTGGGTCGCGCGCAGCTTGCGCACGAGGTCGAGGATGCCGGCCTGCACGGTGACGTCGAGCGCCGTGGTGGGTTCATCGGCCACCAGCAAAGCCGGGTCGCAGGACAGCGCCATGGCGATCACCGCCCGCTGGCGCATGCCGCCGGAAAGCTGGTGGGGATAACGCGACATCGCCTCGCGCGGATTGGGGAAGTTCACCTCCGCCAGCAGTTCCTCCACCCGTTCCAGCGCCTTGGCCTTGCTGACCTTGCGATGGGCCTGGATCTGCTCGGCGATCTGCCAGCCGATGGTGTAGACCGGCGTCAGCGCCGTCATCGGATCCTGGAAGATCATGGCGATCTCGTTGCCGCGCAGGCGCCGGAGCTCCCGGGCGGGCAGGCCCACCAGTTCGCGGCCCTTGTAGCGGATCGAACCCTCGATCCTGGCATTGGGATCGGTGATCAGGCCCATCACGGCCAGGAGCGACACGGTCTTGCCGGAGCCGGATTCGCCGACGACGCCGAGGATCTCGCCCTCGGCGAGGTCGAAGGAAACGCCGTCGATGGCGCGCACCAGGCCGTCATCGGTGCGGAAAGAGACCCGCAGGTCGCGTACGGACAGCATCATAACGTCCTCACGCGCGGGTCGAGGAGAATATAGACGAAATCGACCACCGCATTGGCGAGGACCACGAACATGGAGGCATACATCACGGTTGCCATGATCATCGGCAGATCGAGGTTCTGCAGGGCGTCATAAGTGAGCTTGCCGATGCCGTGCAGGCCGAACACCACTTCGGTCAGCAAGGCGGACCCGCCGACCAGCGCCCCGAAATCGAGGCCGAACAAGGTGACGAAGGCGATCAGCGAGGTCCTGAGCGCATGGCGCAGCAGGATGCGCGTCTCCGACAGGCCCTTGGCTCGCGCCGTGCGGATGTAGTCCTCCTGCAGGGATTCGATGATCGCCGCCCGCAGCACGCGCCCGTAGATGCCGATATAGAGCACGGCGAGCGTGACCCAGGGGATGACCAGGGTGAGGAACCAGCCCTTGGGATCGTCGAGGAGGTTCTTGTAGCCGAGCGGCGGTACCCAGCCGAACAGCCAGGTGTCGTGATAGCGGCTCTGGGTGATGAGATTCATCACCTCGCCCAGCCAGTAGACCGGCATGGAAATGCCGATCAGCCCGGCCGCCATCAGGAGCCGGTCGATCCAGCTGTTGCGCGTGGCGGCGGCGACCATGCCGATGATCACGGAGACCACCACCCACAGCACCGCCGCCCCGAACACCAGCGAGAGCGTGACCGGGATGGCGTCGAGCACCGCCGGCACCACCTTCCAGCCGCGATTGACGAAGGAGGTGAGGTCACCGGTGATGAAGATCTTCTTCATCATCAGGCCGTACTGGACGTAGAGCGGCTGGTCGAAACCGAAATTGTGACGTACCGCCGCCAGCACCTCGGGCGAGGCGTTGCGACCGGCGATGCGTGCCGCCGGATCGGCGCCCGGCGTGGCGAAGAAGATCAGGAAGACGATGACCGAGATGCCGAACATCACGAACAGCATCTGGCCGAAGCGGCGCAGGATGGCGTAGATCATCAGTCGCGCCCCAGTTGCACTTTGGAGCGCGGATCGAGCGCATCGCGCAGGCCGTCACCGAAGACGTTGAGCGCCATCACCGACAGGGCAATGATGATGCCTGGCGCCAGGGCGACCGCGGGCCGGGTATAGAGCAGCGCCTGCCCGTCCTGGATGATGGTGCCCCAGCTCGCCGCCGGCGGCTGCACGCCGATCGACAGGAAGGAGAGCGCCGATTCCGTCAGCATGTTCAGCGCCATCATCAGCGGTACGAAGACGATCAGGGTCGTGGTGATGTTGGGCAGGATGTCGCGCCAGAGGATGCGCGGTCTCGGTACGCCCAGATTGATGGCGGCGAGCACGAATTCGGATCTGCGCAGCGACAGCACCTGCCCACGGATGGGCCGCGCCACATAAGGCACGTAGACGATGCCGATGATAATGATCGGCAGCCACAGGCTGCCGGATTCGATCACGATCGGCCCGATGGAAATGCCCTGTGCGATGGTGACGATGGAAAGCGATATCGCCAGCAGATAGATGGGGAAGGCCCACAACACGTCGAGGAAGCGCGACAGCACGGTGTCGACGATGCCGCCGAAATAGCCAGCGCTCAGGCCCGCCGCCGTGCCGAAGATCAGCGTGAAGATGGTGGCGGCCCCCGCGATCATCAGCGAGTTGAGGCCGCCATAGAGAAGCCGTGCCATGACGTCGCGGCCCTGGCCGTCGGCGCCGAGGAAATAAGTGCCGAGCCGCCAGGTCGGGCCGATCGGCGTGTAGCCGAGCCCGAGCCCCTCCGTCGACTGCTCCATCACCGGGACTTCGGCGCCGTCGATCTGGATGACGGCGTCGAGCGTCGAGGCGAAGGGATCCACCCCCGCCCAGCGCGCATAGAGCGGTGCGCTGAGGCAGGCGATCACGATCAGGAGGAAGAGCGCGAGGGAGGCCATCGCCGCCCGGTTGCGCCTGAGCTTCACGAAAGCGAGGGCCCAGGGCCCTCGCGTCTTGTACGGTATGGCAATGGCTTGGTTCGCCATGGACGTGCCCTCGCAGTGCGTCACTGGACCCAGGCCTGGGTGACCATCCAGTTGAACTGCGGGTTGAACTTGAAGTTGCCGACGCGCTTGCTGACGAAATCGAGGCGCTTGGGCGTGAACAGGCCGACGGCCGGCGCCTTGTCGGTGATCTGCTTGTCGATCTCGGCCCACATCTTGTCGGCGGCCTTCTGGTCGGTGACGCCGAGGTCCAGAGCCTTCTGCATCTTGGCGTCGATGTCCTTGTCGCAGAAGCCGGAGATGTTGATCGAGGCGTCCGAGCCCTCACGGAAGGAGGCGCAGCCGAACAGGATGTTCAGGAAGTCCGAAGCCGCAGGATAGTCCTTGTACCACTGGCTCACCGACATCTGCACCTTGTTGTTGGTGTTCTGGATGTAGGTGAACTGGATGTTGGTCGAGATCGGCTTGACGTCGGCGACATAGCCGATGCTGGTCAAGACGCTCTGCAGATAGACGCCGATGGAGCGCGAGACCGCGGTATCCTCGACGATGATGGTGACCTTCTGGCCCTTGGTGCCGGATTCCTCGACGAGCTGCTTGGCCTTGTCGAGATCGGGGGCCGACCATTTGGCGCCCGGATTCTTGGTGAAGGGGCAATAATCCTCATGGCCGGGGAAATCGGGCGGCAGCACCTGGCAGACCGGGGAGGCCAGCACCTTGCCGCCGAACAGCTTGACCAGCGTGTTGCGATCGATGGCGAAGGCCACGGCCTGGCGGGCCTTCTCGTTGTCGAAGGGGGCGAGGCGCGTGTTCAGCGGGGCATACCACCACGCCGACAGCGGCGAGATGTGGAGCTGGTCCTTGAACTTGGTGCCGAGTTCGGCGAGGCGGTCGCTCGGCAGCGGGTCGAACATCCAGTCGGCCTCGCCGTTCTGGATCGCGGTGACGGCGGCTTCCTCGGACAGGCCGAAATCATACTGGACCACGTCGGGATAGCCCTCGGGCTGGGCCTCTTCGCTCCACTGCTTGAAGTTGGGATTGCGCGAGAGCGTCATGCCCTTGTTGGGATCGAAGGCCGAGATCATGTAGGGGCCGGTGCTGGGAATGGGGCGCGAGCCCATATCCTCGGCCGGCGTGTCGGCGGGCAGGATCACCGCATGCGGCAGAGCCAGCTTGTAGAGCAGTTCGGCATCCGGCTTGGTCAGGTTGAGGGTGATGGTGCCGGCCGCCTCGTCGGCGACGACGCCGCCTTCCAGCGTACAGCTCTTGGTGTCGGCCAGGCATTTGTCGGCGCCGACGAGGCCGGCATAGAAGGTGCCGGAGGTCGGGCCGGAAATCTTGAAGATGCGCTGGAAGGAGGCGACGACGTCCTTCACGCCGAGATCCTGTCCGTTCGAGAACTTGATGCCCTTGCGCAGCTTGAAGGTGAAGGTCTTGCCGTCATTGCTGACGGTGGGCAGCGCCTCGGCGAGGTCGGGCACCACGGAAAAGCCGTCCTTGCCTTCCGCCTTGCGGAAGATGACCAGCCCGTCATAGACCGGCTGGTACATCTGCCAGCCCTGGTCGGTGTAGTTGATGTGGGGATCGAGTGTTCCGGCCGCCGAGCGGGCCAGCAGGCGTATGGTGCCGCCGCGATGCTCCTTGAGGTATTCGGCCTGGGCGGGTGCCAGGCCGGTGCCGGCCAGCAGGGCCGTGGCTGCAGCAGCCAAAAGCAGTTTCTTCATCGTCGATCCCCTCTTCTGATTTGTTTACCGGTCGTGCTGATCCAGGAAGTCGCCGGCCACCCGCATGCATTTTTCCTGTTCTTCCACATGCGGCATGTGGCTGGAATGCTCGAAGATCTCCCAGCGCGATCCCTCGATGCCGTCCTTGTAGGGCTGCACGGTCGCAGGGGTGGCTTCGTCATGGCGTCCCGACAGGATCAGCGTGGGCACCTCGACGGCCGCCAGGCGGTCGATGATGCTCCAGCTCCTCAGCGTGCCGATGACGTGGAACTCGTTGGGGCCGTTCATCACATTGTAGACGGTGGGATTGCGCGCGACCTGGGCAAAGCTCGCCGCCACTTCCGGCGGGAAGGGCACGACGCGGCAGACATGGCGCTCATAGAACACCATGGTCGCCTCCTGATACTCGGCATCATCTGTGGTGCCGGCCTGTTCGTGACGGGTCAGCGTGTCCTGGACCTCGCGGGGCAGGTCGGCGCGCAGGCGATTGGCTTCCTCCACCCACAGCTTCATCGAGGCCGGGGAGTTGGCGATGGTCAGCGATCTCAGGCCATCAGGCCGGGTCACGGCATATTCGGCGCCCAGCATGCCGCCCCAGCTCTGGCCGAGCACATGGAAGCCGGCGCGGATGCCGAGATGGTCGACGAGGTTCTCGAGCTCTTCGATGAAGAGTTGCGGCGTCCAGAAATCGGCACCCTTCTCGGGCAGCAAGGTGGAGTTGCCGCAGCCGAGCTGGTCGTAGTGGATGACGGCCCGCCCGTCATGGGCGAGCAGCTTGTAGGCATCGACATAATTATGGGCGACGCCGGGGCCGCCATGCAGGATCACCACCGGCGCCTTGTCGCCACCGAGTTCGCCGCTGATGCGATACCAGGTCTCGTAGTTCCGGAAGGCAGCGCGGCCTTCCCGGCTGATGATCTCAAGCGACATTGTGCTTCCCATTGAGGTTATGGACCCATTCTTCCAGCATCTGCACACCGAAGGCCGTAGCGCCCTGCCGGCCCAGGGGCCGGTCGCTGTCGGCCAGTTCCTTGCCGGCGATGTCGAGATGGACCCAGGGGCGACCTTGCGTGAAATGGCGCAGGAAGGCGGCGGCATAGGGCGCGTCGCCGTCTTCCATGTCCTTGGCGTGGTGCCTGAGATCGGCGAGGGGTGAATAGAGGCCCTCGTCATAGGCGCGGTCGAGCGGCAATTGCCAGAAGCGCTCGCCGACTGTTTCGCCGGCCGCGATCATCTGTGCGGCGACGGCATTGTCGGTGCTGAACAGGCCGGCGAAGACCGATCCGAGGCCCCGCATCACCGAATAGGTCAGGGTAGCCAGATCGACGATCGCCGAGGGCTCGAAGCGCGAGGCGGCGTAGTAGAGGCAGTCGGCCAGGAGCAGGCGTCCCTCGGCATCGGTGTCGAAGATCTCCACGGTCTGGCCCGAAGCCGTCGTGATGATCTCGCGCGGCTTAAGCGCGGTGCCCGAAGGCAGGTTCTCGGCGATGCCGAGCACGCCCACCGCGTGGACGCGGCTGCCCTGCCGGGCCAGGGCCAGCAGGAGGCCGACCACAGCGGCCGCACCGCCCATGTCGGCCTTCATGTCGAACATTTGGGCGCCACCCTTGATGCACAGGCCGCCTGAATCGAAGCAGACGCCCTTGCCGACGAAGGCGAGCGGCTGCTCGCCCGAGCCCTCGCCGCGATAGCGCAGCACGGCCACCCTCGGGGCGCGGGCCGAGCCGGAACCGACGGCGAGCAGCGCATTCATGCCGAGCTCTTTCAGGCGCGCCGCATCGAGGATCTCGACCTCGATGCCGGCTTCGCGCAGGGCGTCGAGGTGATCTGGGAAACTGTCGGGATGAAGATGGTTCGGCGGCAGATTGACCAGGGTGCGGGCATAGTCGACGCCGTCGGCGATGGCATTGGTGCGTGCCAGCGCCGCGGCGAGCTCGGCCTTGCCGGCACCGACCAGCGCCAGCCGCCAGGCTTGATCCGCCTCAGCCACCGGACGCTTGTTGCGCAGGTCGAAGCGGTAGCGGCGCAAGCGGATGCCGAGCGCGACGCGTGCCAGGATTTCCGCCCCGGACAGGCTGGCGCCGGCAATGGGATCAAGGACGAGCGTCGCCTCGCCTATGCCCTTGCTTTCCAGATGCGCGGCGAGCGCGCCGCCGGCACGTGCCAGCGACAAGGCATCGAGCGTCTCGGGCGCGCCCAGGGCCAGTACGATCACCCGCCGGACCGATGCCGCCGGCGGTGCGAAGATGTCGGTGCAGGTGCCGGAGGCTGCAAGGGTGACAGGGTCGGCGCAGACCCGGGACAGAAGGCCCCCCATTTCGGCGTCCAGGACGGCCGCCCGGGGGCCGAGTGCCGGCCCGGCCGGCTTCAGGACCACGATGGTGGCGGCTGTGGGGGAGACGTCGTCTGCCGGCTCGAACACGGGTACTGGAGATTGCGGCATCGGACGGCGGGCTCCTTCATTGCAGCGCGACGCGCGGGTAGCCAGCCGGCGCATAGGCTCGCTCCAGCGCCCGGCTTTGCCGTTCGATCCGAAGTTCCCGCGCATGCGCAGAGCCGCGACCGCTTCTGGCAGCGGTGCGGTGCCGATGTCCCCTGTGGTCGCTTTGTCGTGACGACTTGGTCCTTCTTCGGTATCCCCGAAGCCGGCAGGCGATCAAACGCCAATTTCGTCCACGTCGATTGACAAAAACTCATCCGACAATTCATCATCGGCGCATGGCACTCCCCTCACTCAATGGCATGCGCGCTTTCGAGGCCGCCGCGCGCCTGGGCAGCATCAAGGAAGCGGCGGAAGAGCTGCATCTGACGGCCTCCGCCGTCAGCCGCCATATCCGCACGCTCGAGACGACGCTGGGCCAGGATCTGTTCGAGCGCGGCTTTCGCCAGGTCACACTGACGACGCGGGGCTCCTATTATGCGCGTAGCCTTTCGGAGGCCTTCGAGGCGATCTGGCGTGCGACGGACGATGTCAGCTTTCACGACGGCCCACGGCAGGCCAAGGCGCACCGTGTCCGGGTGCTGTGCGTGCCCCCCGTGCTGAATCTATGGCTGGCCGACCGGCTGCCGGGCTTTCGCCGCCAGCATCCCTCCGTCGACCTGGAGGTGATGACCTCGGGCAAACGCGCCAATTTCGATTTGGCCATCGTCGACGAGTTCGACTACAAGGCCGGCCCGGCCCTGACGCTGCTGATCCCGCTGGTGCTGACACCGGTCTGCGCCCCTTCGCTGCTGGAAGGCCCCTTGCCGTTGCGTTCGCCGGCGGATCTCATTCATCATCACCTGATCCATGAATGCGAAACCACGCGATGGAAGCGCTGGCTCGAGCAGGAAGGTATTGTGGACAGCCCGTCGAAGTCGGGCACGATCATGGATGATTGCACGGCGATCATGCGGGAGACCATCAATGGCGTCGGCATCGCGCTGGCCGATACGATGATGGCGCAGGACCTGCTCGAGCAGGGGCGCTTGGTCGCCCCTTTCGGTGCCCGCCATACCTATCCCGCCGGCATCTATCTCTATCAGCGCCGCAGCATCGGCAACAAGCAGGGCGCCAGCCTGTTCCAGGATTGGCTGCTGGCCGAGGTCGCCGAGCACAAGCGGGCGATGGCGATCGGCTGAGATCATACCAACGGGTTTGATGCTCGACCGATCAAACATCGATGGCGTCGGTATTACAGGCCTTCCTCAAAGGCTATGGCCGAGCGCAGGCGCAGGACGAGGGCGCGTGCCTTTCTGTCGCCATCCGATGCGAGGAGCGCTGCCGCCTCTCGCCTCAGTACCACCGTGTCGCGCTCCGCCAGGCGAAGGGCACCCCGGGTGGTGGTGTCGAGGTTCCAACTGTCGCTGATGGCGAAGATGACGACGAGATCGCCGGGCGGGACCGCATGGCTGTCGGAGCCGGCCAGCACCTGCTGCCCGACATGGTGCCAGTGCTGGCGGCTTGCCATCACGTTGAAGACCCGCACCGGTCCCTTGACCGGCCGGCCAACGGGGAAGAGGCCGGTATCGAAGCGGAACGGCGCGAAGGGCAGAAGGCGGTGCTTGGATTGCCCGAAATCGAGCTCCAGCTCCTCGCCCTCGATCAGGGTGATCACCCGCTCGGCGCCGGGAAAGCTGGAGAAGGCGCCGTCCTCGAGGATCGGCGCGCTGCTGATCCGTACCTCGAAATCATCGCGAGAGCCGCCTTGCGGCGAAAGATAGATCTCGTCGGTTTCCCCGCGCCCGTTCTTCCAGGGCAATGTCGCGTAGGCGGTGCGGGCAAGATGTTCGATGGCCATGATGGTCCGGTTTTCGGTGCTGCGTGGGTCTCGGCGGCGGGGCCGATCAGGCCAGCCGGTCGAGAAAGCGAAGGAGGCCCGGTGCCGGTACTGCTCCTCGATCCGCCGTGATCATGCCGTCGGCGCTCAGATGGAGCTGCCGGGCGCCGCTGTCGGTCCAGCACAGATAGAGACCGGCGGGCGGGCGGCAGAGCATCGGCGCAAGGGCGAGTTGGCCACCGGAAGCGACGGTTTCCGCCGTCCAGGCAGAACCGAGCATGGCGTTGGCGGCCTGGATGTCGCCGGCGCGCAGAAAAGCGCGGACCTGGCTGGAGGAGCAGCGCCGGGCGTCGGCACTGACTTCGGGGACTCGGGTCACGCCGAAGCCGAGGGAGCGGCCGAGATGCACCAGCAGGCGGACGTCCCCCGCCCGCGAACGGCCGAAGCGGAAATCGTCGCCGGTGACGACGTGGCTGACGCCGAGGCCCCGCTTGAGGATGTCATGGGCAAATTCGGCCGGTGTCAGCGAGGCGAAGGCGGCGTCGAAGGTCGGTGAGAAGACATAATCGAGCCCCAGCACGCCGAAGCGATGAGCCTTGGTGGTAGGCGTGGTCAGGCGGAAAGGCGAATCCGCCACGCAGAAGAAGCTGCGCGGGTGAGGCTCGCAGGACATCACGGCCAAGGGCAGGTCCTCGCCGGCAATGATCCCGGCAGCATCGAGCAGGGCCTGGTGGCCGCGATGGAAGCCGTCGAAATTGCCCAGCAGCAGGACCGCGCCGCGATCGGGGTCGCCGGCCGGCAGGCCCTCGGCGACATGGCGCAGGCCGCCTTGGCCGGCAGGCTGCCATTGCTCATGCTGGATAGGCTGTGTCCATGCCATTGGGCAAATCCCGGAAGCGGCTCTGCTGCGATGTTCGAAGCCTAGCGACACGCCGCATGGACGGGAATTCGCATTTTCCGAAACGCTGCTTTGGGAAAACCGTGGCGTGCCGGCAGCCCGGCATGATCCGCCGTTCTGGCCCGGCCTTCTTGATGATATGGGTTATCATGCTATATAGATAACCATGATCATTTCAAATTTTGGAGGGCGTGACATGACGGCGTCCCAGGCGCTCAAGACATTGTCGGGGGTCACCACCATCACCGGGACCCCGGAAGAGGTACGCGATGGCCTCGGCCATCTCGGTGCCAAGGGCACGCAGGTCATCGCCGTGACCCTGGACCAGGTCAGCTCTCCGGCGGCGAAGGTGCTCGCCCACACGTTCGAGGCGATTGCTCCCCTGGTCGGGGCGATCGTGGCCCGGCGCGAGAAGGCTGCGCTGCAGTCGATCATCGAGGCCCTGGTGCCCCAGGTGCCCTTGCCCCAGCATATGCTCGCCGAAGCCCGGATGACGGCCGAGGCCCGCAAGGCCGTGCTGGAAGAGGGCGAGTGGCTCACCGCCGCCCAGGTCGCCGAGGTGGCTGGGTTCAGCGCGACCAATCCCAGCGCCCAGCCCAACAAGTGGAAGAAGGACGGGCAGATCTTCGCCATCCGCCACCAGGGTGTCGACTATTTCCCCGGCTACGGCCTGGATCCTTCGACCGGATATCGTCCGGCCAAGCCGCTGGGCGAGGTTCTGAAGATCTTCGGCCAGGCCAAGGATGGCTGGGGCGCGGCCTATTGGTTCGCCTCCGACAACAGCTATCTGGGCGGGGAGCGTCCCCTGGACCTGCTGCTGCGCGAACCCGATCGGGTCATCGCCGCGGCCCGCGACGAAATGGAGGGCGTGCTGCATGGTTAGGGGCGCGCTGAGGCTTGCCAAGGCACGCCCTGCGACACCCGCGCCACCATCCCAGCTCGCCGCCAAGACGGCTATGATGACCTGGCCAAAGGGCCAGGTCATCCACCGTATCCATCTCGACAGATATGGGGCCGCCCAGTTCAATCCGGGCCTTGTCGGCAATGCCCGCTTCAGCCCGATCAAGGACAGGGAGGGCGGGCCGATCCCCACCCTCTATGGCGGTACCTCCTTCGAATGCGCCGCCATGGAAACCGTCTTTCACGACGTGCCCTTCACCGTGCGCCTGAAGACGCTCGACAAGGCCAGGCTGGCCGGCCAGGTGCATTCCCGGCTCGAGCCCCGGCAGGATCTCCTGCTCGTCGATCTCAGCGCCACGGCCCTGCGCCGCCTCGGCCTGCGCCGGACCCAACTCATCGATACGGAGAAGGACCGCTATCCCGGCACACGCGCCTGGGCCGCAGCCTTCCATGCGGCGCTGCCCGATGTGCAGGGCCTGTGCTGGGTTTCCCGGCAGGACGACCGGGCCCTCGCCCTCGTCCTGTTCGGCGATCGTTTGCCCGGCGACGTCCTGGTCCCGGTAGGCGGGCAGCGTGTCCTTCTCGGCTCAGGCGATGCTCTCACCGAGTTGACCGCGCTGGCTGATCGCATCGGCGTGAAGCTGGTTGCGGGCAAGGCTTGACGGCGGAGACGAGGGTCTTCCGAAAACAGGGGGCATCGCGTCCACCGGGAGCGGGGGAACAGCACTCCCGATGGAGGCGAGATCGGGCTACCAGATGGTGTAGCCGCAGTCGACGACGACGACCGCGCCCGTCATGGCGCTTGCGGCATCGCTGGCCAGGAACAGGATGGCCGAGGCGATCTCGTCGGCGCGGGCAACGCGCTTCATCGGCGTCATCTCCATCCACACCGGGAACAGCTCCGGCTTGTCGAAGCCGCCGCGCGACATCGGCGTGTCGACATAGGTCGGCGCCACGGCATTGACGCGCACGCCGTGGGGCGCCCATTCGCCGGCCAGCGACTTGGTCATGTGGTGCACGCCGGCCTTGGCGGCGTTGTAGTGGACCTGGCGCTGGGGCTTGTTGGAGATGAGGCCGGACATCGAGCCCAGCGTGACGATCGAGCCCTTGCCACGCTGCAGCATGGCCCGGCCGAATTCGCGGCAGCTCCAGTAGCAGCCATTGAGGTCGACATCGATCACCTTGCGCCAGACCTCGTCGGTCATGTCCTCGCCGCCGGTGTCGGGCCAGGCGATGCCGGCATTGGCGATCAGGATGTCGATGCCGCCATGGCGTTCATTGGCCTCGCGCGCGGCTCGGCCGACGGCATCGGCATCGGTGACGTCGAGCGCGACGGCATCGACGGTCCAGCCCTTGGCGGCGAGGGCCTCCCGGCCGCTGGCGAGCACGGTCGGGTCGAGATCGGAGATCACCACCTTGGCGCCGGCCTCCAGCAGCGCCTCGGCGCTGGCGAGTCCGATGCCGCGGCCGCCGCCGGTGATGAAGGCCGTCTGGCCTGACAGGTCGAATTTCTTCAAATACATCGCTGCAATATCCTCCAGGTGGATTGTCGCGCCGTCACTTGACGGCGCCGAAGGTGAGACCTCGGACGAGCTGGCGCTGCGTCAGCCAGCCGAAGATCAGGATGGGGCCGATTGCCATCAGCGAGGCGGCGGAAAGCTTGGCCCAGAACAGGCCCTCGGGGCTGGAGAAGCGGGCGATGAAGGCGGTGAGGGGTGTCGCCTGCGTCACCGTGAGGTTGATGCTCCAGAACGCCTCGTTCCAGGACAGGATGATGGCGAGCAGGGCGGTGGAGGCGATGCCGGGCATGGTCATCGGCAAGAGCATCCACACGAACTGCTTGAGGGGACCGGCGCCGTCCATGCGTGCGGCCTCCAGGATCTCCTTGGGCACGTCGCGGAAGAAGGTGAAGAGCATCCACACGATGATCGGCAGGTTGATCAGCATGTAGAGGCCGGTCAGCCCAAGCAGCGAATCCAGGAGCCCGGCCCATTGGAACAGCAGATAGATCGGCACGAGCACGCCCACGGCCGGCATCATCTTGGTGGAGAGCATCCACATCATCAGGTCCTTGGCGCGCCGCCCGGGGAAGAAGGCGAGCGCATAGGCCGCCGGCAGGCCGACGACGATGCCGAGCACCGTCGAGCCGACCGAGACGATCACGCTGTTGGCGAAGAAGTGGAGGTAGTCGGCGCTCTCCAGGATCTCCTCGAAATTGTGCAGGCTGGGCTGGAAGAACAGGATCGGGGGCGTGGCGATCGCTTGCTGCTCGGTCTTGAAGGCCGTGATCATCATCCACAGGATGGGGAAGAACAGCACCAGCGTCATGAGCCAGCATAGCAGGCTGACGACGATGCGGCGGGTGAGCGAGACGGCCATCGGTCAGTCCTCCAGCGTGTGGGAAATCGTGCGCATGAGGAAGACGGCGACGAGATTGGCGAGAACCACGGCGAGCATGCCGCCGGCCGAGGCACCCCCGATGTCGGAATCGAGCAGGGCGGTCTTGTAGATGAGATAGGGCAGGGTGGTGGAAGCATCGCCCGGGCCGCCAGCGGTGGTGACCAGGATCTCGGCGAAGATCGAGAGCAGGAAGATCGTCTCGATCATCACCACGATGGTGATGGCCCTGTAGAGATGCGGCAACATGATATGCGCGAAAAGCCGCAGGCCGTTGGCGCCGTCCATGCGGGCCGCCTCGATCTGCTCGCGGTCGAGCGATTGCAGCGAGGTCAGCAGGATCAGGAGCGCGAAGGGGATCCATTGCCAGGCCACGATGATGATCACCGATGCGAGCGGGTAGTCCGAGAACCAGTCGATGACGGGCAGCCCGAGGGAGCGCGAGATCCAGGCGAACAGCCCGTTCACCGGATGCATCAGGAGGTTCTTCCACACCAGGGCGCTGACCGTGGGCATGATGAAGAAGGGCGCAATGCACAAGAGCCGGGCGAGCCCGCGTCCGAATACCGGCTGGTCGAGCAGGATGGCACCGATGATGCCGACCACGACCGTGATTGCCAGCACGCTCACCACCAGGATGACCGTGTTGAGGATGGCGTTGGTCAGCCCGGGATCCTCGATGAGATAGCGGTAATTGTCGAAGCCGGCGAAACCGGTCTGGTCGAGATAGTTCAGATTGTAGCGCTGGAACGACAGGTAGATCGTGAGGGCCAGTGGCACGATCATCCAGACGAACAGCAACAGAACGGACGGCGCCAGCAGGGGACGCGTGTCAACTCCGACGCCGCGATGGCGGGCGAACAAGGCGACGGCCATGGAGCTCCTTTCGGATCGATCCCAGGGCGTTCTGCGATCTGCCGGCATCGGCGGCAGCGCAAGGACGCGTCGAAACAGGGGAGAGCGGGCAAGCGTTTCGGCTCGAACAAGTCGCTTTCCGGGAGTAGGCGGCGCGATCTCGATCAGGCAGGACCGGGATCGCGCCGCCGAAGATGCGTTCCGGGAGAGAAAACGCATCTTGGCACGGAGCGGGGCGGGATCGCCCCGGCAAGCCTGTGTGTTGCGCCAATGCGGTTCACTTGGGGACCGTTCAAGAATAAGCGCACCGTCATTCCTGGCCGAGCTTCTCGCGAGCGAAGCGAGAGAGGGCGAGGTATCCTCACAAGCTTTGCTTGTGAGTGGAATCCAAGGGCCGAAGATCGTATTTACGGCCCCTGGATCCCCTTCCCGCCGCCTGCGGCGGCGCCGGGGATGACAAGCATCGTGCAACCTTGAAGATACTTAAGTGAACCGCATCAGCGTCTTGCTGTTGCCCTATTTCTTGGGGTAGCCGGCCTGGCGCATGGCGCGCTGGGTCAGCGACTGGGCGGCTGCAAGGCCCTGGTCGACCGTCTTCTTGCCGGCGATGACGGCGGCGAATTCCTGGCCGACGGCAGTGCCGATGCTCTGGAACTCGGGAATGCCGACGAAGGAGATGCCGCGATAGGGCACCTTCTCCTGGGTGGCGTCCGTCATGTTGGCGGTCTGGATCGTATCCAGCGTCAGCTTGGCGAAAGGCGCGGCCTTGATGTAGTCGGCATTGTCATAGGTCGACTGGCGGGTGCCCGGCGGCACGGTGACGATGCCGGAATAGTCGGCGACCAGCTTGATGTAGTCGGGCGAAGTCGCCCAGTAGATGAACTTCTTGGCTGCGTCCGGCGCCTTGGAGGAAGCCGGCACCGCCAGGGCCCAGGACCACAGATAGTGGTTGCCCTTGTTGAACTTGCCATAGGGCGGATGGGCGTAGCCGAGCTTGCCGACGACGCTGCTCTGCTTGGGATCGTTGAGGAAGCCGGCCGAGACGGTGGCATCCACCCACATGCCGCATTTGCCGCTGGCGAACAGGGCGAGATTCTCGTTGTAGCCGTTGGAAGCGGCGCCGGGCGGACCGTATTTCTTCAGGAGGTCGACATAGACGGTCAGGCCTTCCTTCCAGGCCGGCGTATCGAATTGCGGCTTCCATTCCATGTCGAACCAGCGCGCGCCATAGGAATTGGCGACCGGGGTGATCTGGCCGATATTCTCGCCCCAGCCGGGCTTGCCGCGCAGGCAGATGCCGTAGACCCCATGGTCGGGATCGTGGATCTTAGCAGCGAAGCCGTCGATGTCCTTCCAGGTCGGCTGTTCGGGCATGGTCAGGCCGGCCTTGTCGAACAGATCCTTGCGATAGAAGGTCATCTGGCTTTCGGCATAGAAGGGCAGGGCATAGAGCTTGCCATTATAGGAAAGTCCGTCCCGTACCGATTTGAGCACGTCATCGAGCTTGTAGTCGGCCGGTACGTTGTCGAACGCCGTCAGCCAGTTGCGCTCGCCCCACATCGGCGCCTCGAACAGGCCGATGGTCATGATGTCGTATTGGCCGCCCTTGGTGGCGATATCGGTGGTCAGGCGCTGGCGCAGCGTATTTTCCTCCAGCACCACCCAGTTCAGCTTGATGTCGGGGTTCTTGGCCTCGAAATCCTTCGACAGCTTCTGCATCACCACCATGTCGTTGTTGTTGACGGTGGCGATGGTGAGCTTGGTTTCGGCCTGTGCGGGCAGGCCGGCGATGAACGCCGCCGCTGCGCCGAGACACAGTGTTTTGAGAGCTCGCATGGTTTCCTCCTCCTTGTGGTGTCGTGTTCGACATCTCGATGGGCTGCAAATCGATGGCCTGGCCCGGCTGTCGCGAGGACAAGCACACCCCGCGCCGCAGCATTGGTGAAATGCGCAAGCTTCATCCAAATTCAGGCAAGGCGAGTGGGCTTTGGCAGCGATTGCTAGCGGATCAGGCTGTTTCCTCCGGCCGTTGGTATTTTTCTTTCATATGTTTTCATAACATTCCAAAAGCTATCATGGAGATTGTTTAAGTCAACAACGAAGCTGCCCGAGCAGGCGCGATCTGTCGGATCACGCCTGAAGTCGGGTTTCCGGGGGCATGACCCCAGCGGCCTTCCCCTTTCGGGAGGTTTCGCACAGCCTTGACGAAGAGCGGTTTGCCTCCCGGCTTCAGAGCGGCGATGCTAGAAGCGATCGTTTTGTGAAAGGACCGCGCCCGGCGCGGAAGGGGAGATGATGTCCGGTTCCGACGACGGTGCTCTCGTCATGGACTTGTTGAGGGTACTAGCCGTCTTTGCTCTCGTGGCCGCCAACGGCTTTTTCGTGGCCGCCGAGTTCTCGCTCGTTGCCGTCCGCCGCAGCAGGGTGGCCGAGCTTGCCGCGGCGGGGCGGATGAATGCCCGCCCGCTCTTGCGCGCCATCGACAATCTCGACGCCAATTTGGCGGCGACCCAGCTCGGCATCACCATCTCGTCCCTGGCGCTGGGCTGGATCGGCGAGCCGGCGCTCGCCCATCTCATCGAACCGCTGCTCGGCTGGCTGCCGGCGGGGATCGCTACCATCGGCTCGCATGCCATTGCCGTCGCCCTTGCCTTCGTGATCATCACGGCCCTTCACATCGTCCTCGGCGAGCTCGCGCCCAAGAGCCTGGCCCTGCAGCGCAGCGAGGGCACGGCGCTATGGATCGTCCGGCCGCTGGGCCTGTTCCTGTTCCTGCTGCGGCCGGCCATCCTGATGCTGAACGGTCTCGGCAATCTGGTGCTGCGGGCATTCGGCCTGCGGCCCGGCTCCGGGGAGGAATCGCTGCATTCGCCCGAGGAGCTCAAATTGCTGGTCCGGGCCAGCCAGGATGCCGGCATCCTGCAGGATGCGCAGGAAGAGGTGATGGTGCGCGTGCTCAGCATCGGCGGGCGCCGCATCAGCGATATCATGACGCCGCGACGCGAGATCGACTGGGTCGATATCGATGACGATCCGAAGGAGACGCTGCGCATCATCCGCGAATGCCGGCACGACCACATCCTGGTTGGGCGCGGCAATATCGACGAGCCGCTCGGCATGATCGTCAAGCAGGATCTGCTCGACCGGGTACTGGACGGGGAGAGGCTCGATCCGCTCGCCGTCATGCGCCAGCCGCTGATCGTGCACGAGGCGATGCCGATCTTCCGGGTGCTCGACCAGTTCAAGCGGACCCCGATCCGGTTGGCCCTCATCATCGACGAATATGGCGGCCTCGAAGGCATCGTCACCCAGACGGACCTGCTCGAAGCCATGGCCGGCGACCTCCCCGAGGTCGAGGGCGAGGAGCCCGATATCGTCGAGCGTCAGGACGGTTCGCTACTGATTGACGGCATGATGCCGGCCTATGCCGCCTTCGACCGGCTCCAGCTGCAGACAAGGCCGCAGGATCGGGATTTCCACACCATCGCCGGCTTCGCGCTCTCGCAGCTCGGCCACCTGCCCGAGGTCGGCGAGCAGTTCGACTATGGCGGCTGGGTGTTCGAGATCGTCGACATGGACGACCGCCGCATCGACAAGCTGCTGGCGCGCCGGGCGGAAGGGGCCGAGACGTGAGGGGCGGACTTCACACAACTCAGATCGCGCCGGTCAAGCCGCGTCATTCTCGGCAAGATCCGAGATGCGCCCTTTCTTAGTGAGGTGGCAGGCTATGATCCGCCGGCCGCGATGACGGCCTTGGTGCCGAGCGATTTCAGCTCGTCGATCGAAGCCACGCCCATCAGCGCCAGGGTGATCGAGACCTCCCGGGTGAGGATGTCGATCACGCCGGCGACCCCGGCCTCGCCGGCGGCGGCCAGGCCATAGGTATAGGCACGGCCGAGCATGACGCCGTCGGCGCCGAGTCCGATCGCCTTGACGATATCGGCTCCGCGGCGAATGCCGCCGTCGAGCATCAGGCAGAAGTCGGGCCCGACTGCCTGACGGATGGCGGGTAGGGCCGCGATGGTGCTCGAGGCCCCGTCGAGCTGCCGCCCGCCATGGTTTGAGATCACCACGCCGTCCATGCCGATCGACTTGGCCTTCAGCGCATCCTCGGGGGCGAGGACGCCCTTGACCACCAGCCGGCCCTGCCAGCGTTCACGCAGCCAGGCCATGTCCTTCCACGACACGGTCTTGTCGATATGGCGCGACAGATTGGCGGCCTGTTCGAGCGCGCCGCGCCCGAAATCGCGCCGGTGCTCGATCGCTCGCACGCTGGGCATGCCGCGCGCCGCCACGTCGAGGAGCCAGCCCGGCTTACGGGCGAGGCCGAGGAACAGACCCGGCGTCACCCGCGTCAGCGAGCGGAAGCCATTGCGGACGTCCCGCTCGCGGATACCGGTGATCGCAGTGTCGACGGTCACGAACAGCGTATCCGCGCCAGCCAGCCGGGCGCCTTCCAGGAACTCGTCGCAAAGCGAGCGATCGTCGAGCACATAGAGCTGGAAATGCAGCGGCCCCTTGGTCGCCTGCCGCACATCCGCCAATGAGGCGATGGAGAAGTTGGAAAGGCAGAGCGCGATCCCCGCCTCATGCGCGGCCCTGGCGGCCTTTTGCTCGCCTTTGCCGGCATAGAGCCCGAGAAAGCCGACTGGACCGAGCATGAAGGGCAGGGGATGGCGCGTGCCGAGATAGTGCGTGCCAAGGTCCTGTACGCGCGGCTCCACCAGCACGTTCTGGCGCAGGCTCCAGCGGGCAAAGTCCGTGCGGTTGGCGCGAAGGGTTTCCTCCTCGAAGGAGCCGCCGTCGATATAGTCGAAGAAGATCTTGGGCAGGCGACGGCGTGCCGCCTCGCGATAGTCGTGAATGTTCACCAATTGCATGGAATTACGTCGACTTTCGAAGAATTTAGCCTGTCATTCCCGGCCGAGCGAAGCGAGGGGAAGGGAATCCAGGGGCCAGAAGTGGATCTCGTTGCCCCTGGATTCCCTTCCCGCCGCCTTCGGCGGCGCCGGGAATAACAGGTCAATGTCGTGGGTAGCGGAGCAAGCGGGCGTTCGGTCATCAACGCGCCGTATGAAGATAGCGGCTGCCCAGTGAATAGCGGCTGCCGACATAGGTGAAGGTGTTCACCGTCGCGACAACCGGTCCGGTGAAGGTCTTGCGATGCAGGACGAGGCAGCTGTCGCCGGGGCGGATGTGGAGCAGGCGCGCGGTTTCCTCTCCCGCCGGCAAGGCGCTGATCAGCTGTTCGACCTCGGTCAGGGGCGTGGATTGCTGCAGATAGTCATAGGTCGCCGCATTGGTATAGTCCTGGTCGAGATAGCCACTGACCAGGTCGATGTTGACGTAGCGCTCCTCGAGCTGCACCGGCACGTCGTTTTCGAAATGGATGACGATGGAATGGTCGACTGGCTTGATCGCCTCGAATTCGAAGGCGATCATCAATTCCGGCGTGGGATGATGCACGCGTTCGAGCAGGACCACCTCGGCCCGGTGCCGGCTGCCGCGGGCCTTGATCTCGGTGGCGATGTTGCTGATCTCGATGAGCGTCGATTGCGGCTTGGGCGGAGCGACGAAGGTGCCGACGCCCGGAATGCGGCGCAGATGCCCCTGTGCCGTCAGTTCGCGCAAGGCCCGGTGCACGGTCATGCGCGAGACGCCGAGCGCGGCGACGAGATCGTGCTCGGAAGGCAGGCGCCCTTGGCGTCCCCATTTACCGCTGGCGATGTTGCCGAGCACGAAGTCCTTGACCTTCTCGTAGAGGGGAGAGGCGGCGTCGGAAAGAACGTCCATGGTCCTGTCTCCTGCGGGGCGTTGTCGAGAAGGCCTGATATCGGGAAAGTCCGGTTCAATCATGCAATCGGGAAGAGGGCGGCCGGCTCATCGGTGAGCTGGACAATGGTTTTCAGCTTCTTGCTCTGGCCGGCCAGCAGGCGCTCATAGGCGGCCGGCACCTCGTCCAGGCCGGGCAGGACCTCGCAGAGCTGTCCGAGGGCACCTTGCAGCTCCACCAGCAGAGAAGCGGCCTGCACGAGGTCGTCGTCGGCGAAAGCATGGCAGCCGATCAAGGCGATCTCGCGTTCGACCAGCTCGGTGGGGTCGAGGTCGAACTTGCCATGACCGATGCCGACCAGGCAGAGCGCACCCGCCCCGGCGAGGAGGCCGAGCGTCGCGGCGATGGCTCCGACATGGCCCGTCGCATCGACGGCATGGCGCAGGCGCCGCCCTCCAAGCGCTGCGGCGATGTCCTCGGCGACGAGGCCGACACGCCTACCGCCACTCAACACCGACACCAGGTCGGCGCGCGCGCTATTGGGATCGCTGAGCAGGATGGGGCCGTCATGAAGATGGGCGAGCAGCAGGGCGCATAGGCCTCCGATCGTGCCGCAGCCGACCACAAGCACCGGCTCTCCGCGCGGCGCAGCGAGACGTCGTACCGCGTGCAGCGCCACCGCCAGCGGCTCGGCCATGGCGGCGATCCGCGGCGGCAGCGAAGGCGCATGCGGCACCAGCAGCCGGGCCGGCAATTGCACGGCATCGGCGAAACCGCCGTCGCAAGCCTCGCCGACAAAGCCGAGATTCTCGCAGACATTGTGCCGTCCTCCGGCACAGGCGGGGCAATTGCCGCACCAGAATCTGGAATCGGCGACGACGACATCACCGACCGCAAACCCGCTCACTCCCTCGCCGATCGCCGTCACGCGGCCGCAGAACTCGTGGCCCGCCACCGAGGGACGGCGCGTGATCCACTGGCCGGTCCGGTAATTGTGCAGGTCCGAGCCGCAGATGCCGGCGGCCCTGACCGCGAGATTGACATGGCCGGGCGATGGGGAAGATGGGGCATCAACCTCCTCCACGCGCAAGTCCCCGACATCATGCAGCCGGACAGCCTTCATTGCTCAGCCACCCTTCTTCTTCAGATAGGCCTCGCGGACCGGCGAGACGGCATTGGCATGGGAGGAAAAGCCCTCATAGAGCGCCAGCTTGTGGGAATGGCGGGCAAATTCGGCGTAGGCCGGGGCGGTGACATAGCCGATCGAGGAACGCTTGACGAAATCGGTGACCGAAAGCGGACCGTAGGTCCGGGCCCAGCGGCTGGTCGGCAGCACGGCGTTCGGGCCGAGCGAGAAATTGGCGATGCTGACGGGCGTATGGGTCCCCATCAGGATTTCGGAAGCCTCGGTGATGTGGCCGAGATGGATGAAAGGTTCCTCGGACAGGATCTCCAGATGCTCGGGCGCATAGGCGTTGACGAACGCGTAGCTCTCCTCGATGGAGGAGGTCAGCACCACGCCGCCGGTGCTGCCCGTCAGCACGGCCTTGGAGAAGGCGACGCGCTGCTCGGTCATGCGGGCCCAATGCTCGGGCAAAGCGGCGAGCGCCTCTTCGGCGACCCGGCGGCTATGGGTGACCAGATAGGCCGAGGAATCCGGCCCGTGCTCGGCCTCGATCAGCAGGTCGAGCGCGGCGAGGCCGCCATGCACGCTGTCGTCGGCCAGGATCATCACCTCGGAGGGGCCTGCCGGCAGGCCGGTATCGATGACGCCGGAGAGGAGGCGCTTGGCGGCGACCACCCAGGGACTGCCGGGGCCGACGATCTTCAGGGCCGGCTTGACGGTTTCGGTGCCATAGGTGACGGCCGCGACGGCCTGCGCGCCGCCGACCTTGTAGACGGTCTCCACGCCCGCGAGCCTGGCGGCGACCAGCGTGGCCGCATCGACTCCGCCGTCGGGCGCCGGGGGCGTGACGATGGCGAGGTCGGGCACGCCGGCGACCACGGCCGGAACCGAGGTCATCATGGTCACGGACGGGAAGGAGCCCTTGCCGCGCGGCACATAGAGGGCGACCGACTGGATCGGGGTGAAGCGATCGCCGGCATAGGCGCCCGGCCGGATTTCCTTCAGCCACATCGCCTCGGGCTTCTGCTCCTCATGGAAGCGGCGGATATTGTCGATGCCGAAGGTGATCGCCTCGATGACGTCGCCATCGACCTGCTTGAAGGCGGCGTCGAACTCGGCCGGCGTGACCTTGAGGTTCGCTTCGCTTACATTGGCTCTGTCCAGCTCCCGGCCGAAGCGGGCCAGCGCGGCGTCGCCCTCGGTCCTGACCGCCTCCAGGATCGGCGCGACCTTCTCGATGAATTTGGAAATGTCCGTTTCCGAACGGCGCAGCAGGGCGGCCTTCTCCTCCGCGCTGAGGCTGGCATAGTCGTAGAAGCGGGCTGAGGTCATGGTTCTGTCCTGGATGCGCGGCCTCGCAGGGCCGGGAAAGTCATTTGGATTTGAGGAAAATGTCGAGGCCGACGAGCCGGTCGAGCAGGGCGATGGCGAGGCCGGCGCAGGCGATGAAGACCACGGAAATGGCAGCGAGGTCCGGCGTGATGATGGAGCGGATGGAATTGTAGATCTGCACCGGCAGCGTGACGGAGCGGGCATCCACCAGCAGCAGGCTGACCAGGAACTCGTTGAGGGCGAGGATGAACATCAGGAGCGAGCCGGTGATCACCCCCGGCAGCACCGCGGGCAGGGTGATGTAGAGGAAGCGCTGCAGGGGCGGCGCGCCGCAATTGGCCGCGGCGAGTTCCAGGTCCGGGCTGAGATTGCTGGCGCTCGCCGTGACGGCCCAGATCATGAAGGGCAGGTTGATCACGCAGCAGGCGATGCCCACCGGCCAGAGCCGGCCGAGCACGCCGAGATTGCCGAAGACCAGCATCATGCCGATGCCCGAGCCGATCAGCGGGATGGTGAAGGGCAGCAGCAGGTAGACCTGGATCGAGCGTTCGAAGCGGACCTTGTATTTGGCGAGCGCGATGCCGGCCAGGGTGCCGACCGGCACGGCGATGAGGGTGCAGATCGTCGCCACGATCAACGAGCGCAGGAAGGCCTGGCGCAGGTCGCTCGCCTGGGCGATGGCGCCGTACCAGCGCAGGGAAAGGCCTTCGGGCGGGAAGGTGATGATGTTGCCCGCGGTGAAGGAGGCGCCGAGCACCACGATGGTCGGCGCCGACAGCATCACCAGGGCCGCGATCACGAAGCCCCAGATCACGATGGACTTGCTGGTGCTGCCGGTCATTTGCGCTCTCCACTCATGGCGAGCGTGCCGGCCCCGAACAGCATGAACACCACGCCGACGAGAAGGGAGCCGACCGCCACCAGCATCAGGCAGAGCGTGGCGCCCAGGCCCTGGTCGGAGGTGCGGAAGAACTGGTCGTAGATGGCGTTGGCGATGAAGTCCTGCGTGCCGCCGCCCAGGATGGCGGGCACCGCGAAATCGGTGAGTGAGAGGGTGACGACGACGAGGCCGGCGCCCACGAGGCCCGGACGGGCGAGGGGCAGGACGATATGGCGGAAGGTCCGCACCCAGCCCGCACCGAGCGAGGCGGCGGCGGCTTCCAGTTCCGCCGGTATCGCCGTCAGGGCCGGCGCCAGCATCAGCACGGCGAAGGGCAGCATGTACTGGACGAGGCCGAAGAGCACCGCCGGATAGTTGTAGAGCAGGCGCATGGGCGCCACGCCGACCAGGCCGAGCGCCTCGTTGACCATGCCCTGATTGCCCAGGATGATCAGCCAGCCATAGGCGCGCACCACCTGGCCGATGAAGAAGGGCAGGAACAGCGCGACCAGCAGGAATTTGCGCAGGCCCGAGGACGGCGTGCGCACCATCAGATAGGCATAGGGGAAGGCCAGGATCAGGGTCGCCAGCGTCACGATGACGGCGCCCATCAGGCTGCGGCCGGCCACGGTGGTGAAGAAGCTTTCGCTCACCACGCGCTGGTAATTGGCGAGGGTATAGGTCTCCGACATCAGGAAGGTGCTGGTGTCGAGGACGCGCAGGCTGGCATCGCCCATCTGAATGAGGCCGAGCACGAGCAGGCCAACCAGCACGAGCGCGGGCAGCAGCATCAGATAGGGCAGGCCCGCCCGGAAGCTCGAAGGCCAGACAAGGGCGGCCAGGCGCTCGAGCGCATCCATGATGCGCCAGGTCAGGGGATAGGCGGCACGCGAAGAGCGCATCCTGTCGGGTCCTTGATGGTATGGCCGGGTTCCGAACTCAGGCCTCTCGACTGAGCCGAGTAGTGCGGGATCTACCTTCTCCCCTTGCGGGAGAAGGTGTCCCGAAGGGACGGATGAGGGGAGATACGCAACCTTGCAGGTATCTGCCAACACCCCTCATCCCCCTGCCGGGACCTTCTCCCGCAAGGGGAGAAGGCTGCCTTGGCCTCAGCCCTGCATGATTTCCTTGAACTTGGCGAACCACTTGCTCTCGTTCTCCACCTGCGTCCGCGACGAGATGCGGATGAGGTGCTTGAAATCCTCTTCCTTGGTCGGATAAGCGGGGTTGTCGACGAGATCGGCCGGCGGCGTGAGGCCGGGCACCACGCCCGGCAGGCCGAGGCCGTCGAGCCAGACCTGCTGGGCTTCCTTGGTCAGGGCATGGTCGATGTACTGCTTGGCCCAGTAGAGCTCGTTCTCCGGCAGGCCCTTGGGAATCCACAGCCCGTCCGTGTCGAACTTGGCGCCTTCCTCCGGCACCACCCAGGCGAGGTCGATGCCGTTCTTCTTGGCCTCGCGTGCATTGGTGGAAATGGTGCAGGCCGCGTCGATCTCGCCCTTCTGGAACCAGGTGGTGAAATCGGGATCCTCGCCCAGCAAAGGCTGCTGCTCCTTTACCTTGGCGATGAAGTCCCAGGCGGCCTGCATGTTGGCCGGAATGTCCTCCAGCTTGCCGCCGCCGGCGACTTGGGCGGGGAAATGGAAGCCGATGCCGTCATTGTAGAGCGCGATGCGGCGCTTGAGCTTGGGATCGAGCAGGTCCTTCCAGGATTTGGGCGCCCCGTTCGGGAAAGCCGACGGCCTGTAGGCCAGCACATAGACATAGCCATAGGTGTTGACGATCGGATAGCCGTCGAGGCCGACGGGCTTGGCAAGCTCGGTGGTGTTCTTGAGGTTCGGCAGGTCGGAAAGATCCTCCGTCACGCCGCGCAGCGCCGATTTGGTGGCGTTGGTGGTGGTGTCCCAGTTCACATGGATCGGCGGGGTGCGCTTCTGCGCCACGGCCGCCCAGAGCTTGGGCTGGATCTCGTTGTCCTCGGTCAGATCGTGGCGCACGGCGATGCCGGTCTTCTTGGTGAAGCTGTCCGAGACACCCGCCTTCAGGGCGTCGACCCAGCTGCCGCCCCAGGCGCGCACGATGAGTTCGGAGGGCTTTTCGGGCTCGTCGGCCATGGCCCGGCCCATGCCAAAAGTGGCCGAGGCGCCGGCTGCCAGCATCGAAGCGAGCAGGGTACGCCGGCGGATTTGCGCTGACAGGAACTGATCGTGTGACATCACTGGTTCTCCTCTGGATGGACCTTCTCGGGTCACTTTTTCACTTTTTGAAGATTCACTTCTTGAAGATTTGCATATCCTTGGCATTCCATCCCAGGCTGACGGTCTCGCCCGGGGCGAATTGCTGGTGGGCGACGGGATCGTGATCGAAGACCCGCAGCAGCGCGTCGCCGAGGGGCGAAACCCGTATTTCGTAGACGATGCGCTCGCCCTCGAAGATGGAATCCTCGACCACGCCGTCCACGATGGTTTCGAGGCCCTGGAGCCTCTCCGCGCTCGAAGCGATCCGGATCTGCTCGGCTCTGACGGCACCCTGGCAGGCCTCGCCGGGTACCGGCGGGACTGCGGGATTGGCTGATATGCCGACCAGGCTGCGTCCCGCGCTGGTGAAGGTCAGGGTGTAGCCGTTTGCGGCACCGGCCACGCCTTCGATGAAATTGGTGACGCCGATGAAATTGGCGACGAAGGGATTGGCCGGCGTCCGGTAGGCGTCGAGCGGGCGGGCCTTCTGCTGGATCTGGCCGCCATCCATCACGATGATCTCGTCGGAGACCACGAGGGCCTCGCGCTGGTCGTGGGTGACGTTGATGGTGGTGACCCCGAGCTCCTTCTGGATGCGGCGGAATTCGAGCTGCATCTCCTCACGCAGCTTGCGGTCGAGCGCCGCCAGGGGCTCATCGAGCAGCAGGAGGTCGGGCTCGAACACCAAGGCGCGGGCGATCGCCACACGCTGTTGCTGGCCGCCCGACAATTCGTTGATGCGGCGCCCGCCATAGCCGCCCAGGCGCACCAGTTCGAGGTAACGCTCCACCTTGGCGGCGATGCCGCGGGCGTCATGGCGGCGCATCTTGAGGGGGAAGGCGACGTTCTCGGCGGCCGTCATGTGGGGGAAGAGGGCCAGTTTCTGGAACACCATGCCGATGGCCCGCTTATGCGCCGGCACGGCGCTGACGGGCTGGCCGTTGATGAAGATCTCGCCCCTGCTCGGCGCATCGAAGCCGGCCACCATGCGCAGCAGCGTGGTCTTGCCCGAGCCGGAGGGGCCGAGAATGGTGAGGAACTTGCCCTTGGGCAGGTCGAAGGAGGCGCTTTTGACCGCATGGACGTCGCCGAAGATCATGGCGACATCCTTGACGGACACGGCAAAGGGGCTCGTTCCGCCGGAGGGGCTGATGCCGAGGGGCGCAGATTCCATTTCGTTCCCCTGTCTTCCCAAGCCGCCGCGCCCAGTCCCGCAGGTCGATCTCACGGCAGTATGAACCTGTCTATACAGCTACATACAAATACGGTCAACGCAACATGCGCAATTCTTGCCCGGCTTGACATTCTGGCTAATTATTGTGCAGCGCACGAAGGTCGGGGTTGAGATGGCGATTGCGCCAAGCAGAAGTCAGGCAACAAGTGCGCCCGTCATCCCCGGCGGGGGCGAAAACCCCGGAAAGGGGATCCAGGGGCTGATGGATGTGGCTTTATGGCTCCTGGATCCCCTTCCCCTCACCCTCTCTCGCTGCGCTCGCGAGCGGTTCGGCCGGGGATGACAGCTTCAGAGCAACTTACTTATTCTCCCGAGCTTCCCTAGATCGAGGCGAGATAGCCGCCGTCGACCGGGATGCAATGGCCGGTGATATAGGCCGAGGCGTCCGAGCACAGGAACACCGCGACGCCTGCGACATCAGCCTGCTCGCCGAAACGGCGCTGCGGGATCTTCGCCAGCATCTGCCCCTGCCAGGCTTCGTCCTGGTAGAACACCTCGGTCATGGCCGTGCGGAAATAGCCGGGCGCGATGGCGTTCACCCGGATGCCATGACCGGCCCATTCGGCGGCGAGGGCACGGGTGACGCCGAGCAGGCCGGATTTGGAAGCGCCATAGGGAACCGCGGTGGGAATGCCGACGAAGGAGGTGAGGGAGCACAGATTGACGATAGCGCCCCCTTGCGCCCCGGCCATGATCCGGCCGGCGGCCTGCGCGCAGAAGAAGGCGCCCTTGAGATTGGTGGAGACGATGCCGTCCCACAGGGCCTCGTCCACCTCAAGGGAGGGGCGGACATTCTCGACGCCGGCATTGTTGACCAGGATGTCGAGGCCGCCGAGGGCTTCGGCGGCTTGGCCGATCACGGCCCTGCAGTTCTCGACGTCGGCGACGTCCTGCGCGAGGGCGATGCAGCGCTGTCCGGACGCTTCGACGAGGCTGCGGGTCTCGTCGAGATTGCCGAGCGCCCGCGCCGTCACGGCGACATCGGCGCCCGCTTCGGCCAGGGCCAAGGCGATGGTCTGACCGATGCCGCGGCTGGCGCCGGTGACGACGGCGCGGCGGCCGGTGAGGTCGAAGATCGGGCGCGACATGTTGCTCCTCTCGCCATCGGGAAATGCCAATGCCGGCTGCTCTGCAATCGGGGCGGTGAAGGCTGCCTTAATTTGATCAGACAGAATCGCGCAGATCGCAAGGTGCAGAGGCTGCGGGCCTGGGGCAATCGTTCAGCTTGAGCATTGTTGAAAGTAACCGATACGCCATCTTTGTCATGCCCGGGCTTGACCCAGGCATCCAGAAGCTCGCGATTTCGACGCATGGAGGGGAGGTTGGATTGCCGGGTCAAGCCCGGCAATGACAAACGTTGAGCCGATTCGCTGTTGTTAGGGAAGCGTTTGCCAGGTTCTGCCGGCGGCCTATAGTTCGGGCCAATGATATCGCTATGGTCCGGGAGGAACGGATGGATTCGATGGAACTGCGCGCCATGCAGGCGCCGATCAAGGAGCGCTATCGCGCCGACCCGAAAACGGCCTTGATCACCCTGAAAGCCAAGGGCTCGATCGATGGCGAGGGCATTGCCTGCAAGGTCGAAACCGGCCGGGCTCTGGCGACCGCCGGCCTGCATCCGGCAACCGGCGGATCCGGGCTGGAACTGTGCTCCGGCGACATGCTGCTGGAGGCCCTGGTGGCCTGTGCAGGCGTGACGCTGAAATCGGTGGCGACGGCGATCGACCTGCCCCTGAAGGCCGGCCAGGTCAGCGCCGAGGGGGACCTCGATTTTCGCGGCACGCTCGGGGTCGACAGGGAGGCGCCGGTCGGCTTTGCCGAGATCCGGCTTCGCTTCGATGTCGACAGCGAGGCACCGCAGGAGCGGCTTGACCAGTTGCTGAAGCTGACCGAACGCTATTGCGTGGTTTATCAAACCATCAAGAACGGCCCGAAGACGACCGCATCGCTGCACCGCGTCGCCTGATCCGCCCCTGGTTGCTCGAGGACAGCATCCTGCAGTCGTGACGAGGGCTGCGGAGATTGGCAGGCAATTAATTATATTAAGTCTATAAATTTAGTTGACATTATGTCGGCGAACATGTGTGCTTCGGTCAGGCCTCGACAGACGGGCCAAATCAAAGCTGGACCGACACGATGACGACGATTTCCTCCACCCCGCTCGGGCGCCGCTCGCTTCTCAAGATGGGCTCGGCCCTGGCTGCCGCCGCAGCCTTCGGCAGCGCTGCCCGGGCCGATGATGCTGCCAAGCCTGAAGCGGGATTGCCCTCCCTCAAGGGCAAGACCATTGCGATCAGCGTCGCGGGTACCGACCATTTCTTCGACCTGAAGGCCTACCAGGCCCAGGTCGAGACCGTGAAGGAACTCGGCGGCACGCCGATCGGGCTCGATGCCGGACGTAACGACAAGACGCTGGTCAGCCAGCTGCAGACCCTGGTGACGCAAAAGCCCGATGCGGTGATCCAGACGCTCGGCACCCTCTCGGTGGTCGATCCCTGGCTGAAGAAATTGCGCCAGGCCGGCATCCCGGTCTTCTCCGTCGACCTGCCCTCGACCAACGTCATCAACACCGCGACCTCGGACAATTTCTCCCTGGGTGCCCAGCTCGCGCTGCAGCTGGTCTCCGATATCGGCGGCAAGGGCAATGTCGTCGTCTTCAACGGCTTTTCGGGCGTTCCGGTCTGCGAGATCCGCTACACCCAGCTGCGCAACGTGCTGAAATATTATCCCGAGGTGAAGATCATCCAGCCCGAACTGAGGGACGTCATCCCCAACACGGTGCAGGACGCCTATGCCCAGATCACCGCTTTGCTGAGCAAATATCCGGACAAGGGATCGATCTCGGCCATCTGGTCGGCCTGGGACATTCCCCAGCTTGGCGCCACCCAGGCCCTGATCGCCGCGGGGCGCAGCGAGATCCTCACCTATGGCGTCGACGGCACGCCCGAGGTGCTGGCGCTGGTCAAGGATCCCAAGGCGCCGGCCGGCGCGGTGGCGGCCCAGCAGCCCTCGGTCATCGGCCGCCAGGCGGTCCTGAACCTCGCCCGCTATCTCAACGGCGACACCACGCTGCCCTCGCAGACCTTCCTGCCGGCCGTGATCGCCAACAAGAAGAACGCCGCCGAGGTGCAGAAGCAGCTCGGCCAGGCCTGATCGACGAGTATGCCGGTCGCCCCGTATCTGACCGACCCCGCAGGGTGCCCTCGTTGACACCATCCTGCCCAGCCACCCCATCCGCATGACGGATGGGGTGGCTCTTCCTCGTGGCCCGTGCCGTGCCGCATTTCCTTGAGCAAGGGCTGAGCCGGCCGGTGTGCCGGCGAGGCTGACCAGTGATCGACGCCATGACCTCACCGCCTCCCGTTCTGGCCATGCGCGGCCTCGTCAAGACCTTCGGGCCGACCCGGGCCCTCGACGACGCCTCGCTCGTGGTCGCGCCCGGCACCGTCCACGGCCTGGTCGGGCAGAACGGCGCCGGCAAGTCGACCCTGATCAAGGCCTTGGCCGGTCTCGTCAGCCCGGAAGCCGGCAGCATCGAATTCGAGGGCCGGCCGCTCGATCATCTCTCGCCCCAGAAGGCCGAGCAGCTCGGCATCGCCTTCATTCACCAGGACCGGCTGCTGGTGCCGACCGCAACCGTCGGCGAAGCGTTGTTCTTGGGGCGCGAAGCCATGGCATCGCGCCTCGGCGTCTGGCAGGCGAGCTTGCAGCGCCGGGCCGACGAGGCCCTCAAGCACTTCTTCGGTATCACCCTGCCGCGGGGCGCGCTCATCCGCGACCTGTCGACGGCGCAGCAGCAGATCGTCCAGATCACCCGGGCGCTGCTGGCCAAGCCTCGCCTCATCATCTTCGACGAGCCGACGGCGGCGCTCGCCAAGCGCGAGGTCGAGAGCCTGTTCGCCGCCATCGCGCAATTGAAGGCGCGCGGCCTCACCAGCATCTACATCTCGCATTATCTCGCCGAGATCGAGCGCATCTGCGATGTCGTGACCATCATGCGCAATGGCCGGGACGTCGCCCATCTCGAGCCCGCGCGCACGACCATCGGCGAGATCACCCGCCTGATGGTCGATCGCGACGTGAAGGACCTCTTCCCCAAGCATCGCGCCGAGCGCGGCAGGCCCGTGCTGTCTCTTGCCGGCCTCGGTGCGCCGCCGGCCTTTGCCGATGTGTCCCTCACCGTGCATCGCGGCGAAGTGGTCGGGTTGACCGGGCTGCTCGGTTCCGGAGCCAAGGAGCTCGTCCAGGCCCTGTTCGGGCTGCGGCCCACGCGGGCAGGCACGATCGAGGTCGACGGTCGCGTGCAGCGGCTCTCCAGCCCGGTGGCGGCGGCGCAGGCGGGTCTCGCTCTGGTGCCGGAGGATCGTCGCGCCCAGGGCGTGGCGCTCGGCCTCTCCATCCGCGAGAACACTACCCTCGCGAGCCTCGGCCAGATCACGCGTCTGGGCTGGCTCGACCGCGCCGGCGAACGTTCGACGGTGTCCAGGCTGATCGATGCGCTCAAGATCAAGGCCAGCAGCCAGGATGCAGCCGTGCGCACCCTCAGCGGCGGCAACCAGCAGAAGGTGGTGATCGCCAAATGGCTGGCCCGCCGCTCCGACGTCTATGTTCTCGACGAGCCGACGGTCGGGGTCGACGTCGCGGCCAAGGCCGAGATCTATCGCCTCATCGCCGAGCTTGCGGAGAAGGGCGCGGGCATCCTGCTGCTTTCGGCCGATCTCGACGAGCTCCTGGGCGTGTGCGACCGGGTCCTGGTGATGCACCGCGGCGCCGTGGTCGGCATCTATGAGACCTCGGCAACATCGTCCGACCAGCTGCTGGCCGCGGCCCTGACGGGCGTCGGCCCAGGGGAAGGAGCCAGCCATGCCGCATGAGACCCTGGAGGCGATCGCCGCGGCGACATCGGCCTCGATCCACCCCGAGCCCCATGAAGCCAGGGCCCGCGCGGGTTGGCGCGATCTCGTGGACGGCGCCGGGACGCGCCTGGTCCGGGCCGGCGGTCTGCTGTTCTTCCTGGCCGTGATGGCCTTCTTTGCTGTCAACGCGCCTTCCTTCCTCTCGCCCGCCAATATCGGCCTCATCCTGTCGCAATCGGCGGTGCTGGGCATCTTGGGGTTCGGCCTGACGCTGGTGTTGATCACCGGTGGTTCGGATGTGATCGCCGGCGGCATCGATCTTTCCCTGGCCGGCACGCTCGGGCTTTCGGCCGCGATTTTCGCCGTGCTCAACCAGGCCGGCTACTCGGACCTCGCCTGCGTGGCGGCCTCGCTCGGCGTCGGCCTCCTCGTCGGCCTGGTCAATGCGCTTGCCGTGGTCTGGCTCAGGATCCTGCCTCTGCTGGCGACGCTGGCCGCCATGAATGTCTGCGCCGGGCTCGAACTGGTGGTGACCGAGAACACCACCATTCCCGCGGCGTCACCGCTGATCGACTGGCTCGGCCTGCCCGGACCGCTCGACATTCCCGTGCTCGGCTGGCTGCTCCTTGCCCTGTGCGCGGTCCTGGCCGTGCTGCTGCATCTCACGCCTCTCGGCCTGCGTGCCTATGCGGTGGGCGGACATCGCGAGGCGGCCAAGGCCGCCGGCATCGCCGTCAACAGCTATGTCGCACTGTCCTATCTGGCCAGCGGGCTGCTGGGCGGCCTCGCCGGCGTCGTGTCTGCAGCCTTCCTCAACGGGGCGACCGGCGGTTCGGGCGACATGCTGCTGCCGGTGGTGGCAACCGCCTTTCTCGGCTTCATGTTTTCGCGCCGGTTGCTGCCGACTGTGGCGGGCACGCTGCTCGCCGCCGTTTTCCTGGGCGCGCTCACCAACGGGTTCCAGCTCCTCCATGTCTCGACCTACTGGGTCAACGGCATCGAGGGCGTGCTGATCCTGGCCGTCGTCGCCGCCACCGCCAATCTCGCACGCAGGAGGGCGACATGAGCGCCGTTGGGGCCGAAGGGCCGCGCATCCGGCCGGCATCCGACCTACTGCGCTTCGGCATTCCGCTGGCGCTCGTGCTGGTGGTGGCCGTCTTCTCCGTGCTGGCGCCGGGCTTCCTGACGCTCGGCAACATCACCGGCGTGCTGGTCAACAATGTCGCCCTGACGGCCATCGTCGCCATCGCCATGACCCTGACGGTGGCCTCGGGCGGCACGGATCTGTCGGTGGGCACGGCGGTGGATCTCGGCAGCCTCGCCTTCGTCTCGGCGGTGTCCTCGGGCCAGCCGGTGGCGCTCGCCTGCCTCTATGGCGTCGGCGCGGGCATCGGCACCGGGCTCTTCAACGCCGTCCTGATCGCGCGGCTGTCGATCACGCCGTTCCTGGCGACCCTCGGCACGCTCTTCATCGGGCACAGCCTGCAGCAGCTCACCACCGATGGCGGCAATCCCGTCTATGTGCCGGCCGGCAGCATACCGCCTGCGCTCGCCTTCATCGGCCATGGCACGATCCTCGGCGTGCCGGTCTCGCTGCTTCTCGTCGCGGTGCTGGCGCTCGGCGCCTGGCTCCTCCTGGAGAAATCGAGCTTCGGCCGCACCGTCCTGGCGGTCGGCACCCAGGAGGAGGTCGCCCGCTATTCGGGCCTGCCGGTGCGGCGGATCCTGGCGATCGTCTACATCCTCTCCGGTGCCATCGCCGCCGTGACGGGCATCCTGCTCTCCTCCAACGTCAATGCCTATGTGCCCTATTCGGGCAACGCCTATCTGCTCAACGCCATCGGCGCGGCCTTCATCGGCACCTCGCTCAGCCGCAACCGGCGCGCCAGCATTGCCGGCACCATCCTCGGCGTGCTCCTGTTCGGCTTCGTCTCCAACGGCCTGCTCTTGATCGGCTGGAACTTCTACTGGCAGCAGGTCGGCGCCGGCGTCCTGATCTTCCTCGCTTTGCTGCTGGCCTTCGCCGGCCGGCGCGAGAATTGAGGGCCTTGATCGAGCCGAATCATTTTCCTGCTCGGATCATCAATCATAACCGGCTTCCCGGCCGTACCGGATGGCGAGAATACTGTCTGTGGCATACAGGCGAGGCCTTGTTGTCGTCCGTGCCCCATGTTTCCAGCCAAGCCGCGACCTCTTCGCCGGTTACGTGCAAGCCGGTTGCCTGGTACTCGTCCCATGCCTTGCGAACGTCGTCGTAGAATGCCTGGCGTTTTTCTTCACTCGGCACGAGGTCGGTCATGGGGAAAGCGGAGTCATGGAAGCACCTCATAATGGGTGTAGTTGTTTACCTCGACCTTCCAAGTCGCACAGCCCCTCACCGTATCTCTCCCCGTAAGAACGGGGGCGAGGAGACTTCGACGGAACGCTTGGTTCTGAGAATCTAACATCTCGCACAACCGTTGGGCGAGACGAAAGGCCCGAGGATCAGTCGCGGCGCTTACGCCTCCTCGCCCCGTTCTTACGGGGAGAGGCCAGCCCTTGCTTTGCAAGGGCAAGGGGCGGCACTCCGCAAGCAATCATAGTCCGTCAAATGGCAAACCGCGTCAGTCCCCGCCAAGCGCCGTCGCGAGGGCCAGCACATGGTCGCGTGTCAGGGCGGCGAGGGGCAGCGGGCCGGGTGCCTTGGGATCGACCCAGGCGATCTCCTCGATCTCGGCCGTGGCGGCGACGGGCTCGGCGATGTCGAGGCGGAAGATCTCGGCCTCGACCATCCTGTTGTCCTCATGCGCCGCCGGGGCCTCGAACCGGCCGAGATAGACGGGCTTGCCCGGATCGACCGCGAGGCCGATCTCCTCGGCGAGCTCGCGGCACAGGGCCTGGCGGGGCTGCTCGTCGGGCTCGATCTTGCCGCCTGGCTGCATGAAGGCCGTTGTCCCTCGTTTTCTGACCAGGAGTGTCATACCGTCGGCACGGACGATGACGGCGGCTGCAATACGAATCGCATCTGAGGAGGGCATGGCGCCATCCTAGATGATATCCCGGCAGCCAGCCATGGTTGGGGAGATCCGAGGTGAAGGATGAAGGCCAGGCCGGTGTCATGACGGGGCGCGGCGATGCGTAACCTGCCACTCGGCGTGCTGCGCACCTTCGAGGCAGCGGCGCGGCATGAAAGCCTGACCCGGGCCGCCGGCGAGCTCGCCTTGACCGACAGCGCCGTCAGCCACCAGCTGCGCCGACTGGAGGAAGTGCTGGGCTATCCGCTCTTCCACAAGGCCGGGCGCGGCGTGGTGCTCACCGATGCCGGCCGGGTCTTCGCCAAGACGGTCTCGGCCGCGCTGCAGGACATCACCAACACCGCGTTGCGCCTGTCGGAGGCGGACCAGGACGGCGGGCGCATCGGCATTGCCTGCCCGCCGATGTTCGCCAGCGGCTGGCTCGCCAAGAACCTCGCCGATTTCTGCCAGGACCACCTGGCCGTCGAATGCCATATCAAGCTCACCGAGAACCACCGTATCCATGAGCTGGTGGATGCCGATATCGGCATCGTCTTCGGCGCCGGCGGCTGGGACGACAAATGGTCGGCGCAGCTCGCCCATGTCAGCATCATGCCGGTCTGCAGCCCGACCTTGTTCCAGCGCATCGGCCGGCGCATCACCAGCCCGCTGGAACTGCGCAGCGCCATCCTGCTGCACTGGGACGACGGCGCCGAATGGCGGCGCTGGCTCTCCGAGGCCGGCGAGCGCGATTTCGGCCCCTATAGCAGCCATCTCTATTGCAGCGATCTCGGCATGGCGATCGACCTCGCCATCAACGGCACCGGCGTCGCCCTGGCCAGCGACACGCTCTCGGGGGCGGATGTCAGGAGCGGCACGCTGCTGCGGCCCTTCTCCACCGCCATCGACGCCTTCGGCGGCTGGTATGTCGTCTCCACCCATGCCGGCCTGCAGCGCTCGGGCGTGCGGCTCTTCCTGCGCTGGCTCCTCGCGCGCTTCGGCAAGGATGCCGCCGCCTGGCAGATCGGTTGACTGAATGGTGTACAGTTGAGATCCCTTCAGGAATGGAGCGGATACGCCACTGGTCCGTGCCTCCTTCGCAGGCAATCTGCCCTGAGAATGCACAATAGATGAAATGACGTCATCTATTTGATGATCAAATATCAATTGCCCCAGGCCGGCCTTCTGATTTTATGAGCACCGTCGCGATTGGATGGACAAGTCTGGCGCTGGAGAGGGGTCTTGGTGGCGGACGAACGCGGCCGGATTGGGAAGAAGCATGCACAAGCTGGCCGTGGACGGTATCCGCAAATCCTATGGCAAGGTCGAGGTCCTCAAGGGCGTCTCCCTCCAGGCCGCGGCCGGTGATGTCATCAGCATCATCGGGGCCAGCGGCTCGGGCAAGAGCACCTTCCTGCGCTGCATCAATTTCCTCGAGCGCCCCACCGCCGGCAGCGTCGTCATCGACGGCGAGGCGCTGAAGACGGTCAGGGACGGCGACGGCTTCCTCCGGGCCACCGACAAGAGGCAGCTCCAGCGCATGCGCAGCCGCCTCGCCATGGTGTTCCAGAATTTCTGCCTGTGGTCGCATATGAGCGTGATCGACAACGTCATCGAGGCGCCGATCAGCGTGCTGGGCGTCTCCAGGGCGGAGGCGACCGAGCGGGCCAGGGCCAATCTCGCTAAGGTCGGCCTCGGCCAGGAGGTGTTGCAGCGCTATCCGGCCCATCTCTCCGGCGGCCAGCAGCAGCGCGTGGCGATCGCCCGGGCGCTCAGCATGAACCCCGACGTGATGCTGTTCGACGAGCCGACCTCGGCGCTCGATCCGGAACTGGTGAGCGAGGTGCTCAAGGTCATGCAGGCCCTCGCCGAGGAGGGCCGCACCATGATCGTGGTGACGCATGAGATGGGCTTTGCCCGCCATGCCTCCAGCCGCGTCGTCTTCCTGCACAACGGCGCCATCGAGGAAGAGGGCCCGCCCGAGGCCGTTTTCACCGACGCCCGCAGCGACAGGCTGCGGCAATTCCTTGCCGGGCGTTTGCAGCATTAGCCGCAGCGGCCTGGCCAAGGCCGGTGGAAACCGGCTCCCGCAACGACAGATCCCATCCCGAGAGACCCATCATGAGCATTCGCTTCAGAAACGCCGTCGCCGCCCTCCTGCTCGGCCTTGCCGCCGCCGGCGCGCAGGCCCTCACGGCCCAGGCCGCCGACAAGATCAAGATCGCCACCGACGCCACCTTCCCGCCCTTCGAATCGATCGATGCCAACGGCAAGCTGGTCGGCTACGACGTCGAGCTGATGCAGGCGATCTGCGAGGCCGCCAAGCTCGACTGCGACATCTTCAACGCCGCCTGGGACGGCATGATCCCCGGCCTGATCGACGGCAAATATGATGCGCTGATCTCCCAGCTCACCGTCACCGAGAAGCGCCGCAAGGTGATCGCCTTCTCCGACATCTACAACCACCCGATCTTCCGCTTCGTGGCCAAGAAGGGCTCGACTTTCGAGTTCACGCCCGAGGGCATGGCGGGCAAGACCATCGCGGTGCAGACGGGCACGCCGATGGACGCCTATGTCACCAGCCATTTCCCCAAGGCGACCATCAAGCGCTACGACACCGGCAGCGCCCCCTATCTGGAGCTGACCGCCGGCCGCGCCGAGCTGCACATCAGCTACCAGGCCCAGATCGCCGCCAGCTTCCTGAAGTCGGATGCCGGCAAGGATTACGAGCTGGTCGGCCCGCAGCTCACCGGCAAGGATGCCAAGGAGTTCGGCGAGGGCGTCGCCATCGCCATCGGCAAGAAGAACACCGCTCTGGTGGCCGAGATCAACAAGGGCCTCGCCATCCTCAGGGACAACGGCAAGCTCAAGGCGCTGGACGCCAAATATTTCGGCGAATGACCGGAGATGATCCTCGATTTCGTCCGCACGATCCTGGCGGCAGGGGCGATCACCCTGCTGCTGGCCTTCGCCTCGCTGGTGGTGGCCGTCCTGCTCGGCCTCGGCGCGGCCCTGTGCAAGGTCTCGCGCCATAGGACGCTGGCGGCGCTCGCGGGGATCTACACCTTCGTGGTGCGCGGCATCCCCGATCTCGTCATGATGCTGCTGGTCTTCTACAGCCTGCCCTCCTTCATCGGCCAGGTCGGCGAATGGCTCGGCTTCGACATCCAGGTCGAATTCTCCCCGCTCGGGGCCGGCATCGCCACGCTCGGCCTGATCTTCGGCGCCTACATGACCGAGACCTTCAAGAGCGCGCTTCTCAACATCCCCCGCGGCCAGATCGAGGCGGCGGAGGCCTATGGGCTCGGGCGCACCCGCATCTTCACCCGCATCGTGCTGCCGCAGATGATCCGCCTGGCGCTGCCCGGCTTCACCAACAACTGGCTGGTGCTGGTCAAGGCGACGGCTTTGGTCTCCCTCATCGGCCTGCAGGACGTGATGTTCCGCGCCAAGGGGGCGGCCGAGGCCACCGGCAAGCCCTTCACCTTCTACCTGGTCGCCGGCGGCTTCTATCTCGCCATCACCATCCTCTCCATGCTGGTGCTGGCCTGGCTGGCGCGACGCTACGAGCTCGGCACAAGGAAGCTGGCGCCATGAACTGGGACGTCATTGCCGAGAATCTCGGCCTCTATGCCGAAGGGGCGCAGCTGACGCTGGTCCTCACCGTCGCGTCCCTGGCGATCTCCTTCTGCCTTGCCATCCCGCTCTCCTTCGCGCGCAACAGCGCCAACCGGCTGATCCGCAGCCTGGTCTTCGCCTATACGCTGGTGTTCCGCGGCACACCGCTGCTGGTGCAGCTCTTCCTGATCTATTTCGGCCTCGCCCAGTTCGAGCTGGTGCGCGCCAGCCTGCTCTGGCCCTGGCTCTCCAGCCCGCTCGTCTGCGTGCTGATCGCCTTCGTGCTCAACACCACCGCCTACACCACCGAGATCTTCGCCGGGGCGCTCCGCCACATCCCGCCCGGCGAGGTGGAGGCCGCCACCGCCTATGGCATGTCCGGCTGGACGCGGGCGCGGCGCATCCTGGTGCCGGCGATGCTGACCAGGGCGCTGCCGCTCTACGGCAACGAGACCATCATGATGCTGCACGCCACCTCGCTCGCCAGCACCGTCACCTTGCTGGAGACCACCGGCGTCGCCCGCATGATCACGCTGAACTACTACATCCAGTTCGAGCCCTATGTCGCGGCCGCGATCGTCTACCTCGTCCTGACCTTCGTCCTGGTCGGCGCTTTCCGCCTCGTCGAGCGCCGCTGGGCCGGCTATCTCGACGTCCGCCCGTCCTGAGGCGCCGCAGTTGTTTGAGTTGTCGTCCCGGACGCATCGCAGCACGCAGTGATGCGGTGCAGTCAGACCAAACCAAAGGTTTGGTCCGGGGATCGCGGGAGGAGCAAGGCGTTTTATTCCGACGCGGTTCCGGGTCTGCGGCGCATCATTTCATGCTGCACCGCGCCCGGAATGACAGGAGGTGAGCAGTTGCTCGCCATTCCATTTTCCAACCCGATGCCGCCCGCGGGCGGCCCGCATAGAGGATTTCCATCATGAACCAGAAAGCCGATCTCGGCGCGCTGTTCGGCGCGGCGGCCGATACGCTCACCTTCCTCGGCCTGGAGGAATGCCGCGACCTTGCCACGCTCGCCGCCCCGATCGCCCTGATCGGCGCGCCTTGCGCCACGCCCTACCGCTCAGTCGGCGCCTATTGCCGCAACGCGCCGGATGCCCTGCGCCGCGCCACCGCCGCCTTCACCGCCAATGTCGACCGTCATGATTTCGACAATGGCGGCAAGGTCTTCCCGGAGCCGCGCCTGCGCGCCGTCGATTGCGGCAACCTGCCCTATGACGAGAGCGACGGCGCCGCCAACCGCGCCGCCATCGCCGCCGCCGTCAAGACGATCCGCGCCCGCGGCGCGGTGCCGATCGTGCTGGGGGGCGATGATTCCATCCCCATCCCCATGCTCGAAGCCCTGGGGGCGGAGGCGGGCGCTCGCTACACCATCCTGCAGATCGATGCCCATATCGACTGGCGCGAGGTGCATATGGACGAGCGCCTCGGCCTCTCCTCCACCATGCGCCGGGCGTCGGAAATGCCCCATATCGAGCGCATCATCCAGGTCGGCGCCCGCGGCATCGGCTCGGCCGCGACCAGCGACTATGAGGATGCGCTGGCCTGGGGCGTCAAATTCGTGCCGGCCCATGACCTGCACCGCCAGGGCGTCGAGGCCGCTCTCGCCCTCATCCCCGAAGGCAGCCGCATCGTCATCTGCATCGATGCCGACGCCCTCGACCCGGCTTTGGTGCCCGGCGTCATCGGCCGCGCCCCGGGGGGCCTCACCTACTACCAGCTCGTCGACCTCATCAAGGGCGCCGCCCGCCGCGGCCGCATCGAGGCGATGGACTTCGTGGAATTCATGCCGGAGCGCGACGTGGACGGGATCGGCGCGCTGACCTTCGCCCGGGCGATCACCACGGCGCTGGGCGTGATTGCACGGCAGAGAGCGTAAGGGAAGAAGGCGGCCGCCGGCGGGGAGTCGGCGGCAACCGTCTAGCCCCCGGCGTTGCGCATGAACGCACCCGCGGCGACAAGCGCACGCCGGCCGTCTTCCAGGCCCGCATTCCAGAGCGGCCAGGCGTGGATCATATGCGGCCAGATCTCGAGCCGCACCGGCACATCCGCGCTCCCGGCGGCTTCGGCCAGCCGCGTGGCGTCCGACAGCAACGTCTCGGCCGAACCGACCTGGATCAGCAGCGGCGGGAAGCGGCGCAGGTCGGCGAACAGAGGCGAGATCAGCGGGTCGCCACGGTCTATCCCCGCCGGGACATAGGCGGCGGCAAGCTCCTCCAGATAGGCCCTGTGGATGATCGGATCGATCGGCTCCTTGCCGGCGAGCGTCGCGCCCGACATTGTGAGATCCGTCCAGGGCGAAATCAGCCAGGCGCAGCGGGGCAGGGGCTCGCCGGCGGCGCGCAGGCGGCCGATCAGGGCCAGAGTGAGATTGCCGCCCGCACTGTCCCCGCCGACCGCGATGTCTTCGGCGGCGATGCCCTGCCGCCGCAGGAAGTGCCATGCCGCGAGGGCGTCCTCGTGCTGGGCCGGAAAAGGCTGCTCGGGCGCGCGGCGATAGTCGATCGCCAGGGTCCGCATGCTTGCCGCGCGGCCGGCCTCCGTCACCAGCCGGCGATGGCTCTCGATGGAGCCCGAGCAGTAGCCGCCGCCGTGGAAGTAGAGCAGCACCTTCCCGGCGTCGCTGCCCGGCGCCATCGACCATTCGCCGGGGACGCCGTCGCACGCGACTTCCGTGCAGACGACATCGTCGGCAACAGGCCAGTGCGTCCCGACCTCGTCGAGCCGTGCGCGCCGCTCGCCCCATCCGACCGGCCGGGGCTTGGCGGCCAGCAGGTCGCGGATGGCGGCGATTTCCTCCAGGCTGCGCTCTTGCTCGGTCACGGCATGCTCCTTGATAAAGACTGGCGCATCGTGACACTATGCTTGGCAATCGGCGTTCGCAATCAGTCGTAATTTCCGTTACGGAAGCAAAATCGGGGTAAAGGCGAGGTTGTTGTTCGCAGCGTACACGCCGATCTTCTGAAACGGGTAAGGCGAAAGCCTCGTTATCTTGCAAGAAACGGTCCCCATCCGAATAAAGGGGCGGTTGGTCGCTAGGCCGGCAGATCGAAGAGCGCCGATGGGGCTCCAGGCCAGGCCGGAGCGTAGCGCCCGGCGAGGCGGGGCTGCAATCGCGCCCGGTCCGTCGGCGAGGGAGGAGGCTGGGATCCACATGCTGCCGATGGCACATCCCGACGATGCGAAGGCCGCCCCCGGCGAATCCCTTCCGATCGCCTACGCGACCGCGATCCTGGGCTGGCTTCTTTCGGCCGGCGTCTACATCGCGGCCAAATGGGCGGCGCCGGAAATGGGGCCCTGGGCGCTCTGCTTCTGGCGGCTGCTGCTGGCCTGCGCCATCCTGCTGCCGATCGTGCATCGCCATTACGGCGCGATCATCGCCTTGATCCGCTCGCGGCCGCTGGAGGTCCTGCTCGTCGGTGCGATCGGCCTGACGCTGTGCCAGGGCATGATCTATACCGGACTCCATTTCACCAACGCGACCACCGCCGGCATCATCATGGCGCTGTCACCGGTGATGACCATGGTGATTGCCCGCATCGTGCTGGGCGAGCCGCTCGGCCTGTGGAAGGCTATCGGCGCGCTGCTCGCTCTGGCCGGCATGCTGGTCATCGTGGCCCATGGCGATCTCGGCGCGCTACTGGGGCTGCAGTTCAGCGCCGGTGAATTGTGGATCGTCGGCAGCGCCTTCTGCTGGGGCCTCTACACCGTGCTGCTGCGCCGTGCCAGATTCGGCATCCCCCTGCTGCCCACGGTGGTGGTCCTGCTCGGCGCCGGCGCCCTTGCCGCTTTGCCGTTCTATCTGTGGGAGCTGACCGGCGGCGGCTCGGCCCTGAACGCGAACGGCCTGCTGGCGCTCGCCTATCTGGCCGGGCCGGGCGGCGCGCTGATGTATTATCTCTACAATCGCAGCGTCGAGGCGCTCGGCGCCGGCCGCGCCAGCATGCTGCTTTATCTGCAGACCGTCTTCGTGGCCCTGCTCGCCTATCTCCTGCTCGGGGAAAGCCTGCATGGCTATGACATCTGGGGCGCGGCCTTCATCATTGCGGGGCTGGTGTTGCCTGCGTTGATCAAGCAACGGCCCGACGTTGTTTGAGAAGGATAGGATGGACGCTGGAGTCGACGGCATCAGACCGCTCGCGATCTTCCGTCTTCAATTAAATGCGCTGTCACCGTAGTCCCCCACTGTGACCGTAATCCCTGATTCACTCGGATCAAGGCTCTCGGTTCACCAACATGGATTGGGCAGCCTTCCTGCGGCACTACAATCTGGAGCATTCGATGAGCCGGCGCGGGAACTGTCACGACAACGCCGTGGTAGGGAGCTTCTTCAGACTGCTCAAGTGCGAGCGAATTCGCCGCAAAACTTACCGAGCGCGCGAGGAGGCAAGGCAGGACGTGTTCGACTACATCGAGATGTTCTACAACCCCAAGCGCAAGCACGTTAGGAAAGGGGTACTGTTACCCGTCAAGTTCGAACGACAGTACAATATGTAGCCCAACGGCGTCTACGAAACTCGAGACTATTCAGCTTAAGCTAAGATAGAAATTTTATCGTTGCGGAAATATGATGGTCAGCATACGTACCGACAGATCTTCACAACAAGTTTGCATAGTTGGGCACGGTATCAGCCTCACTAATGATTTTGAGCTTATGCCCGGCATTACAATTACATCGACAATTCCGGCCCTGGACATGAACAACGTTGCCGATGGCAGTAAGCGTTTTTTCGATTATGCGATGGTCGTCACTGGCCATCCCATTGCGAGTTTCGCAATCCAAATTACAGACGAACGAAGCCCAGAGCTTCTTGCTGTCAAGAGTTGGAATGCGTTGTGGCTATTCCATCTTCTCAGCCTTGCGTGCAAAGTACCGTGCTGCTCACTATATTCAGTTACGGGTGAAGCCGCGCCAATCTACAGCGCTGCCAATCGCAACTTTATGATGCGTCCGTTAACATCGATCGAAAAAGTAACATCCAGTCATTTGCAATGGGCTAAGACAAATCATGATACATTCGATCGTTTAATTAAGATTCCGGCTTTCAATGCTGCCATGCGTTGTTATGGTAACGCTCACTATCTATTTGATAGCGACATGCGTATTATGCTGCTCTGGTCTGGGATTGAAGGGCTGTTATCTGTCGATGCGGAACTAAATCGACGTATTGCTCTATATGCTGCCTTGATGTTGGATGGCAGTGTCGATGAGAAAATTACGTTTTTTGAGGATGTCAAGAAAGCCTACGGTATTCGTTCAAAAGCTGTTCACGGCGGCGTTACAAAATCAAGCATGCTAGAAGAAGGGTATAGGCAAGCTAGTCGCATCCTTATACTTTTGCTTGTGCGCTGCGTTGAACTAGGACGGGTCCCGTCAGTTAAAGAACTCGACGCACTAGCAGTTTCCTCAACGCTCCTCTAACATCCGCGCTTCAATTTGTAGTCTCAAAATCTTCGAGTCCGGAACGGCGGGTACGACAAAATGGATGTTCAATCGATATGGAAAAGTGTTAGCGACGCCAACAGCCTGCCCTTCATTTCAGCGATTTCCGGTGGCTTTTTCGGGGCCATGGGCGGGTTTTTCATTAGTCTCTTCGGTCAGAAACGTCAGGCTTTTATAGCCGAGCTCAACAGTCTGAAGACAGCCCTTACGCTCACCGTATCGATCTGCAGCAGCCATTGCGTCGCGAAGAAACAGCTCATCCGCCCGCTTCACGAGGGATACGTGCAGCAAGTTCAATCGGTTGAACGGTTTTTGCAGGAGCACGCAGCTGGGCAAATTCCCGCTGAATCTCGATTTCAGTTTAAGGCAGACCTGCGGTCGATCCCACGATCGATTTGCCCTATGACGTCCTGCGCGCTCTCGTCTTAGACAAAATTTCGGCCCCGACCCGGGCCGTGATGGCCGCTCTCGACCTAGCTAAAACATCCAATATTTTGAATTCAACGATTGATCAGAGAAATAAGCTCCTTGAGGAGATGAGAACGAACCAGGGAAAGGATCAGGAAAATTTCAACGTCGCCTACTTTGCACTTCCAAATCCCCTCGGCCAGATCGACGCACGCTACAAAGACATTATAGGCGCCGTCTATTCATATAACGATGATTGCATATTTTATACGCAACAGCTCTATGACGACCTGGCGAAATATGGGCGCAAGCACCGACGCAAGCGCTTCAGGTTTCTTGCGTCGGCAGATCCGTTGCCGGCAGCAGATTGGACGAGGGCGTTGGCCGATGATCTGATCCCATCGAATGATTCTTATGCCGGCTGGCTTAGCGGCTTTAGGGAGCCTCCCGCGCGCTTTTATTGGCTAACGAAGCTCTTTTGCGGGGAGAAGAAACAATTGTGAGTGCACCCGCTACACTTCGAATTTTGGATATCGATCTCGATGACTTTCAGAGCGACACTGTGCACTTCAAGTCGGGCGTGCCTCACCCCCGCGGCGTGAGATGCACACCCGCCAGCGTACACCGCACCGATCCCCCCGCACGTTCGATGGTCGGAATATCAAGCGCGACGCAAATGGCGCTCTGCTCGATGATCTCGCGCTGCTCGGGCGTCAGGGCGGCCAACGCCGTGGTCGAGAGGGCGAGGAGGCGGCCGTCCTTGCCCTGCAGCTCGATGGCGTTGCCGGCAAAGTTCTCGATCTGGCGGTTGCTCAGCGCCAGCACGTCGCGGCCGGAGCGTTCGAGGCGGGCGACGATCTCGGCCTTGCGGGCGCGGTCGACGATCATGTCGAGGCCGATCAGCACGAAATCGGTGGCGATGCACATCAGGACATTGGTGTGGTAGATGGCGGCGCCCTTGTCGTCGCGGGCGTCGAAGGCCATCGGCTCGAAGTTGAAATGGGTGCAGAAGCGCTCGAGGGCGATCGGGTCGGTGCGGTCGGAGCGCACGGCATAGGCGACGCGGTCGATATGGTCGAGCACCATGGCGCCGGTGCCTTCCAGGAACAGGCCGTCGGGCTCCAGGCCGGAATAGTCGATGACCTCCTGCACGCGGTAATCGGTCTTCAGCATCTCGATGACGTCGGCCCGGCGCTCGCGCCGCCGGCTCGGCGCCTTCATCGGATAGAGGGCGACATGGCCGCCGGCATGGGTGGAGAACCAGTTGTTGGGAAACACCGAATCCGGGGTTGTCCGGCTTTCGTCCTCGAAGAGGTGCACGGTGACGCCGTGGGCCGCCAGGGTCTCGGCCGCCCTGGTGATCTCGGCATGAGCCAGCGGGGCGAGATCTTCGCCGCCTGTGCCGGCGACCTGGAAATGATTGTCGGCGGCCGTCTCGGTGTTGACGGTGAAGTGGTGCGGGCGAACCATTACCACGGCGGAGGGGGCCTGGACGGAGAAGGTGGGGCGCTTGGACATGGGGGCTCCGGGGGAGAAGGAAGCAATCTGGTCATCCCGGACGGGCCGCAGCACGCAGTGGTGCGGCGCAGATCCGGGATCGCATCGTTGGCGATCCACATTCCGCTGGCGGTCCCGGATCTACGCTGCAGCATTTCATGCCGCAGCGCGTCCGGGATGACGTATTTGAATGCCCCGCCTCAGCGGGCGCGCTGCAGCATGCCGAAGAGGTCGCGCGGATCGTCGGGGTCGGCGATCATGTCGAGTTCCTGGTAGAAATCGGTGCCGACGATCTGGGCGCGCAGATAGCGCAGGGCCGAGAAGTCCTCGATGGCGAAGCCCACGCTGTCGAACAGGGTGATCTGGCGCTCGTCGCGCCGGCCCGGCACCTGGCCGGTGACGACCTGCCAGAGCTCGGTGATCGGATAGGAGCGGTCCATCTGCTGGATCTCGCCCTCGATCCAGGTCTGCGGCGGATATTCCACGAAGCAGTCGGCGCGGGCGAGGATGTCCTTGTGCAGCTCGGTCTTGCCGGGGCAGTCGCCGCCGATGGCGTTGATGTGGATGCCGGGGCCGACCATGTTGTCGGTGAGGATGGTGGCGAACTGCTTGTCGGCGGTGCAGGTGGTGACGATGGCGGCGCCCTCGATCGCCTGCTGCGAGGAGGTGCAGGGGATGACGGTGAGGCCGCTGCCCTGAAGGTTGCGGGCGGTCTTCTCGGTGGCCCGGGGATCGATGTCGTAGAGGCGCACGGTGTCGATGCCGCACACCGCCTTCATGGCCAGGGCCTGGAACTCGGCCTGGGCGCCATTGCCGATCATCGCCATCACCTTCCCACCCTTGGGCGCGAGGTGGCGGGCGGCCATGGCCGAGGTCGCGGCGGTGCGCAGCGCCGTCAGCAGCGTCATCTCGGTCAGGAGCACGGGATAGCCGGTGGCGACATCGGCGAGCAGGCCGAAGGCGGTGACGGTCTGCAGGCCCTCGGCGGTGTTTTTCGGGTGGCCGTTGACATATTTGAAGCCGTAGATGGTGCCATCAGAGGTCGGCATCAGCTCGATCACGCCGTCGCGCGAATGGCTGGCGACGCGCGGGGTCTTGTCGAAGCTCTCCCAGCGGGCGAAATCTTCCTCGATCAGGTCGGTGAGTTCGGCCAGCACCCGCTCGATGCCGAGATGGTGGACGAGGCGCATCATGTTCTCGACGCTGACGAAAGGCACCATCGCCTTCTGCGAGGGCAGGGGAGCGGTCATCGAAAAATCCCTGAACGGTCACTGTTGGCCCTAGCCTAGGCCGTCCGGATGTTCACCGAAATCGCAATCCTGTGCTAGAATTGTCAGTTCATTGAACAGATTGTCAGGTCGGATTGTAAAAAATGTCAGTGACGGGGCGGGATGCCGAAACGGTCAAATATATTCCCGATGCGCTGGATCGCGGCATCATCGCGCATCTGCGCAGCGATGGCCGGGCCTCGCTCTCCAAGCTCGCCGATGCGCTGGGCGTGGCGCGCGGCACGGTGCAGAACCGGCTCGACCGCCTGATCGAAACCGGCACGCTGCTCGGCTTCACCGCCCGCGTCCGCGAGGATTACGACATGAACGCCGTGCATGCGGTGATGATGATCGAGGTGGTCGGCAAGTCGACCACGCAGGTCATCCGCAAGCTGCGCGGCCTGCCGGAGGTGCACACGCTGCACACCACCAACGGCAATTGGGACCTGGTCGCCAATATCCGCGCCGCGAGTCTGGCCGAATTCGACCGCGTGCTGCGCGAGGTCCGGCTGATCGACGGGGTCTCGAACAGCGAGACGAGCCTGCTGCTGAGCAGTGTGTGAGGCGAGGGCGCTCTCCCGCTCGTCATCCCGGACGCGCTGCGGCGCGAAGTGCCGCTGCGCAGATCCGGGACCGCAAGAGGAGTATGGGCGACATCGTAGCGGTCCCCGGACCAAGCCTCCGGTTTGGTCTGACTGCGATGCAGCATTGCATGCCGCACCGCGCGCGGGATGACACGCCGACTTACCCGCCATGCGCGCGCCGCAAAGCCCACACCGGCTTGTGATCGATTGAGCTCTTGCTCCCGCCGTCCTAGGCTGATTGTCTGGAACCACTCCAAGGAGGGGATATGCTCCTCCGACTCGCGGGAGACTGCCATGGCCTATACCATCAAGATCAACGGAACCGCCCACACCATCGATGCCGATGGCGACACGCCGCTTTTATGGGTGCTGCGTGACATTCTGGGCATGACGGGCACCAAGTTCGGCTGCGGTGCCGCCTTGTGCGGCGCCTGCACCGTGCATGTCGACGGCACGGCGACGCGCTCCTGCATCACGCCGCTGGAAAGCGTCGGCGAGAGCGCCGTCACCACCATCGAGGCGATCGGGCAGACCCCGCAGGGCAAGGCCCTGCAGAAGGCCTGGCTCGATCTCGAAGTGGTGCAGTGCGGCTATTGCCAGTCCGGCCAGCTGATGTCGGCCGCGGCCCTGCTCGCCGCCACGCCCAAGCCGAGCGACGAGGACATCGATGCTGCCATGTCCGGCAATGTCTGCCGCTGCGGCACCTATCAGCGTATCCGCGCCGCCATCCATCACGCCGCTGCTTGAGGGAGGAAGGGATCATGCCCGACGGTACCGATACACGTTCACACCTCGATCGCCGCGCCTTCCTGAAGGCGGGAGCCGCCATCGGCGGCGGCTTCGTTCTCACGCTCGCTCTGCCGCCGCTGGCCGGATCGCCGGTCGCCGCGGCCGAGGCCAAGGATTTCGCGCCCAACGCCTTCATCCGCATCGACAGGCAGGGCCTGGTGACGCTGGTGATGCCGATGGTCGAGATGGGCCAGGGCGTCTACACCGCCCAGGCCATGCTGCTGGCCGAGGAGCTGGAGGTCGGCCTCCACCAGGTCAAGCTCGAACATGCCCCGCCCGACGACAAGCTCTATGGCAACGCCCTGCTCGGCAGCCAGGCCACCGGCGGCTCCACCACCATACGCGCCTTCTGGCAGCCCCTGCGGCAGGCCGGCGCGGCCGCCCGCACCATGCTGGTCGCCGCCGCCGCCAAGCGCTGGAACGTCGATGCCGCCAAGCTGACGACCCGCGACGGTTCCGTGCTCAATCCGGCCAGCAATGCCACGCTTGGCTATGGTGAGCTCGCCGACGAGGCCGCCACCATGCCGGTGCCCGCCCCCGAGAGCCTCAAGCTCAAGGACCCCAAGGACTTCAAGCTCCTGGGCACGCCGGCCAAACGGCTGGATACGCCGGACAAGGTGGTCGGCAAGGCCGAGTTCGGCATCGACGTCAAGCTGCCGGGCATGAAGGTCGCCGCCATCGCCATTTCGCCGGTGTTCGGCGGCAAGCCCAAATCCGTGGACGACAAGGCGGTGCTCGCCGTCAAGGGCGTCAGGCAGGTGGTCAAGACCGACGACGCCGTCGCCGTGGTCGCCGACCATATGGGCGCGGCCAAGAAGGGTCTCGCCGCCGCCAACATCACCTGGGACGACGGGCCGAACGCCAAGGTCGACAGCGCCCAGATCATCAGCCAGCTCACCGAGGCCTCCAAGCAGCCGGGGGCGGTCGCCCGCAACGAGGGCGACACCGCCAAGGCGCTCGCCGGCGCGGCCACGAAGCTCGAAGCCATCTACCAGGTGCCCTTCCTCGCCCATGCCGCCATGGAGCCGATGAACTGCACCGTGCATGTGCGCAAGGATGGCTGCGAGGTCTGGGTCGGCACGCAGGTGCCCACCATGGCCCAGGCGATCGCTGCCGAGATCACCGGCCTGCCCAAGGACAAGGTCAAGGTCTACAACCACCTGATCGGCGGCGGCTTCGGGCGCCGGCTGGAGGCGGACGGCGTCGCGCGCGCCGTCAAGGTGGCCCAGCAGGTGGACGGGCCGGTGAAGGTGATCTGGAGCCGCGAGGAGGACATCCAGCACGACATGTACCGGCCCTATTATTTCGACCGGATGTCGGCCGGGCTCGACGCTTCGGGCAAGCCGGTGGCCTGGACGCATCGGATTTCCGGCTCCTCCATCCTGGCCCGCTATTTCCCGCCGGCCTTCAAGGACGGCATCGATTCCGATGCGGTGGAAGCGGCCGCCGAGCCGCCCTATGCCCTGCCCAACATCCATGTCGACTATGTCCGGGTCGAGCCGCCGGGCATCCCGACCTCCTGGTGGCGCGGCGTCGGGCCGACGCACAACGTCTTCGTGGTCGAGAGCTTCATGGACGAGCTGGCTGCCGCGGCCAAGGCGGACCCGGTCGCCTATCGCAAGGAACTGCTCGCCCATAATCCGCGGGCGCTCGGCGTGCTCACGCTGGCGGCCGAGAAGGCGGGCTGGGGCAAGCCTTTGCCCAAGGGGCGCGGGCGCGGTGTCTCGGTGCAGTTCGCCTTCGGCAGCTTCATGTCGATGGTGGCCGAGGTGGAGACGGCGGCCGACGGCACGCTCAAGGTGCATCGCCTCACCTGCGCCGTCGATTGCGGCCTGCAGGTCAATCCCGACACCATCGCCGCGCAGGTCGAGGGCGGGGCGATCTTCGGGCTTACGGCGGCGCTGCACGGCGCCATCACCCTGAAGGACGGCCGAGTCGAGCAGGGCAATTTCGACACCTATCTGCCCATGCGCATCGACGAAGTACCGGTGGTGGAAACCCATCTGGTCAAGAGCGCCGAGGCCCCCGGCGGCATCGGGGAGACGGCGACGGTCGCCGTCGGCCCGGCCGTCGCCAACGCCGTCTTCGCCGCCACCGGCAAGCGCGTGCGCACCTTGCCGATCGACACGGATGCGCTGAAGACCGGGTGAGCTCTCACTCATCCGGATGCCTTGAAAAGAGGAACGCGACCAGCCTTCTCCACGAAGTGGGGAAGGCTAATTGAGCCTTACTCCGCAGGAGCCGGGCTCATCGGCTCACCGCCGATCCCCAGCGTCGCCGTCAGCTCCCGGGCGGCCGCGGCGCCGGCGCGGTTGGCGCCGATGGTCGAGGCCGAGGGGCCGTAGCCGACGAGATGGATGCGCGGATCGCGGGCGACCTCGGTCGCCAGCCGGCCCGCCATCACGATGCCGCCATCGTCCTCGCGGATCTGCAGCGGCGCCAGGTGGTCGAGCGAGGAGCGAAAGCCGGTGCACCACAGGATGACGTCGACCTTTTCCTCGCTGCCGTCGGCCCAGCGCACGCCCTCGGGCGTGATCGTGCTGAACATCGGCCGGCGCGCCAGCACGCCCCGCTCGCGCGCCGCCCGCAGGGCCGGGGTGAGGGGCAGGCCGGTGACCGAGACGATCGAGCCGGGCACGAGGCCGCGCCGCACCCGATCCTCGACCAGGGCGACGGCGGCCCGCCCGTCCTCGGGCGTGAACTGCCTGTCGCGGAACTCAGGCTCGCGGCGGGTCACCCAGATCGTCTGCGTCACGCGCGAGATTTCGTCGAGGATCTGCACCGCCGAGATGCCGCCGCCGACCACGAGGACGCGCTGGCCGGCGAACGCCTCGGCGGTCTGGTAGTCGCGGGTGTGGAGCTGGCGCCCCCCGAAACTCTCACGGCCGGGATAGTCGGGAACATAGGGCGTCTCCCAGGTGCCGGTCGCGTTGATCAGGCCGCGCGCCGAAAAGGTCTCCCTATCCGTCTCGACCCAGAAGCGCCCACCGCGCTCGCACACCACCTTGACCGTCACCGGCCGATAGATCGGCAACTCGAATTTGCGCTCATAGGCCTGGTAATAGCGCGGCACCGCCTCCGCCGCCGGCACCTCGGTGAGGCCGGGATCGATGACATCGGCAAAGGCCATGCCGGGCAAATCGTGCACGCGGTTGACGGTGCTCAGCGTCAAGGACGGCCAGCGATATTGCCAAGCCCCGCCGGGCGCGGGCGCCTTGTCGAGCACCAGGAAACCGCGCCCCGCCGGCAGGCCGAGCTCGTGCAAATGATAGGCGCTCGAAAGCCCGGCCTGGCCGGCGCCGATCACGACGATGTCCACCTTGTAGGCGAGGTGAACGTCCCGCGCGGTTGCCGGATCGGCGGGCGGCGGAGCGGTCTTCGCTCCCTCTTCATCATGCTCAGCCATGCTGCGAGAGTGGCGGCCGGGTTGCTGGAATTCAAGAGGCGACGACGGGGCCATCGCGCGATTGCATCCCGCTGTTCGTAACCGTATAAAGCAAGTAGATGCTTTGAATATAGACTGCAGAGGGTCATGTCGACGCCGGAGCTGGAAAATTCGAGCCTGCAGGGACGGTCCGGGCCCGATCGCCTGCTGTTCCTCCTGAAGACGAAGGGGCAGCAGACGGCGGCCGAGCTCGGCAAGGCGATCGGCACGACCGGCGAGAACGCCCGGCAGCAATTGATGAAGCTCGCCGCCGAAGGCTTGGTCGAGACCGAATCGGTGGCTCGGGGCGTCGGCCGGCCCTCCCAGTTCTGGCGGCTGACGGCTCAGGGGCATAGCCGCTTTCCCGACGCCCATGCCGAGCTGACCGTCGGCCTGCTGCGCAACATCCGTGACCTGCTCGGGCCCGAAGCGCTCGAGCGCCTGATCGCGGCGCGCGAGGAGGAGATGCGCGCGGCCTACCGCGCCGAGCTTGGCCGGGTGGAGGGAACCGAGGCCCGCGTCGCCGCGCTTGCCGGGATTCGCACGCGCGAGGGCTACATGGCGCAGCAGCGGCCCATGGAGGACGGGGGCTGGCTCCTCATCGAGAACCACTGCCCGATCTGTGCGGCGGCCACGGCCTGCCAGGGTTTCTGCCGTTCGGAACTGGCGATTTTCCGCGAAATGCTCGGGCCACGCTGCTCCGTTGAGCGAACCGAGCATATTGTCCACGGCGCCCGGCGTTGCGCCTACCGCATCCGGGAAGAAGCGCCGTAGCGGGCGGGCGCCGGCGCATTTTGTGATTTGACGGAATCAGCGGGAACCGCAAGGTCGCGTCAGAACAAGGCGTTGGGGTGAGAGCGTTCCGTCGTGAGCGCACTTGCCGCCGGCGTCGGAAAGGCGGTGTGCCGGCTCGGCGAACGAGGCCGGTCGCAAGCATCCGCCAGCAAAGGGGAGGATTGCCCGATGAGCGCCATGGCGGAGCGGGACGGGCAGGCGATCGAGGCATCGACGGTGCGTGCCGTATCCTGGCGCCTGCTGCCGTTCCTGATGCTGGCCTATCTCCTGGCCTATCTCGACCGCGTCAATCTCGGTTTTGCCGCCCTGACCATGAATGACGAGCTGAAGTTTTCGCCCCTGGTGTTCAGCTGGGGCGCCGGCATCTTCTTCATCGGCTATTTCCTCTTCGAGGTGCCCAGCAACGTCATCCTGCACAAGGTCGGCGCCAGCCGCTGGATCGCCCGCATCATGGTGACCTGGGGCATCGTCTCGGCGCTGATGGCGCTGGTCGCCGGTCCGGTCAGCTTCTATGTGCTGCGCTTCCTGCTCGGCGTGGCCGAGGCCGGCTTCTTTCCCGGCATCATCCTCTATCTGACCTACTGGTATCCGGCCAAATACCGTGCTCGCATCCTCGCCGCTTTTGCCGTGGCGGTGCCGGTATCGACCGTGATCGGTGCCCCGATTTCAGGCTATCTGCTGGGTCTGGACGGCGTCGGCGGTCTCAAGGGCTGGCAATGGCTCTTCATTCTGGAGGGCCTGCCGGCAGCCCTGCTCGGCATCGTGACCTGGTTCTATCTCACCGACCGTCCTGCGTCGGCGGCCTGGCTCAGCTCCGAGCAGAAGCGCTGGCTTTCCGATCGCCTGGCGCGCGAGGAGGGCGCGAGGAAGGCCGCACACCATATGAGCCTGCGTCAGGCGCTGGCCTCGCCCAGGGTCCTGGTGCTGAGTCTGGTCTATTTCGGCTTCGTCGGGGCGCTCTATGGCATGCAGTTCTGGCTGCCGCAGATCGTGAAGGCCTTCGGCCTCAGCAACATCCAGACCGGCTTCGTCACCGCGATACCCTATGTGTTCGGCTCGGTCGCCATGGTGCTGTGGGCGCAGCATTCGGACCGCACCCGCGAAAGGGTCTGGCATGTCGCGCTGCCGTTGTTCCTGATCGCGCTATCCCTGGCCACGGCCAGCGCGTTGAGCGATCCCGTGCTGACGATGATCGCCCTGACGGTGGCGGCCATCGGCGTGTTCTGCACCTTCTCGCTGTTCTGGACCCTGCCGACCGCCTTCCTGAGCGGCGCATCGGCGGCGGGCGGCATCGCCCTGATCAATTCGATCGGCAATCTCGCCGGCTTCGGCGGACCCTATCTGATCGGCTGGTTCAAGGACCAGACGGGAGGCACCGCCATGGGGCTTCTGGCCCTGTCGCTGCTGCCGCTGGTCTCGGCCCTGCTGGTCCTGGGCCTGAGGCATGATTCCAAGACGGAATTCGCTGCTGCCGAATGACGGCTGCGCGACCGGCGGGCGGGGGCTGGCCCCCATCCGCCTGTCGCGTTTTCAGTGTAGGTGTGCAGTGGTTGCCGCTCCCCTCAAGGTGCCTTCTTGCCGCTGGCGTCGAACTGCTTGAGATAGGCGATGACATTGGCGATGTCGTCGGGCTTCGACAGGCCGACAAAGGCCATCTTGTTGCCGGGCACCTTCTGTTTTGGGTTCTTAAGATATTCTGAGAGAGTGTCCTCTGCCCAGGTCAGGCCGGCACTCTTCATTGCTGGTGAATAGGTATAAGTTTCTACCGATCCGGATTTACGGCCGATTATTCCATTCAACTCAGGGCCTACGGCATTCTTGGCTGTCTCTCCAACCTGGTGGCAAACTTTACACTTGATGAATACTTTTTCGCCGAGCGCTGCATCTTGTGCGAGTGCAGCGCTCGATATCAGGATAGAGGCAAGAATTCCGACGGCGACCTGTCGCATTTTCTCTCCCTTTCGGCCATTCATCCGAAGTCATCGAAGATTAAGCTTAATTTCTGCTTATTTTGTTCTTCACATGTCGTGTTGTGTTGTGAATCAGTCTAGGCGCAACGTAAAGTGACTGGACAGCATGAAGAATGATGATCACACTCCTTGTCAAGAATAGATATTATCTGCACAAGGAGGATGCGTGCTTGATGTCCGGCGATTTCGGCTCGCTCCCGGTTCGGCAGCGGCGGCCTTTTCAGAAACAATTTGATGGGGTTGGGCGTGCCATGGCGCGTTTCGACGGCGGTTTGCCGCAATGATGAAACGGCGACAATTTCTCGCGCTTGCGGGCGCCGGTCTGGGGGGAGGACTTCTTGGCTCTGCCGGAACGGCCTGGGCGCAACTGCCGCCGTTGCGCGTGGGTGTTCTATCCTTCGGTACGGTCGAGTGGGAGCTCGCTGCCATCCGGGCACTCGGCCTGGACGAGGCGGCGGGCTTGAGGATCGATCCCTTGAAGCTCGCCTCCAACGATGCGGCGCGCATCGCCTTTCTCGGGGATGCCGTCGACAGCATCGTCTCGGATCTGCTCTGGGCGGCGCGCATGCGCGGCGAGGGACGTGACATCGTGTTCCTGCCTTTCTCGGCCTCGGAGGGGGCGGTGATGCGGGCGCCGGGATCGACGATCGCCACGGTCGCCGACCTTGCCGGCAAGCGCATCGGCGTGGCCGGCGGGGCGCTCGACAAGAGCTGGATCCTGCTGCAGGCCTATGCCCGGCACCAGGCCGGCATCGACCTGGCCAAGGTGGCCGAGCCGGTGTTCGGGGCGCCTCCCTTGCTGAGCATGAAGCTGGAACAGGGCGAACTCGATGCGGCACTGCTTTATTGGAATTTCTGCGCGCGTCTCGAAGCCAAGGGCTTCAAGCGCCTGATCGGCGCCGACGAGGTCGCGCGCTCCTTCGGCGTCGAGGGGTCGATCTCCTTCGTCGGCTATGTCTTCAAGCGGGGCGATGAGCAACATGACAAGCGCATCGCCGCCTTTGCCGCCGCCTCCAGGCAGGCCAAGCAGGCCCTGGCGAGCCAGGAGGCGATCTGGGCGCAGCTCCGCCCCCTGATGCAGGCCGATGACGAGGCGACCTATAACGTGCTCAGGCGTACCTTCCTTGCCGGCATTCCCAACCGGGCGATCGCCGATGAACGGGCCGATGCCGCCAAGCTCTACGCCAAGCTGGCCGAACTCGGCGGCGAGAAGCTTGTCGGCAAGACCGCCACCCTTCCGGAGGGGCTCTATTGGGCCGGACACTGACAGATTGGAGCAGTGGACGCCTGGCCGGCCTCACGGCCCGGTTGGTCTCGCTGCTTGCCCTGCTGGCGATCTGGGAGGTCGCGGCCAGGCTGGCCAATGGCCCGCTGCTGCCCTCGCCCGCGGCGGTGCTCGCCTTCATCGTCGCGGAGACCCGGCGCGGCGACCTGGTCGCCAATATCGGCATCACGCTGTGGCGGGTTGCCGGCGCCTTCGGCGTGGCGATGCTGATCGGCAGCGTCATCGGCATCGCCCTTGGCCGCTGGCACCGGGCCAACGCAGCCTTCGATGTCTGGCTCCTGGTGCTGCTCAACATGCCGGCCCTGGTGATCGCCGTGCTGTGCTACATCTGGCTCGGCCTGACGGAAGCTGCGGCAGTGACGGCGGTCGCCCTCAACAAGATCCCCAATGTCATCGTGGTGCTGCGTGAGGGCACGCGGGCCCTCGATCGCGACCTGGAGGAGATGGCCCATGTCTATCGCTTTCCGGCCGGAACCTGGCTGCGCCATGTCCTGATGCCGCAGCTGGCGCCCTACATCGCTGCGGCCGCGCGTTCGGGCCTGGCCCTGGTCTGGAAGATCGTGCTGGTGGTCGAATTGCTCGGCCGCTCGTCGGGGGTCGGCTACGCGATTTCACTTTATTTCCAGCTTTCGGATGTCACGGCGGTGCTGGGTTATGCTCTCGCTTTCACCTGCGTCATGCTCGCTATCGAATTCCTCCTGCTGCAGCCCCTTGAGAAGCATGCCCGACGCTGGCGCCCCGCTCTTGCTTGACCTCAGCATCGCCAGCAAGATCTATCGCGATGATCGCGGCAGGGCAGTGGAAGCCGTCAGGGGGCTCGACCTTTCGCTGGCCGTGGGTGAATTCACCTGCCTGATCGGGCCTTCAGGCTGCGGCAAGACCACGGCCCTGAAGATCCTGCTCGGGCTCGATCGTGATTTTGAGGGCAGGGTGGAGCCCGACATCACGGCGCTGACGGTCGGGGTGACCTTCCAGGAGCCGCGCTTGCTGCCTTGGCGGACGGTGGAACAGAATGTCCGCATCGCCTTGCCGCCGTCGCAGCGTCGGCGTGACCTCGACGCTCTGTTCGGGCGGCTCGGCCTCTCCGAGTGGCGCGCGCATTATCCGCATGCGCTGTCGCTTGGCCTGCAGCGGCGCGTCGCGCTGGCTCGGGCCCTGGCCCTGGAGCCGCAATTGCTGGTGCTGGACGAGCCCTTCGTATCGCTCGACGACAAGGCCGCGCTGGAACTGCGCGCCTGCCTGCTGGCAGAAGTCGCCGACCATCGCATCACGGTTCTGATGGTGACCCACAATGTACGCGAGGCGATCGGCCTGGCCGATCGGCTGCTGTTTCTGAGCCCCCGTCCCACCCGCATCCTCCATGAGGTCGCGATCGTGGAAGCGCGCCAGGACCGGCATTCGACCTGGATCGAAACGCGGCACCGGGAATTTGCCGAGCGCTTCGGCTTGTAAGGCCGGTGGCCGAGGAAGGAGCTTGCAGGATGCAACGGCTCGTGATGCTGGCCCGGCTTTGGATGACGGCCTGCCTTGTCCTGCTTCCCGGCTTCGTTTCGGCTGAGACGCTACCGACGCCCTTGCCGATGACGGAAATAGCCGAGGGCGTCTTCGTTTTTGCCGCCCCGCATGAACTGGCCGCGCCGGGCAATGCCGATGCTATCGGCAATGCCGGCTTCGTCGTTGGCAATGAGGCGGTCGCGGTCATCGATACGGGTGGTTCGCGGCAGGCCGGTCTTGCCCTGTTGGCGGCCATCCGCGCCCGTACCGACAAGCCGATTCGCTATGTCATCGACACCCATGTCCATCCCGACCATCTGCTCGGCAATACCGCCTTCCGCCTGCCGGGCGTGACGATCGTCGGCCATGCCAACCTGCCCGAGGCCCTGTCCGCGCGTGCCGGGACCTATCTGTCGGCGACGCGCCGGCTGATCGGGGAGGCTGCCTTCGCCGGCACCGAGGCGGTCGCTCCCACCTTGCTCGTCAAGGACCGGCTCGATCTCGATCTCGGCGGCCGCCGCCTCCTGCTGGAGGCCTGGCCGACGGCCCATACCAACACCGATCTCACCGTGCTGGACGAGAAGACGAACACCTGGTTCCTGGGAGACCTGCTCTTTGCCGGCCACGTCCCGGCGCTTGACGGCAGCCTCATGGGCTGGATTGCCGTGATCGACACCCTGCGCTCGCGTCCGGCCGCCCGCGTCGTGCCGGGCCATGGTCCGGCCGCGATGCCCTGGCCGGCGGCGGCCGATCCGATGCGGCGCTATCTCACGCGCCTGCGCGACGACGTGCGCGCGATGATCGCCGAAGGACGGACATTGCGTGAGGCGGCGGAACGGGCCGGGCAATCCGAGCGCGACAACTGGCAGCTGTTTGACGAGTTCAATCCACGCAATGCCACAAGTGCCTTTCACGAACTCGAATGGGAATAGCCAGTACCCAGCCGAAGAACCGTATAGTACCGCCGTGATTTTGCGGTGCACTCAATAAATGATGCGACGCACCATAATAAGGTAAAAATAAATCTAGTGTCATGTCAGTCAAATCTTGCATGAACTGAACACGTTGCATAAGGTAACGCATCTTCGACTTCCAACGGCACCGTGATGGGGATCGCAGTGTCGATTCGAAAGCCAGCGGCTTATGCCTATGGCTACGAGGCGGATCCGCCGGCTGTGACACGCTGTCGAAGAGACGAGGTATCCCCAAGGCTAGAAGAACGACATCAAGTTCGGCATGTGGTCCGGCGGGACGGCATGCGTGTGGCCACTCGGAGGAAGCCCAATGAAAATATTGATAGCGTGGCTGGGCGTGGTCTGCTCGCTGTTATTCGGCGCGCAGGCCTACGCCAATGACGAAGTTCAAAAGCTGACGCAGGACCCCAATCAGTGGGTGCTGCAGACCGGCGATTATGCGAATACTCGATATTCGAAACTTGACCAGATTACTGCGGAAAACGTCAAGAAGCTCCAGGTTTCCTGGACATTCTCGACGGGCGTCCTGCGCGGCCATGAAGGCTCCCCGCTGGTCGTCGGCGACATCATGTATGTCCATACGCCGTTTCCCAACACGGTCTATGCCCTCGATCTCAACAATGAAGGCAAGATCATCTGGCGTTACGATCCCAAGCAAGATCCGAACGTCATTCCCGTGATGTGCTGCGACACGGTCAATCGCGGCCTGGCCTATGCAGACGGCAAGGTGTTCCTGCACCAGGCCGACACCACCGTCGTGGCGCTCGACGCCAAGACCGGCAAGGTGGTCTGGTCCGTCGTCAACGGCGACCCGAAAAAGGGCGAGACCAACACCGCGACCGTCATGCCCGTCAAGGACAAGGTCCTTGTCGGCATTTCCGGTGGTGAATTCGGCGTGCGCTGCCATGTCACCGCCTATGACCTGAAGACCGGCAAGCAAGCCTGGCGCGCCTATTCCATGGGCCCGGACGAGGAAATGCTGGTCGATCCGGAAAAGACCACCGAACTCGGCAAGCCGATCGGCAAGGATTCCAGCATCAAGACCTGGCAAGGCGACCAATGGAAGACCGGCGGTGGCTGCACCTGGGGCTGGTATTCCTATGATCCCAAGCTGAACCTGGTCTATTACGGTTCCGGCAACCCCTCTACCTGGAACCCCAAGCAGCGCCCGGGCGACAACAAGTGGTCGATGACCATCTTCGCCCGCGATGCCGACACCGGTATGGCCAAGTGGGTCTATCAGATGACCCCCCATGACGAATGGGACTATGACGGCGTCAACGAAGTCCCGCTGGTCGATCTCAAGATCGACGGCAAGGAGCACAAGGCCCTGGTCCATCTGGACCGCAACGGCTTCGGCTACACCCTCGACCGCGAGACGGGCGAGCTCCTGGTTGCCGAGAAGTATGACCCGGTCGTGAACTGGGCCACCAAGGTCGACATGGACAAGAACAGCAAGACCTATGGTCGTCCGCTGGTCGTGGCCAAATATTCGACCGAGCAGAATGGCGAAGACGTCAACACCAAGGGCGTATGCCCCGCGGCTCTCGGCTCCAAGGACCAGCAGCCGATGGCCTATTCGCCCAAGACCGGCCTGTTCTACGTGCCGACCAACCATGTCTGCATGGACTACGAGCCGTTCAAGGTGAGCTACACCCCGGGCCAGCCCTATGTCGGCGCTACCTTGTCGATGTATCCGGCCCCCAACAGCCATGGCGGCATGGGCAACTTCATTGCCTGGGATGCTGCCAAGGGCAAGATCGTATGGTCGCTGCCCGAGCAGTTCTCGGTGTGGTCCGGACCGCTCGCGACCGCCGGTGGCGTCGTGTTCTACGGCACGCTGGAAGGCTATCTCAAGGCGATCGACGCCAAGACGGGTAAGGAACTCTACAAGTTCAAGACCCCCTCCGGCATCATCGGCAACGTGATGACCTACACCCACAAGGGCAAGCAATATATCGCCGTGCTCTCGGGTGTCGGTGGCTGGGCCGGCATCGGCCTGGCGGCAGGCCTGACCGATCCGAATGCGGGTCTGGGTGCCGTTGGCGGCTATGCAGCCCTCAACAACTACACGGCGCTCGGCGGACAGCTGACGGTGTTCGCGCTGCCATGAGCACGTGATGCAGCAGCCAGGGCAAGGCGCGTTCCGCCGTGAATGCGCGTTTGCCCTGGCTTGCTGTCTCAGGTGTCTTTGCGCCCCTTGTCGATATCGGCAAATTGCAAACACTTTGGCCGATCATCCCGTCGGGGCTGGGGAGACGTCGTCTTTCCCAGCCCCCTCGCCAGACAAAAACGAAGACTTCCGGCTTTCGGTGCCCTTCGGCCCGCGAAATGGTGGTCTGTGCCCTGAGTGGGAGACAAACGATTGCTTGTTCAAGCCAATCCAACGAAATCACGAGCCGGGAACCGCCCCGCCCCCCTGTATCGCAACGCGCTCTTCGGCCTGACGGCGTTGGCGCTGGGCCTCTTCGCAGCGACCTCGGCCTTCGCCGACCCGGCCAAGCCGGCCAGCAGTGAAGACGGCAAGTATAGCGATGCCGAGGGTGCACCGACCTATAACATCACTGCAGATGGCAATGTGGATTGGTATACCTTCTCCGGCTATCGGCGCTACCATTCCGAATGCACGGTCTGCCACGGCCCCGACGGGGCAGGCTCGACCTATGCGCCGGCGCTCACCGATTCCCTGAAGAAGATGAATTATGAGCAGTTCACCACTGTCGTGGTCCAGGGTCGCAAGGATGTGAGCACGTCGAGCCAGAAGGTGATGCCGACTTTTGGCACGAACCGAAACGTGATGTGCTATCTTGATGACATCTATGTTTATCTGCGGGCGCGCAGCGATGGTGCCCTCGCACGTGTCCGTCCCGAAAAACACGACCCCAAGCCGCAGAGTGCCAAGGATGCCGAAACGGCCTGCATGGCAAACTGAGTCCAGCCTGCTTCTTGTTCCCGGCCTTGTCCTAGCCGGGATGGTGCTCGGTTTGAATTCCGCCAATGCCCAGCAGGTGCCGGAACTCGTCGACAAGGCCAATCTGCGCGTCTGCTCGGACCCTGCCAACATGCCGTTCTCGAACCGCCGCCAGGAAGGGTTCGAGAACCGCATCGCCGAGATCGTTGCCAAGGAGTTGCAGCGGCCGGTGCGCTATTACTGGCTGCAGCAAGGCATGGGCTTCGTGCGCAACACGCTGGGCACCGGCCTGTGCGACGTGATCATCGGGGCCGCCTCGGGCTCCGATCTCACCCAGCACACCAATCCCTACTATGCGTCGACCTATGTCCTCGTGGTCAAGGCGGACGGGCCGCTGGCCGGCGTCACCAAGCTGGAGGATCCCGCCCTCAAGGGCCGTCGATTCGGCATCATCGCCGGGACCCCGCCGGGCGACCACCTGCAGCGTCTTGGCTTGATCGCCAACGCCAGGAGCTATGGGCTGACGCTGGATCAGCAGGACAATGCGGCGGGCAAGGAAGCCATCGACGATCTCGTCGCCGGAAACACCGACGGTGCGCTGCTGTGGGGGCCGATCGCCGGCTATTACGCCAGCAAGGCGGCCAAGCCGCTCAAGGTCATTCCGCTCGTACAGGAAAGCGAGCGCCCGCTCCTGGCCTATCGCATCACCTTCGGCATCCGGGCCAACGAGACGCAATGGAAGCACACGCTCAACGCTGCCATCCGCAAGCATAGCAAGGAGATCGCGCAGGCGCTGTCCGACTATGGGGTGCCGCAGGTTTCCGTCGACAGTCTGCCGGCCGAGCGGCCCAATCTCGCCGCGGGCCAGGTGCAGGAATAAGGCGATGATCAGGCCGATCGCGCGCAGTGCTGTCCTTCTGGTCCTGGCCCTTGCGACACTGCCCGCCCATGCTGGTTCCCCGCCCGAGCCGAGCGGCTATCGTCTCAACGACTACAGGGCACCGACACCGGCGACGCTCGCCGGAGCCACGGTCCTGGATACGGCGCGGGCCGAGGCACTCTGGAAGCAGCGAGGGGCCATCTTCGTCGATGTCCTGCCGCATCCCCCGAAGCCTGCCGAGCTTCCCGCCGGTACGCTATGGCGCGATCCGCCGCATGAAACCATTGTCGGCGCGGTATGGCTGCCGGAAGTCGGGCGCGGTGCGCTGGCGGCGGCGACGGAGGATTATTTCAAGCGTAGCCTGGCCGAGTTGACCCATGGCCGCCGTGAGGAGGCGCTGGTGTTCTTCTGCAAGAAGGACTGCTGGATGTCGTGGAACGCCGCCAAGCGGGCGCTCGGCTATGGCTATGGCCGGGTCTATTGGTATGCCGACGGCGTCGATGGCTGGAAGGGCGTAGGCTTGGCCCTGGAGACGGTCAAGCCGCGGCCGTGAACGGCTGTCTTTGTGCTGCCGGCATCAGAAAGGGAGATGGACGATGACCTTTCTTGAAAAACGGGCAGGATCGTGCCCTTCGCGCCGCCGCTTCCTGGGTGGGACGGGGCTGGTCGCGCTCATGCTCCTCGCCATCCCGGGCTGGGCCGAGGCCGGTGACACACCGAGCGAGGCGAGCTGGGAGTCGATCCGCCCGGATCTCTTCGGCGAAAAGACCATCGATGCCGAGCCGGTCTTGCGATTGAGTGCGCCGGTCAGGGCAGAGGATGCGGCGCTGGTGCCGATCGAAGTGCATGTCGACCTGCCGGCGGATGACAGCCGCACGATCAGGGCGATCACCCTGGTGGTGGACGAGAATCCCTCGCCGCTGGTCGCTGCCTTCAAGCTCGGCGAGGGGCGCAGGCAGTTCAGCCTGTCGACGCGCATCCGCGTCAACTCCTATTCCTATGTCCGGGCGGTCGGTGAGACCAGCGACGGCAGGCTGCACATGACCAAGGCTTTCGTGAAAGCGGCCGGCGGCTGCTCGGCTCCGGCCGGCAAAGATCCTGTGGAGGCGAAGGCCAATCTGGGCAAGATGCGCTTTCGCGACTTCTCCGGGACGGGCAGCAAGGAAGCCCAGATTCAGATCCGCCACCCCAATTATTCCGGCATGCAGATGGATCAGGTGACGCGGCTCTACACGCCGGCCTGGTTCGTGCAGACCCTGGCGGTCACCCAGGGGCAGAGACCGATCTTCTCCATGGAGGGCGGCATCTCGCTCAGCGAGGATCCGACCTTCCGCTTCAGCTATGACAAGGACGGCCAGCCGATCTCCGTCGATGCTAGGGACACGGAAGGGAACGAGTTCAAGCGCGCCTTTCCCGCGGATGGAGGCAGTTGAGGAACTCTTTGACGTGCCTCCTCGGATCGAGGACATAACGTGTCGTGCGCAACATTGCCGCTGAAACACCGCGATGTGATCAGGCCATGACCGAAAGCCCGGAAACGCAGGATACCGTCGAAATCCGTCTCGATGCCAACGAGGCCGTCGTCCTGTTCGAACTGCTGTCGCGCTGGTGCGATCCAAAAACAGATGCCACGCCGGCAGGCACCTGTTTCCGGAGTACAGCCGAATGTGCCGCCCTTCTCGGGCTTCTCGGCCATCTCGAAAAGCAATTGGCTGCGCCCTTCAAGCCCGATTACAGGGAGATCGTCGCGCGGGCCCGGCAGCGTCTGGAACCGCTGTGGGATGGCGCGACCCTGAACGGCTGAGTGCCTGGAAATCCTATTTGAAGCAGCGGATCTCGGCTTCGGCCTGGGTGCGCCGGAGATTGGCGACGACGTCGTCGAACTGCTTGGTGCTGCGGAAGATGGCGGACTGCTGGCCGACACCCTGGCGCATGGACAGGATGGTTTCGGCCCTCTCATAGCCGTCATAGGGCAGGATGGAGGCAATCACGTCGATCGAGCAGGCGCACCGTTCCATGGCTTCCCGCGTCTCGCCATTGGCGGCCATGCAACCGATCACATAGTCGACTCGCGCCTTGGTCGGATAGTCGTTCTCGACCTCAGCGGCGAACGCGGGAGCGGCCGTGGCTGCCAGCATCAGCAATGCCAGAAGCGTGTCAGTCAGGCTTGGCCTCATAGGATATTCCTTCGTCGAGCAGCGGGCTGTTCTTTCCTGGCGCCGAGACTTCGATGCGAGCGATCTCGCCGGGCAGGTCCCTGGCCACCAGGAATTCGTAGCGCAGCGTGTCCAACCCGTTGAGCCGGGCCTTGTTCGGGTCGTCGCTGAAGGGCTGGATCGAGACGCGCCAGCCGGGAAGCGTGCGGCCCTCGAAGGGGATTTCCGCCGGCTTCACCTCGGCCTTGTCGCGCAGGGCCGTACGGATGGCCGTTTTGAAATAGCGCGGATTGGCCTGGTAGGCCTCGGCGAGCACGCCGATATGATGCTCGAGGAAGAGGCTCAGCACCGGATTGCCGCTCATGTTCTCGAACGGCCCGGCGGCGCGCCGGTGCGCACCGCTGAAGAGCTGGACCTGCACCGTGCGGGTCTGCTCCGTCTCGCCCTTGTCGAGAGTGAGGCGGATGGTGTCGTCGAAGGAGGCACCGTAGAGTTTGTCGTCGGCGCTCTTGCGGTGGTAGGCGTAGGTGAGCACCTGGTTGACGGCGGTCTTGTCGAGCTGGGGTTCTTCGAACAGCAGGGTGGCGGCGTCCGGCGTCGCCGCGGCCGCATGGGCAGCACCGGCGAGGACCAGGAGGGCCGGGGCGGACAGCCATGCTCTTCCCGGCTTGCGACGTGCACGATCGTTCATGCCGGCTGTCCTTCCATCGGTCGGGGGGCGGCTGTCATGACGCGGTAGTCATAGGCCGGCGGTGAGGAAACGGCCGATTCGCTGGCGGCCAGGGCCTGCATGCGGTCGTGCCAGGGCGATTTGTGGCAGGCTGGATCGGTCACACCGGCATCGCCGGTCAGGGCCAGGGCCTGGCAGCGGCAGCCGCCCCAGTCGCGTTCCCGGCGCTCGCAACTGCGGCAGGGATCCGGCATCCAGTCGGTGCCACGATAGGCATTGAAGGCCGGCGAGTTCAGCCACGCCTCTGCCAGCGTATGCTCACGCACCGACCAGAATTCGAGGTGGGGGATGGTTTCGGCAGCATGGCAGGGCAGGATCTTGCCCGATGGCGTGACGTTGAAGGTCCGCCGCGCCCAGCCGCCGTTGCAGGGCTTGGGATAGGCCGAATAATAGTCGGGCACGACGAGGTCGATGACGATGCGGCCTTTCAGCCTTTCGCGTGCCTCCTCCACCAAAGCGATCGAGGCATCGGCCTCGGCGCGCGTCGGCATCAAGGCGGCGCGGTTGCGCTGCGCCCAGCCGTAATACTGGGTGTGGGCGATTTCGACGCGCTTGGCCTGCATCTCGACGGCAAGATCGATGATGTCGCCGACCTCGCCGATATTGGCGCGGTGGATCACGGCATTCACCGTCAGCGGCAGGCCGAGCGCCACCACATGCCGGGCGAAGTCGCGCTTCCTGGCATGGGCTCCGGCCAGGCCGCCGATATGTTCCGCCGTTTGCGCCGTCGCAGCCTGGATCGACAGCTGCACATGGTCGAGACCGGCCTCGGCGAGGGCCTCGAGCCGGGCATCGGCCGCGCCGACACCGGCCGTGATCAAATTGGTGTAGAGGCCGAGTTCGGCACAATGGGCCGTCAGCTCGACGATGTCGGGCCGGGCCGTCGGCTCGCCGCCGGACAGATGCACATGCAGGACGCCGAGGGAGGCGGCCTCCGAGAACACACGCTTCCAGGTCGCCGTGTCCATTTCCTGCGCGCGGTGGTCGAGTTCGAGCGGGTTGGAGCAATAGGGGCAGCGCAACGGGCAGCGATGGGTGAGCTCGGCCAGCAGGCCGATCGGATTGGGGATGCGGGCGTGGTTCGTCATCGCTCGATCACCCGCTTGGTGAGGAGATCGTCGAGCATGGCGATGACATCGCCCTCGATCACCTCGCGCTTTTCGCCATAGCGTTCGGCGAGCAGATCGCAGATCGCGCCGACGCTGCGTTGGCCGTCGACCAGTTCCACCACGCTGGCGGCGACCGCATCGAGGCCGAAGGCACGCTCTGGCGCCAGCAGCATGTGCTTGTTGCGGACGCTGTCGAAGCGGAGCCTGACCCCGCGCGGCAGGCTGGGGACGTCCTCGGCGGAGAGCGTGCTCATGATGCCAGCTCCATGCCTGGAAGCCAGGCGCCGGGCGGCGGCAGGCCGGGTGTCACATAGGCGTGATGCAGGCCGTCGAGCTGCGCCCACAGCACGTCACATTTGAAGGCGAGGGCGGCGAGGACGGATTGCTGCAGGGCGATGCTGGTGGCGTGGCGCTTGACATAATCGAGCGCGAAATCGGCATCGCGGGGGGCCTGCGACAGGCGCTTGTCGAAATAGGCGAGGGCCTGAGGGGAGATGAAATCATAGCTCGCCAGCATGCCGGCAAGGCGTTCGGAAATGATGGTGGGCGCGAACAGCTCGGTGAGGGAGGAGGCGATCGCCTCCAGGAGCGAGCGGTCGCGCACGAAATCGACATAGGCTTGCACGGCATAGCGGGTCACCGGCAGCAGGCCGCGGGTGGAGACGACGTAATCGCGCGGGAAATCCAGGCTGTCGGTCAGCTTGAGCCAACGCTCCAGCCCGCCATCGCCATCACCGGTGCCGTCATGATCGACGATGCGCTGGCGCCAGATCCGCCGCAGCCCCGGGTCCTGCATGCGGGCGAGGATAGTGGCGTCCTTCACCGGGATCATGGCCTGGTAGAAATAACGGTTGAGGGCCCAGGCCCTGACCTGGTCGCGGCTCAGCCGGCCGCCATGCAAGGCAGCATGGAAGGGATGGAGATTGTGGTAGCGCTGATGGCCGATATCGCGCAAGGCAGCTTCCAGCGCGGCGGGGGAAAGGAGCGTTGTCATAGCGAAAATACCATGCCGTCATGGGCGACCTGCCAACCCGCCGTCTCGACCGCCTGCCTTTGAGGCGAATCCTCCACCAGGACCGGATTGGTATTGTTGAGATGGATGAAGACCCGCTGTTCCACGGGCAGGCCGGCGAGGGCGGCCATCGATCCGTCAGGGCCGGCAATCGGCATATGACCCATGCGCCGCCCCGTCTTGGTGCCCAAGCCGTGCCGGATCATCTCGTCGTCCTCCCACAGCGTACCGTCGAACAACAACAGATCGGCACCGGCAATGGTTTCGCGCAGCCAGGGCGGCACGTCGGCGCAGCCCGGAATATAGGCGATCCGCCTGCCGCCGCCGGCCAGGATCACGCCCACCGTCGCCTCGCTCTCCTCGCCCAGACGCATCGGTTCGTTCTCGCGCCAGAGCGGCAGTTTTCCCGGAACCGGTACCAGGGTCACGGTCAGGCCCGGCAGGGCCTCAAAGCTCTGGCCCGGCCTTACCGCCTTTCGGTCGACGAGGTCGCGCGCCAGCACGTCGAAGATCCGGTTGCCGGCGAGGCTATCCAGCGTCTCGGCCGTGCCATAGAGCGTGAAAGCCTGGCGCTCGCGCAGGCCCAGCAGGCCGGCAACATGGTCGACATCACCGTTGGTCAAAAGCACCGCAGCAATCGGCGAGTGGCGCGCGGATCCCTTGTGATGCGATGGATCCCCGGGCTGGAGCGCAGGCACAGCCTGGAGTTGCTGGCGGATGTCAGGCGAGGCATTGAGCAAGAGCCAATCCTCCCCATTTACCGAAACCGCGATACTCGACTGGGTGCGCGGCCGGACCCTAGGATCCCCGGCCCACGCAAGACGGCAGACCGGGCAAGCACAGTTCCATTGCGGAACCCCACCCCCGGCCGCCGCCCCGAGAACGATGGTATGCAAGCTTGCCTGCACGACCCCGATTCCGTTGCTGTCGCCGGTTCAACTTAGAATTCCGGCGGCAGGTCCTCATCGGACATATAGCCCGTCACTTCCATTCCAACGCAGAACTCGATGATTTCAGGTTTGGTCCAGCGCATTTCAATTCCTCCGTTGCTTGGTTTGTGAGCTTTTTCATAAGGAATTTATAAGTATTAATCTTGGATGATACCAAGATCATTACCAACAACACTATCCACGTCTTCCATCAATACCGCAAGTGAAAAACCGCTGGAAAGGAGCGGTTGGATTTTTCAGGCTTTGGGCTATTGCCGTCGCGAGGCGATTTGGTACGGTCTGGCCAACCCCGCAGACTCGCTTTTTTGCTCGTCCTTGTCACTGGGAGCGGTGCGTGAAGCTCACCCAGGCCGGCGACCTCGACATCGCCTATCTCGAAATCGGTCCGGCCGACGGCATGGCCGCCATCCTGCTGCATGGCTTTCCCTATGATGTTCATGCCTATGGCGAGGTTGCCGAGCGGCTGGCCGCGGCAGGCCTGCGCTGCATCGTGCCATATCTGCGCGGCTACGGGCCGACGCGGTTCCGTTCGCCACAGACGCCGCGTTCGGGCGAGCAGGCGGCACTTGGTGCCGATCTTCTGGCACTCATGGACGCCCTGTCGATCCCGAAGGCTCTGCTGGGCGGATATGACTGGGGCGGGCGAGCGGCCTGCATCGTCGCGGCCCTCTGGCCGGAACGGGTACGCGGGCTGGTGAGCTGTGGAACCGGCTATAACATCCAGGACATTGCCCGCTCGGGTCTGCCTGCTGCGCCGGAGGATGAGGCGCGCTTTTGGTATCAATATTATTTCAACACCGAGCGTGGCAGGGCCGGACTGGAAACGAACCGACGGGCGCTGTGCCGCTTCATCTGGAAGACATGGTCGCCGCTTTGGGACTTCGACGACGAGACCTTCGAGCAGAGCGCCGCCGCCTTCGACAATCCGGATTTCGTCGACATCGTCATCCACTCCTATCGCCATCGCTATGGCGTGGTGCCCGGCGATTCCGCGCTCGGGGCAATCGAGGCGAGGCTGGCCGGCCAGCCCCGTATCAGCGTGCCGACAATCGTGATGCAGGGCGGTGCCGATGGCGTCGACCCGCCCAAGCCGGACGATCACGACGCTCCGCATTTTAGGGGTGCCTATCGGCGCGCCATCCTGCCGGGCATCGGCCACAACTTCCCGCAGGAGGCGCCCGCCGCCTTCGCCGAGGCGCTGCTCTCGCTCGCCTGATGACGGACCGCCAGTCGGGCCGTCGATTCCAAGAGCGTGCTGCCAGCGGCGAGGCGCTCTGGTTAGCCTCTAATGCTATCCGCCGCTTTTCTCACCGTCCCGAGCGGTTGCCCGCCATGTCGAGCATGAAGCCGCGGCCGCGAACCGTGCCGATCAGCGGGCCACCGACGCGGGTGATGTCGGCGAATTTGGTTCTGAGATAGCCGACATAGACATCGACGACATTGAGCGAGACGCCCCCCTGCGTGGCCCAGAGGCGGTCGAAGATCTCGCCGCGCGAGACGGGATGGTTGGCGCTCTGCATCAGCAGGGCGAGCAATTCAGCCTCCCGCTGCGTCAGGCGCACATGCACGGTGCCGTAATGGGCCTGGCGCGTCTCGTGATCGAGCACGAGGCGCCCGACGATCAGGCGCTCATGTTCATCCGAGGTGCCGGACCGATGCAGGAGGTGGGTGCGAAGCCGCGCCACCAATTCATCGAACTGAAAAGGCTTGACGATGTAGTCGTCCGCGCCGGCGGTGAGGCCGTCGACCCGATCCTGCACTTCGTCCTTGGCGCTGACGAACAGGATCGGTCCCGTATAGCCGGTCTCGCGCAAGGCCCGGCAGACATCGAGCCCCGAACCGTCGGGCAGGATCATGTCCAGCACCACCGCGCAGGGGTTGATGTCCCGGGCAGTGTCGAGGGCCTGGTCCGCCCGTTCCACCGTGGTGACGTCGAATCCCTCGACCTTCAGGCCCCTGCTGAGCATCGAGCCAATGTCGGCATCATCTTCGACGAGCAATACATTCATGATGCAAATCCTGTGTGCGTATTCCCTTCGGCGGCTCGAGGCAGCGTGATCGCCACCCGCGTACCGCGCTCGGTGTTTGGATCCGATGCTATAACGATGCTGCCGTGATGTCGCGCGATAACCCACTGGGCCAAGGCCAGGCCGATGCCGAAGCCTGAAGAGGCAGCGCCGTTGCGGCTGACGAAACGCTCGAACACCTGCTCCCGTGCCTCGGCTGGAATGCCGCAGCCATTGTCGCTGACGAAGATGCCGGCGGCGTCAGGGCTATCTTCCAGGCGCACCTCGATGCGTGTGGCGCCCTTGGCATGGCGGATGGTATTGTCGATCAGCCCCTCGATCACCTGGCGGATCCAATCGCCGTCGGCGACGATGTCGCCGGGCGATTCGGGCAGGACGAGCGCAATTTCGAGCTGGTGGCGCCTGGCCACAGGCGCGTAGCTCTCCACGGTGTCCGCCAGCAGGCGCGCCAGGTCGATGCGGCGGAAATCGAGGGTGATCTCGCCGCTTTCCGAGCGCGCGACGCGCAGCATGTCCTCGACGCGCCGATGCAGGCGGAAGGCGCGCTGACGGATGGTGGTGAAAGTCGTGCGGGTTTCCTCGGGGCTGATCGAGGGCGCTCGCAGGGCGATGTCGCATTCGCCCAGCACGACTGTGAGCGGGGTGCGTAGCTCATGGCTGACATCGGCAAAGAAGCGCCGGCGCGAACGGTCGATGCCGGCCAGCCTCTCATTGGCGGTGGTGAGATCGGCCGTGCGCTCGGCCACGATGCGTTCGAGTGCCGCCCTGTCCAGCGACAATTTATGTTCGCGTCTGGCCAGCGAGGCCGCCATGCGGTTGAAGCGCGCCACCAGCAGGCCGAGTTCGTCGCGTGCCCCGACGGCGAGCCTGGTATCGAGCTTGCCGCGGCCGATGGCGATGGCGGCGTCGTCGATGGCGCTGATCCGGCGCAGCAGCGGCCGGATGATGCGCTGGTGCAGCAGGATCGCGATCAGAATGGCCAGGATCGCCGCGGCGATGGCCGCGATGGTCAGGCGCCGGGAAGTGCGGGCGATGTCCTCACGTGCCAGCTTGACGGCCTGTCGCTCGGCCTCGACCAAGGCGGACAAGCGCGGACCAGCGCTGAGGCCGAAGCCGTTGAGGGCACCGCGGATGGTATCGCCGCGGGCCGCGCTATCCGATTGCTCGAGCCCGGCGGTGATGGACGCGTCCAGGCCGGCGATATCCGCGCGCAGCAGTGCCAGCATGCGCTCCGGCGTCTCGACGCGGCCGGGGATGGTTTCGCCCTGCCAGGGGTCGGCGCCGGCCGCCGTCAGCACGGTGTCGATCTGGTTCTTCAGGGCAGTCAGGCGCAGGCGGCTGGAGGCTGCGGTCTGGGCGCTGTCGATGGCGGCAAAGGCGTAGTCGGTCAGACGTCCGGAGGCTTCGGCCAGCAGGTCGAGCCGGCGCTGCGACACGGTGAGGCGCTCGACCGCGAAATCGGAAGTCCGCACCGCGAACAGCAGGCCGGCCGCCGCCAGCAGGGTCAGCATGGCGGCGCCGGCGATCAGAAAGGAGAGAGAGCCTCGAATCGATCCCATACCGCGACGAACCAGAATTGTTCCGACCATTAGAGTCGGTTGCCGACGCACACTTGCCCAGCTGAGGCGCTGACGCAAGGCTTCGGCTCTCCGAGCCAAGCGCGTTTGGATGGCAACGCTTGTTTGCTCCGGCTTCCCGCTGGCGCGTTCTTGCGCTCCTTGCCGGATGCCGTAAATCGCAAAACGCCCCCGGCAGAGCCTGTTTTCAGATGTCGGTGGAGAGGTTCCGCGTGGTGACGCAGCGCCAGTTGCGTATCTGCCATTGCCGGTGCATGGACTGCCACTGGGCGATCGTTTCCTGCGCATGCAGCAGGCAGGCCATGCTGTCCCGCGTATCCATGGACCAGCTGAGGCGCTCCTCGCGGCAGGAGTCGGGCGCGCTCATCAGGCAGACGGTCAGGAGAATCCACATGGGGTGCCTCTCGCGGTGTCTTTTGGGATATCCTTTGCATGGATGGGCAATGCCAGCCTGTTCCCGTTTGCAGCTCCGATCAAGTTCCACTTGTGGTCTACCTCCCAGGCGGTAGCCGGATGCTCTTGGAGTACGCCCGGCCCGCTCATGCCGCGGGCATCAGGATCTCGCCCTTGCCGAGCGTGGCAAGGTCGCCGGCAAGGCGCTCGGCCTGCTGGGGGATGAGTTCGGCCGATTGGGGCCGGATCCGTTCGACGGTGCGGCGAAGCAATTCGGCAACCACGAGGCGATGCTGGCCGGTTGCGACGAAGCTCGGCAGCAGGGCGCCATGCGATGCAGCGATGATGGTGCCGCGCCGCATGCCATAGCCGGGATTGTCGCCGACTTCCGGGGCTATGATGGTGCCGGCTATCAGGCCCGAGCCCGCATAGTCGCCCGCTCGCCCGCCGACGAGGATCAGCCCTCGCCGCATGCGTTCGCCCAACCTGTCGCCCGCATCGCCCTCGATGACGAGGGTCGCGCCGTCGAGGCCATGCATTGCGCCGTGGATGGCGCCGCCCGCCCGTTCGTCCGCGTGGCCGGCGATACGGACGAGCCCACCCCTTGCCGCACTGGCCGCAAACGGACCGGCATTCCCGGTGACCTCGATCGTGCCGCCGCGCATCGCCTGGCCCAGCCGCTGGCCGACATCGCCGTCCACCACGAGGCGGCCGGATTCCAGCCCAGCGCCCGCGAGGTCGAACCGAGGCGAGCCGCCCTCGAAGCGGATCTCCTCGCGTTTGCCGTCCTCGACCGTGAAGATATCGGCCACGACGACACCGAAGCGCGAAGTGCCGATCGGGAGTCTCTCGATGTCCGAAAGCGACAAAGCACCGATGCGATGCGGTATCAGGCCCGAAAGGTCGAGGCGTTCGGGCGGGGCTTCGCGCAGGCGAAAAGTGAGGGCTCTCATGCCAGCAACTCGCGCAGATGAAAGTGATATTTGCCGAGCTTGCCGCCGTAATTGCCGGCGGTGACACGCAGGAGACCGTGCCGCGGTCCCGCTTCGACGGCCGCGTGGAGACCCTGTCTCATCGAGGCGCGCACGGCCTCGGCCGAAAATCCGTCGATGACGATCTCGAGCACCGCTCCGACCTCGGGCGCCAGGGCCGACCGGGCACGGCCCTTCAATGTCGGGCAGTAGGAATCGTTGGTCGAGGCGATCATGCCCTTGGTGCGCCCGCCGACCTTGGAACCGGAGCGCACGATACCGCCCGGAAAAGGCAGGATCGCATCGGGCACGGCTGCTGCGGCGCGGGCCGCGGCTTCGGCCACCGCCAGGGTGCCGGCCTGGTCGCGGCCTAGAAACAGGAGATTGCCGCCACCGACGGCACCCTCGACCAGGCCGGTATCGTGCTCGCAGACGAACTCGCCATCCATCACCGGCACGCGCCAATAGCGATGGCCTCCGATTCGCTTGGCCGTTTCATAGCCGTCGCCGAAATAGCGGATATTGGCGCCTAGCTTGAGGCGCCGCTTGCCGTCGGAACCGGCATAGCAGGCCGAGCCGGGGCTGGTCAGCACACACTGGCCGACACGACGCGCCAGCTGCTTGCCGAGTCCGTCGGCATCGAAGCCGAATAGGAGGACGCGCAGGCCCGGCCTGCCGTCCGGCGTCTCCTCAGGCGAGAGGCTGCGGTCGATGCCGGCCTCGACGCCGCAGCCGATCACCGACGTGGCAAAGCCCGTCAGACTCGCGGCCGCGATCTCTGCCCAGTGCGGGGTATCGGCCGTCAGCACGATCGCGGTCGCGGCCATGCCGAAGGCCTCGGCGAAAGTATCGTCGATGGCGATGCCGTTGAGCATCAGGTCGGAGCTGGGCGTCAGATCAGAGTTGGGCGTCAGATCAGACATGGCTCGACCTCGAAAACATCTCTTTCGCCAAAGGCCTCCTGGGGCACGGCAAAGCTCTCCAGGCCGGCACCGAAGCGGTCCTCGAGATAGCGGTCGGCATGGCGCGTCATGGCCGGATCGAAGCCAGGCGCCAGGGTCAGGGTGCGGCCGGCTCGCCATCCCAGCGGCTCGCCCTGGCGCAGCACGACCGCTCCGTCCTTCAGGACCAACTCGGCCGAGGCGAACATGGCGGTGCGGTCGGCATCCTCGCGGTAGATGGCCACGTCTGCGCGGGCACCCGGCTTGAGATGGCCGCGATCGGCCAGTCCCAGCAGGCGTGCCGGCGCGGCGCGGGTCATGATCGCGATTTCTGCCAGGGTATATTCACGCTCGATCGCGGCAAGACCGCTGCGCTCGCGCACGATGTCCGGCAGGCTCGCCAAAGTGCGATCCCGTTCCACCTTGTCCATGAGCAGATGGATCAGGCGGGGATAGGCGGTGAACGGACCGCCATTGGGATGGTCGGTCGTCAGCAGCACCCGCCAGGGGTCCGGCGAGAGCAGGAAGAGTTCGAGGCCGATGGCAAATTGCAGCGCGTTGATGCCGGAGTTGCGTCTGTAGCGATAGGGCACGATGCCGCCACCCTCGGCATCGCCGTCCACCAGGATCCACTTGCGTGGCCGGCCGGCCTTGCGGCTGGAGAATTGCCGGAGAATGTCGAGGGAGATCGTGCAGGTCTGGCCGAACACCACCTGGCCGACATCGATGGTTGCGTTGGGGTTCGCCGCCAGGGCTGCGCAGACCTCGGCGGCGGCCGAGACGATCCCGCCGCTCTCGTGCCGGCCATAGCTGTAGAACTGGGCATGGGCGAAATGGACGGGGCGTCCCTCCGCTGCCTTGATGGTCGCGATCAGCGTATCGACGGCACCGGGCAGGCCGAGATTGTTGCAATGGACATGGAGGGGATGCGGCACGCCGATGGCCGTGGTCGCATCGAGCAGGGCCGTGAGGATCTGGCGCGAGGTCAGGCCATAGCTCGGCACCTCGTCGTCGAGCCCGAAGGTGCGGACATTCTGCTTGAACGCCGCTGCCCCGCCGGCATTGATGACCTTCACCCCGAGCCCGCGCGATGTCGCCAGCGTCAAGGCCGTGAGGTCGCGCACCGCCTGGGCGCCTTCCTTGCGCCGGAGCAGGGAGAGCAATTGGTCGTCATTGCCGAGCACGCTGAGCGCGCCGCGGTCGATCAGGGGAATGTCGTCGAGTTCGAGATGCGTCGCCAGGGCGGCACTGGGCGCCAGCGCCGGCTCGATCACCGTGGTATAGCCCATGCGGGTGTAGAGGCGACCGGTCTCGAAACCCGACCAGCGCGCGGTCGAGAAGGGCAGGGCCGGGTCGCCGGCGGTTTCGCTGACATGGAGTTCGGGCAGCAGCAGGCGCGCCAGGGTCACGTTGCCGCCGGCGATATGGGAATGGACGTCGATACCGCCGGCCATCACCACGCAGCCGCGCGCGTCGATCACCGTGTCTGCGACGGCCTGCACCGGCTTTTCGACGATGCGCTCGTCCTGGATCCACAGATCCGCCTTGCCGTCCCGACCGGAGACGGGATCGATGATGCGGCCGCCCGCGATGCGCGTCAGCATGATCCCGGTCCCTTCTCGCCGATTGCGGTGTGAATGGCGTCGAGGATCTCGGCGGCATCGGTGTTTCGAGGAGAAGGGCCGCTCCCGATGGTTGTGAGCGTGCCGCGACGTTCGTCGAAGCAGACGGCCGTACCGGACTCGCCCGGAACGGCGACCTCGATCACGATGCTGGCCTGCGCCTCGTCGGGGCGCCCGGCGAGCACGATGGCGGGAATGCCGGCCGGCGGCGTCTCGCCATGGGCCTGGGCACAGAGCCACAGCGCCGCATCGGCTTCCCCGCTCGCCACCAGGCGGCGAGCGTCGAAGCGCCAGGGATCGTGCTCGGGATAGCCGCGTCCCAGCCCGACACGCGGCGCATCGCCGGTCGTCCAGCTGCCGACCGCCAGGGCCAACCGCGCCGCGGCCGGCACGCCGAGCGGCAGGCTGGAGAAGCGGGTCTCGTCATTAAGGTCCTTGACCAGACCCTGCAGCATGCCGACGGCCGGTTCGCCCAATTCCTGGGGATCGTAGACCGCGCCCCCGAAACGGGCGGCCTTGATCTTGCCGGCAAGGCCGTTGAGTTCTGCCGTTTCCGGGCTTGGCGCCAGTCGGCCGGCCGCGAGGGCGCGCAGCAGCGCAAGCTGCCCGGCGAGGGCGTCAGGGGCCGCTTCCAGTCGGAGGACGTCGCGTTCGGCTACGCCGGCCAGGGGAGCGGGGGCCGCCACGAGCTCGGCAAGCAAGGGGTTGGTGGCGACCCGGCGCCCGACCACCAGCAGCCGGTCGGCGCGGGCACGCGCCTCGGCCCAGGTGGTGGTCATCGCGCCACGGGCGGCAAGGGCGCCGAGATCGGCATAGAGCGCATCCGAGCCCTCGCAGTCGATCGCAGCGCCGATATGGAAGGCAAGCCGGTAGGCTGCGCGCACCGCCGCCACATCGCCGGACAGCCCGCCGACGATGGGCAGGCGCGCCCCGCCCAGCATGCGCGCCGCAGCGGCGATGGCCTCGTGCTGATCAACCGGTTGGCCTTCGATCCAGGCGCGCATCCGTGTGCCGTCTCCTGCCTTTCATTTTCGCTATAGCTAACAACCACCTCAGCGTTCGGCCAAGTACCTCGATGCTCTCTGGCAAATTTATAAGAATAATATGGATTATTTCTAAGAAATCGCTGCGTTGCCAACGATGTTTATTTGTTATGATATTTTCCTATTGGGGAGGCCGCGCCGATGTACCAGCAGAAGGGAACGACCTTACCCGGATTCGAGTCCGCCTCCCTGGCAAGTCCCGCTTCGATCCGGGTGAGGGCGAGTGCGCGCCTGCATCTCGGTTTTCTCGATCTCCATGGCGGTCTCGGTCGCCGTTTCGGCAGCCTGGGGCTGGCCGTGAGCAGCCCTGCCGTGGATCTCGTCGTATCGGATGCGGAACGCCTGATCGCCGAGGGGGAGGAAGCCGAACGCGTGCTGCGCTATGCGGAAGCGGCGGCACACCATCTCCAGGTCGAGCCCCGCGGCCATTTTCGGCTGCGGCGCAGCATCATGCCCCATGCCGGCCTTGGCTCTGGGACGCAGATCGCCCTGGCGGTCGCGGCGGGCCTTGCCAGACTGCGGGGGCGGCCCTTTCAGGCGCGCGACGCCGCAGAGGCGCTCGACAGGGGCAATCGTTCTTCCGCCGGCCTGGCCGCGTTCGAAAAAGGCGGCCTGGTTCTCGATGGCGGACGCGGCGAGGATGATCGCGCCCCTCCGATTCTGGCTCGCCTGCCCTTTCCCGAGGATTGGCGGGTGCTGCTGGTCTTCGACACCTCATCCCACGGCCTGCATGGCGAGGCCGAGGTCAGCGCCTTCCGGCAGTTGCAGCCCTTTCCCGAGGCGGCCGCAGCACATCTGTGCCGTCTTGCCCTGATGCGCATCCTGCCGGCCGCGGCCGGCAGGGATGTCGAGGCTTTCGGTGCCGGCGTGGCCGAGCTGCAGCGCGTGGTGGGTGATCACTTTGCGTCGGCGCAGGGCGGTCGCTTCACCAGTCCGATCGTCACCAAGGTGCTGGCCGCCTGCGAGCAGCGGGGTTTTGGCGGCATCGGGCAAAGTTCCTGGGGCCCCACCGGTTTCGTGATTGTCGGTTCTGACAGCGAGGCACGCCGGCTGGTCGCCGAACTGAAGGCCGACGGGTTGCCGCCAGGCATTCGCCTGGAGGTCGTCCGCGGACGCAACCAGGGTGCTCAGGTGCGGATCAACCGTGACCATGCGCTCAAGAGGAGGCTCGCGTTCTGATGGCCCGATCGATCCTGCATATGCTCTCGCCGCTCAAGCATATGAGTCCCTTCGACGTCAACATGGCGGTCGATGCCGGTTTCGATGTCGTCATTCCCTATACGGGTGTGACGTTGGAGGAAATCCGGCCGCTGGTGCAGGACGCCATCTTCTCGCGGGCGCCGGGCGATGGCAGCCGCACCTCGATCTTCATCGGAGGCAAGAACGGCGGCCTTGCGCTCGACATGCTCGATGCCGCACAGAAGGCCTTCGTGCCGCCTTTCGCCCTCAATCTGTTCACCGATCCGGCCGGCTCCTTCACCACGGGCGCGGCCATGGTCGCCAAGGTCAGAGCCGTGCTGAGGGACAAGCATGGCGGCGAACTGGCCGGCCGCAAGGTCGTGATCTTCGGCGGCACCGGTGTCGTCGCCTATTGCGCCGGCGTACTGGTTGCGCTCGAGGGCAGCCACGCCGTGCTGGCGGGCCATGACGGCACCAAGCGAGTGAGCGACATTGCCGCCGGCATCAAGCAGCGCTTCGGCGTCGATATCGGGTATGCCGATGGCAGCACGCCCGAGGCACGCCGGGCGGCGGTCGCCGGTGCCGAAATCGTCCTGTCCAGCGGGCCCGCCGGTGTGAACATCCTTTCCGCGGCCGATCTCGAGTCCGTGCCGGGCCTGCTGGTCGCCGCCGATGTCAACGCCGTCCCGCCGGCAGGGGTGGAGGGCGTCGGCGTGATGGCCAATGGCGAGCCTTTTGGACATGGCAAGGCGCTGGCGGTCGGTGCGCTTGCGATCGGAAACGTCAAATACAAGACCGAACTCGGCCTGTTCCGTCGCCTTCTGGCAACCGAGAAGCCGATCAGCCTGGATTTTCGCGATGCGTACAAGCTTGCCCTCGAGATCGCAGGGTGAGGGCGCCAGCGTCCTGATCGCCGCCCAGTCGGGCCGCGGCCTTGCCGCTGCAGCCAGGCGCGCGGGGTACAGGCCGCTGGTCGTCGACCTCTTCGGTGACAGCGATACCAGAGCCCTGGCCGCGGGCTATCGCCAGGTCAAGGGTCGGTTCGGCGTGGGTGTCGCCGGCCTTGCCGTCCTCGACGCGTTGGACCAATTGGCGCTTGCCAGTGCCGGGCCGCCTCTCGGCGTCGTTCTCGGCAGCGGCTTTGAAGCCAGCCCCGCCTTGATCCAGGCCATCGATGAGCGCTTCGGCCTGATCGGTGCCAGTGCCGACACGGTGGCCAGCCTGAAGAATCCGATAGGCTTTGCGCGCCTGCTGGCGGAACTCGGCATCGGCCACCCACAGGTCCGGCTGGAGCCGGTCGCCTCGTCCTCGGGCTGGCTGTCCAAGCGTCGCGGCGGTTCGGGCGGAAGTCATATCCGCAAGGCCCGCCCCAACAGGGTGGTGCGCGGGAGCTATCTGCAGCGGGCGGTCGAGGGGGAGCCGGTTTCCGTCGCCTTCCTCGCCGATGGCCACCGGGCTCAGATGATCGCCCGCACGCGTCAATGGGTTTCGCCCGGCCGGGGGGCGGCATGGCGCTATGGCGGCGCCATCGAGCCGGGCGGGCCGCTTGCGATCGATCCTGAGATTGAGATGGCGATCGGCCGGATCGTGGCGGCCACCCGGTTGCGAGGCCTCGCCAGCGCCGACCTGATGGTGACGCCGGATCGCTGGTGGCTGCTGGAGATCAATCCGCGGCTGGGCGCAACGCTCGATTGCCTCGACCGGCGGAAGACGCCGCTGTTCGAGCGCCATTGCCGTGCAAGCCGAGGCGAATTGGGCGCGTTCGAGGCCCCCCCGGAGGCGGCCGCCGGCACCATGATCGTCTATGCCGACAGGCCTGTCGCCAGGGTGCCCGACATCGCATGGCCGGCTTTCGTGGCGGACCGGCCGGAGCGCGCCAGCGCGATCAAGGCCGGGGCGCCGATCTGCACCGTCGCCGCCACAGGCAGGGAAGCTGTTGAGGTTCGACGTCTGCTCGACCAGCGTGGTGCGGACATCATCCGTCTCGTTCAAGAGGAGAGAATTCCCGCGTGACGATTTTTCTGCAGCCCCCAAGCGTCAATGCCCTGGCCAGACCGTTGGTCGACAGCCTCGTCGCCGATGCGGCGGGCCTGCGGCTGACCGTCAGCGCGGGCCCGGGCGGATGTCGCTTCATCGATGCCGGTGCCGGCGTTCCCGGCTCCATCGAAGCGGGCCGCCGGGTTGCTGAGATCTGCCTGGCGGGGCTCGGCCGTGTATCGATCGCGCCCACGGGGCCGGTGGAGCGCTGGCCCTTCTCCGTCAATGTGCAGACGACCAATCCCGTCCTGGCGTGTCTCGGTTGCCAATATGCCGGCTGGAGCCTGCGCGCCGGGAGCGGCAAGGAGGCCTATTTCGCGCTTGGCTCGGGGCCGGGACGCGCTGCCGCGCGGGTGGAGCCTCTCTTCGTGGAACTGGGCTACAGCGACGAGGCCGACAGTGCCGTCCTGATCCTGGAAACCGCCTCGCCGCCACCGGAGACCGTGGTGCGCAACGTCGCGGAAGCGACGCGGTTGGCGCCCGAAGCCCTCACCTTCATCTATGCGCCGACCCAGAGCCTGGCCGGGGCGACCCAGGTCGTCAGCCGCGTGCTCGAGGTCGCGTTGCACAAGGCGCACAGCCTCGGTTTTCCGCTTGCCGACATCGTCGATGGCTTGGGCACGGCGCCTTTGGCGCCGCCGACGCCGGATTTCGTACGCGCCATGGGCCGCACCAACGATGCGATCATCTATGGCGGGCGTGTCCACCTGTTCGTGGCCGGCACCGCCCAGGCCGCCAAATCGCTGGCTGAAGCCCTGCCGAGTCCCACCTCCCGCGACCACGGCAAGCCCTTCGCCGAGATTTTCAGCCGTTTCAAGGGAGACTTCTATGCCATCGATCCGCATCTGTTCAGCCCGGCGGAGGTCATCGTCACCGCACTCGAGAACGGCGAGACCTTCCGCGGCGGCCATCTGATGCCGGACCTGGTGGATGCCTCCTTCTCGTAGCATCGAACGCCTAGCTCACAGGACCCCAACCTCGCAGGAACCCTTGGTAGGACATCTCGAATTGAACCCGGTCGAACACCCTGTGGGACGCGGATTGCGCATCGGTCTCGCAGCCGACAATGGCGAATGGCATCGCAGGCGCCTGCTTGGCGCCCTGCGCGCCTGCGGCATCGAGCCGGTGCTGTTTTCCCTGGCTGATGTGGCCATGGTCACCGGCGGGGGCGAGCCGCTGCGCATTCCCGGCTTCGAGGGAGAATTGCCGGATGGGGTGCTGCTGCGCACCATATCGGGGGGCACCTTCGAGGCGACCACCCTGCGGCTCGGCGTGCTGCATGCCCTGGTCGCCACGGGCGTGGTGGTGTGGAACGACCCCCGCGCCATCGAGCGCTGCGTCGACAAATCGATGACCAGCCTGCTGATCGCCAGGGCCGGCCTGCCGACGCCGGATACCTTCGTGGTGTCGAGCCGGGAGGCGGCGGTGGACATCGTGCGGCGCGAGGCCAAGCCGGGCGTGCCGTTGGTTCTCAAGCCCCTGTTCGGCTCCCAGGGCGAGGGCCTGCGCCTGATCGGCATACCGGACGATCTTCCCCAACTCGAGGAGGTGGCGCGGGTCTATTACCTGCAGCGTTTCGTGCGCCGGAACGTCGAGGGCTGGCGGGACTATCGCGTCTTCGTCTGCGACGGCCGCGTGGTGGCAGCCATGGCGCGAGAGGGCGATGGCTGGATCACCAATGTCCACCAGGGAGGGCGCCCATCGCCCTGGCGGATGCCGGAGGAGGCTGCGGACCTTGCCTTGAGGGCGGCGCAGGCAGTCGACGTATCCTATTGCGGGGTCGACCTCATCGAGGATGATCGCGGCCGCTTCCTGCTCCTCGAGGTCAACAGCATGCCGTCCTGGTCCGGCCTGCAGAGCATCGTCGACGTCGATATCAGCGAGGCCGTCGTCCGTGCCTTCCTGAAGGCCGTCTACGCCGCCCACCGTCCGGCAATGGTGGCCGTGTCATGAACTATCACCGCCCCAGCCTCGATCTTGCCGGTGCCTATCGGGACGCCTGCCTCGCCGAACTCCAGGCCCTGAAGCCCGGCAATGTGCATGTCTTCGCCGATATCGGCGAGACCAAGGTCGCCGATTTCGAGGCGAGCGCGGTGGCCTCCGCACCCTGGATCGGTCAACCGGGCGCCAGTGTCGGGGCTCGTATCCTCGCTGCCATCCGGGCGACGCGCGAGGCCATAGGCTGGAACACCAATCTGGGTATCGTGCTGCTTTGTGCGCCGCTTGCTGCGGCCGCCGAGGCGGGGGGAGACTTGCGTGCGGCGCTTGCCTCGATCTTGTCGGGACTCGACAGGATCGATGCGCGCGATGCTTTCGATGCGATCCGCCTGGCTTCGCCCGGCGGGCTGGGAAGCGCCGATCGCCACGACGTCCACGAAGCGCCGACCGTGACCTTGCGCGAAGCGATGGGTGAAGCCGCCGGGCGCGACCGCATTGCCCGGGCCTATCTCACCGATTTCGAGGATGTCTTCGAGACGGGCCTGCCGGCGCTCCGGCAGGCACAAGCGGCGGGCCTCGACGAGCCTTGGTGTACCACGTCGGTGCACATGGCGTTCCTGTCGCGTTTTGCCGATACGCATATCGAGCGCCGCCGCGGCCGCGAGCAGGCCGAAGCCGTGCGGGAGCGCGCTGCCGAAATCATCGAGGCGGGTCCACCAGGTCCCGCCTCGCTCGCAACCTTGCTGGCATTCGATGCCGAACTGAAGAAAGGAGATCTCAACCCCGGTACTTCCGCCGACTTCACCGTGGCGACATTGTTTGCCGCCGCGATCATGCGCCTTCCGGCCGCGGGCACCTGAACGGATGCTTGCTGGTGACGGAATGCGCGATTACGCTCATAAAGCTATCTGGCCAACCGGTTCGGCGCCGTGTCGAACGCTGCAAACAAGGATAGATGGCTCGGCCGCCGCTCCAAGGGATCGGGGCCTTTGTTCTCGCAGGGAGGACTATCGAATATGGCAAAGATCAACAAGGTTTTGATCGGCGAATCCCTTGTCGGCGACGGCAATGAAGTCGCTCATATCGACCTGATCATGGGTCCTCGCGGCTCGGCCGCGGAGACGGCGTTCTGCAACGCCCTCACCAACAACAAGGACGGCTTCACCTCGCTTCTGGCGGTGATCGCCCCAAACCTGCAATGCAAGCCCAACACCTTGCTGTTCAACAAGGTGACGATCAAGGGCGCCAAGCAAGCGGTGCAGATGTTCGGTCCGGCCCAGCACGCCGTGGCGCGGGCGGTGCAGGACAGCGTCGCCGACGGTACCATTCCCGCCGACGAGGCCGACGACATCTTCATCAGCGTGGGCGTCTTCATCCACTGGCTGGCGGACGACGACGCCAAGATCCAGAAATACAACTACGAAGCGACCAAGCAGGCGATCGAACGCGCTGTCAATGGCTGGCCGAGCGCGGCCGAGGCCACCAGCAAGCGCGAGCAGGTCAAGCACCCCTTCGCCGCATAGATCGGGGACAGCCCTGGGCAGGAGCCGCCTGCTGCACCCATGCCTGCAGGCCTGCTTCAGCGGCTGGCCGCCATCTTTCTCGGACGCTGAAACTTCGCCGGAGGAACCCAGTTTCTCCGGCGAAACCTAGATCGTCGTTGTTTCGCTGCGCGTAACCGCTCACCTCTGTCGGCGAGGTCCAGCCGCCCCTCACCGTACCCCTCCCCGTAAGAACGGGGCGAGGGGGCACAAGTGTTGCGATTTGTCCCAAAACCTCTCATCTCGCCCAACGGGTTGCGCGAGATGAGGCGCTTTCAGTCAAAAGTGCTCGGTCGAAGTCTCCTCGCCCCGTTCTTACGGGGAGAGGTACGGTGAGGGGCCGCACCACGGTGAGCGATATCGCTGTGCTCGCAATGACGGGTCACCTATGATGCCGGTTGGTTTTTTACAGGCGCCCGTCATGCAGGGCAGAAGCGACGAGAATGCCGGAGACGCCGATTTCGGCGAGGGCGGCAAGATCGCCCTTGTCCCGCAGGCCACCGGCGGCATAGAGCCTGCAACGGGCCGGAGCCTGCCGACGAAGCGTGGACAGCCTTTCGAGATCAGGGCCGCTGCCCATGCCCACGCGCCCCAGCGTCATGACGATCACCCGTTCCGGCCAGATCGAGGGCGTGGCGAGGATCGCGTCCGGGCCGACATAGTCGTCGCCGCGAAAATCCAGCGACAGTACGGCTTGACCGGCAAGGTCCCGCACGAGCCTGTCGTCGCTCTGGCTCTCCGAGCCGAGCACCGGTAGGCCGAGCCCTTCCTCCAGGAAGGCTTCCGCTTGCGAGCGGGTGGCAATGCCGGCATCGACCCACAGGCGTACCGCCGGAAAGGCGGCGGCGAGACGCCGGAGACTTGTGGTATCGCGCCCGCGTCCCTCGATACCATCGAGATCGGCGACGTAGAGTTGGGGGGACGGGGCGACCTTGAGCAGGCCGGTGGCGACGTCGACCGGATCAGCCGTGGGGCTGAGCGGCGTGACGATCGGCTGGTAATGAGCCCGGTCTCCGGCCTTGGCCCGCACCACCGATCCGTGGCGGAGATCGATGACCGGCACGATCTCGACGCCGCGGCTTGCGCCCGGAGCGGCATGGGCTTTGTCCTGTCGATCCGGTGCGGGCATGATGACGACTCGAAAGCGGCGTTGCCCCTTTGTGGCACGGCGCCTTGAATGGTGGAAGCAACAGGCCGTGAAAGTGATCGGTATGGATTCGACTGCGTATGATGATCCGGGGCTCGCCACGAACGACCTGGTGCTGGGCTGGGATCTCGGGGGCGTGCATGTCAAGGTTGCCGCCGTGGCACAGGGCCGGCTCAAGGCGGTGAGGCAGGAACCCTACCAGATCAGGCAGGGGCTTGCAGTGCTCGACGGAGCCTTCGCCGCCCTGCCGGCCTGGGCGCGCGAGGCGCGCCACCATGCGGTGACCATGACCGGTGAGCTCAGCGCTCTGTTCGACGATCGCGCCGCCGGCGTCGCGGCGCTGACCGACTGGGCCACCCGGCATTGCCAGGGCGAGATCGCCATCTATGGCGGACGGGCGGGTTTCCTGCCCCCCCATCGCGCGGCTGCCCATGCAGTGGATGTCGCCTCGGCCAACTGGCATGCGACCGCGGCTTTCGTCGCATCCCGCCTGCCGAATGCCCTGCTGGTCGACATCGGCTCCACCACCTCCGATCTCATCCCGATCGAGGAAGGCAGGATCACGGGCGTCGGCTACACGGATGCTGAAAGACTGGCATCGGGCGAACTCGTCTATGCCGGCGTCGTGCGCACGCCTTTGATGTCGCTCGCCGAAAGACTGCCCTTCCAGGGGCAGGACGTCACGCTGGTCGCCGAGCATTTCGCCACCATTGCCGATGTCCATCGCCTGCTCGGCACCTTGCCCGAGGAGGCCGACCAGCACGACACGGCCGATGGCCGCGACAAGAGCCTTGCCTCCACGCGGACAAGGCTCGCACGCGTCGTCGGCCAGGACGCGGGCGACGCGCCCGATCATGTCTGGAACGAGCTGGCGACTCATTTCGCCGAACTGCAACTGCGCCGCCTGCACGATGCCGCCGCACGCATCCTGTCGCGCCGCAAAGGCACGGCGCGCCCGCCGGTGGTGGGCTGCGGCGTCGGCCGCTTCGTGGTGCAGGCGTTGGCGGCCCGCATAGGCCTCACCTATCACGATCTTGCCGATCTGGTGCCGAGCGCCGAGGGGGCGGAGAGCTACTGGGCCTCCTCCTGCGCGCCGGCAGTGTCGCTCGCACTGCTCGCGGCCGATCGGGTTTCGGATGCAGCTCGGGGCTGAAGCACGTTGTCATCCCCGGCGAGCCACATCGTGGCGAGGGAAGGAGATCCAGGGGCCATAATTGGAGTTTTTCAGCCCCTGGATTCTCTTCCCCTCGCTATGCTCGGCCGGGAATGACAGAACTGTTTTGGGTCCGGAGGACGCGTCTCAGCCGGATGAGACAGCCGGTGTCGGCCCGGCCAGGATCTTTTCCTCGATCCACCGCCAGGCTTCCAGCTCCGCCTCGCCGGCCGTCTTGCCGATGGCGATGCCGAGGTAATCCATCTCGGTGCGGATCTTGTCGGAACTGAGCATGTGCAGCCTCGTCGACAGGATGGCCGCTTCCAGCACGGCCGCCTGGGCGCGATTATAGCCGAGGAAGGGCTGATGCAGGCCCCGATATACGACGCGGCAGCGAAAACGGGGCCTGGCCTCGTCGGGAACCACGGCTTCGACCGCAAGCTCCATATGGGCGAAGGCCTCGGCCAGCCTGACGCCCTCGATCCGCTCGCACGGGAGGGTCGCCCAGCCGCGCCGCCCGGTGACACAGCCGGCGATCACCCTGACGTCGACCGGGGCCGCGGCGGCAAGGAAGGGATGGCGTTCCAGATTGGCGATGGTCGGCGAGGGGCGGAAGGGTGCGACCACATAGTGCTCGCCTTCCTCGATCAGGCCGAAGGGCACCAGATGGGCGCTGCCGTCGGCATTGAGCGTGGTGACGATGGTTTCGAGAATGCGCGGCATCATTCGTTCCTCTACGCGACAACCCACCTTCGTGGCGCGCCAATTCTTTACCCTCCCCTGGAGGGGTCGACCATTCCTCTCGGAATGGTCTGGGGTCGACACGAAGTGTCGGGGTGGGGTGAGAAACGCAGCGCTTGCCGAAGAAAACCGCATATTCCTACGAGAAAGTCACCCCACCCCGGCCTTGTCAGGCCGACCCTCCCCCTCCAGGGGAGGGTAGAGAATCGGCTCTCCTCATTTTTTTGTTTCCTTGCGGCCGGCCAGCGTATGGCCGGGCGCCTTGAAGCCGGTGGCGTCTTCGCTTGGCCTGTCCGCGGCGCAGCCGAAATCGAGCGGCTCATCCTGGGCATAGCGCTTGCCGAGTCGCCAGGCGGTCTCCGCCTTGGCCAGTTCCGTGCCGAGATAGAAGGCATGGGCGGCATCGCCGGCGACATCGAGCTCGGGATAGAAGGCCAGGGCATCCGTGCCGCGGGCATGGATGGCGCGATTATAGGCGTGGATGCCGTCATCGCTGACCTCGATGCGGAAATTGGCATCGCGCACTGCCTGCGCATTCTGCTCCACCTGTTCCGGCGAACTCACCACCGGCCGCTTGTCATGGAGAGCGAGCAGGGCCGAGCCATAGCCTTTGGGCAGGGAGCCATCGGCCTTGGCTGCGAACATCAGCCGGCGCGCGGCGTCGTGCTCCTGCAGCGTGCGGCGGGTGTGGGCGCTGACCTGCACCACCAGCACCTGGCGGATGGCGAGTTCCGAACAGATCCCCATCAAGAGGGTGGTGAGGCCCAGGCTGTCGGCTTCGGTCAGCTCCGTAAGATTGCCGGTTCCCATCAATATTTCGGCCTGCGGTTTCAGGCGCCGGAACTCGACATAGCGTGCGAGCGAGGCGGCAAAGCCGAAATGGATGGGATCGAGCACGGGATCGGCGATATAGGGTCGGCCCTCCTGCTCCATGCGCTCGACCGCCCGTAGCAGCGAGGCGAGATCGCTGGGCTCGACCGGCACCAGCACCGGGACCGCCTGCGTCCCCAGGGCGAGATCGAGCGTGTATTCGTTGAGGCTCAGCAGGAAATCGGCGCCGGCCTCTGCGCCTCGCCTGAGTTCGGCGGGCGCGGCGCTGTCGACGCTGACCTTGAAGCCGTGATGCTTGAGCAGCCTGATGCTGTCTTCGAGATGCGGGAAGGGCGTGTCGGGCAGTGCGCCGAGGTCGATGACATCGGCGCCCTTGGCAGCCATGGCGCGGGCGCGTTCCAGCACTTGCTCGGGCGAAAGCTGGGAGGCGTCGACGATCTCGGAAAAGATGGTGACGTCGTGGCGCGAGAGATCGGGCGGATGGCCGCCCCGGCCGAGAAAGGCCGGCAGGTCTGCGATCTCGTCGGGGCCGCGCTGCACGGGAATGCCGAAATGGCCGGAAAGGGCTTCGAGGTCGGCCCGGCAACGGCCGGGCAACAAGACGCGCGTGATGCCCTCGGGCAGGGTGACACGCCGGCGGATGATCTCTTCCGTCATCAAAGCGGCGACCTTGACGCCGGCATCCAGGATCAGCCAGTCGAAGGAAACCGGGCCCAGAGCCGTCATCGTGCGTTCGAGCCTCACGCGGCTGAGATGGCCGGTGATCAGGGCGAGATGGTCACGCATTTCAGCCTTTCCAGCACCGCCTGGCGCAGGCTCTCATAGGTCTCGACCACCGTCGTCGCCTCGAATTCCTTGAGCTTTTCGACATTGTCGAGGTCGATCCGCCTTGGATAGACCTTGACCATGCCGGAGGGGGCCTGCGTCTCCATCTCCGGTGCCGTGTCGCAGGCAAACACGATCGAGGGGATGCGGCATTTGCCGGCCTGCGCATAGACATTGGTGGCGAGCGTGTCGGAGATGCCGAACACGCATTTGGCCACGGTGTTCGAGGTCGCCGGCGCCACCACCAGCGTATGGTAGTCGCCGTGATAGAAGGCACCGACCGGGGCGGCGCTGGCCGTGGTGTCCTTGATCAGCCGCGTGCCCTTGGGCAACGCCTCGAACTGCTTGCGATACATGCGGATCACCTCGGCTGCGGCGCGGGTGACGAAGAGGTCGCAATCCCCCACTTCACGAATCAGCTCCAGGCATTCGGTGAAGTAATGCCCGGAGCCGGTGAGGGCCCAGGCCAGGCGTGGTTGTGCAGGACGCCGGCTCATGAGGCCTCGCAGGGAACGGGAAACAGCGCGGCAAGCCTGTCGTCGCTGGAAGGACCCGCTACCACGATGGAACCGGTGAACCGGGCCGCGTAGCGGGGAAAATGGGCGTCGACGATATTGGCCGCCGCCAAGGCGGCGGGGGTCGATTCGGCGGGGACGTCGACAGACTTGACCAGAATGAGCCTGTCGGCCCTCAGTTCGGCCGCCAGCCAGGCCGCCAGGCTGTCCGACGTCACCGCCCAGCTCTCGGCGATATCGGGATGTCCCGCACGCAGTTCGGCGGGATGCCAGATCGGGAGCCTGCCCTCCCCCAGAGCTGTCGTAACGTCAGCCCTGCTTCCCACCGCTGTCAGGCGCGGATGGCGGGTGGCCAGCACTTCGGCCAGGTGCGTCATGGCATCGAGGGCGAGGCGATGGGCGAGGATGTCGTCGAAGGGCATGGCCGCCTGGACCTGGCGCACCGCATCGGCAAAGGGGCCACCGCCGGCGACCAGTACCAGCGGTGTCTCGATTTCGCTGGCGAGCTGTCCGAGCAGCCGCTCGAGGCGGGCCGAGCCGCACAGGCTGCCGCCGATCTTGACCACGGTCAGGCTCATGCAGCCTGCTCGCCGTGCCGGACTGCCTGAAGGCGGCGAGCCGCGCGGCCGATGGCCTGCGGGTCGAGCTGGCCGCGGCGATCGCCGGCCAGGCAGAGCCCGCCGCGGAAACCGAGATAGTCGGGGCCGAGGGCGGCGAGCGGGTCGATGTCCTCGATGCGCAGGGAGCCGGCAAGCCCTGACATCAGGCCGAGCTGGCGACAGCCCGCCACAAAGGAGCCGAGCTGGTCCATCGTCAGCAGGTCGGGCAGGCAGATTCCCCTTTTTTGGCTCGTATCCAGCATGGCACCGACAAAACCGGCTTCATGCAGCGCAGCTGTGAGGGACAGCGGCGGGTTCTCGTCGGCGAACAGGACCGCGATGAAGCGGCCATGCCCGGCAAGCCGCTGGCCGAGTGCGGCGACACTGGCAGGCTGGGCCATCGTCCGGCCGAGGCCGAGCTTGACGAAGGTGACGCCGGTGGTGGCGATCGCCAGGGCACTGTCGGCAAGGCGTTCGACATCGTCGTCGTCGCCGGCAACGGCACTGGTGATGGTGTCCTCGGGCAGGCTGGCCTGAATGCTGCGGATAGCGTCAAGCGGCAGGGCGCCCAGGGCGCCGGCCTCCGGATCCTTGGCATCGATGAGATCGGCCCCCTGCGCAAGGGCTAGCCCAGCTTCGGCGCTGTCGACGACACTGACAAGCAAACGGGTCACGATGCGCTCTTCCTCTTTATGTCCCACAATGCCCTCACGGGCGTTCGGCGGCAACCATGCGATTCTTCACCGCGCCTGCCGCGCCTCTTCCTGCAACTGGCCCAGAACGAAGTCCGTGGCGTGCTGCCAGGCCTCATTCGTGTCGCCGCGGAAGCTGATCTGCCGGAAGAAGATGCGCTTGCCGTCCTTGGCGTCGAAAACGCCAACCCAGATCGCCGAGATCAGGGTGCTGGTCTTGTGCACGGCTCCGGTCAGGATGAAATCCGCACCGGCCTTGCGTGCTTCTCCCAGCAGGCAGTCCTGGTCGTTGCCGGCACAGGCGATGATTCCCGGCGTGGCCGGAACGATTCGGTAGAAGCCGCCTGCCTGCAGCCGGTCGGTCAGGCGGGTCGACATCGCCTTCAGCCGGTCGGCATGGGCTTCCTTCTGGTCGGATGCCTCGCCGGACGTGTCGAGATAGCCGAAGGGCAGGGCGAGCAGGGCCTTACCGGCCTCGCTGGCGCGGGCCGGCACGGGGTGCACAAGGACCGCTGCCAGCAGGACAAGCATTGCCACGCCCGTCTGCCGCAGCTGGCCGCGATGTCTTCCGATCCAATACTTCAGGCTGCGCCGGTGCGTTCCTGCAATCAGGGACATCCATTCAAGCACAGTGGTCCCTTCGCAACTAAGAATATTCTATGAAAGCCTATCAGTTCACGTTCTAGTAAAAATTGCCATGAACATGAAGGCCAGTACAGACTGTATTCGGCTTATAAATTCCTTAGGTATATTAAGTTGACGTTCTTCAATTGCAATGCGTAAGCTTGCTGATGTTCAGGCACGCAGAGGCCTGCGCGTTCGGGAGCGAAATGTGTTACCGGCTGCGAGTTCAAAAAGCCTGTCCAGCCTGATGGCAGCCTTGCTGTGCGCCTTTGTGGCCATGCTGTCCTGCGGCACGGCAAGGGCGGCCGAACCGCTTGAGGTCCGCATCGGGGTCATTACCCACAAGGCACCGCCGCCCGCGCTCTACGAACTCGATCCCACGCCGGAAGACGAGGCCGCGGCCGGTGCGGGGCTTGCCATCGACGACAACAACACCACAGGCCGCTTTTCCGGCCAGCGCTATGTGCTGGATCAGGTCGTGCTGGACAAGGACCAGTCGCCGGTGGAATCGGCTGTCAAATTGGCCGATGCCGGGGCGAAGTTCCTGGTCGTCGCGCTGACGGCGGACGAACTCCTCGCCGTCGCCGATGCCCTCAAGGGACGGCCGGTGGTGGTGTTCAACGCTGCCGCGCAGGACGACCGGCTGCGCGGCGCCGATTGCCGCGCCAATGTGTTCCACGTTCCGCCGAGCCGGGCCATGCTGACGGATGCGCTGGTGCAATATCTGTCGACCAAGCGTTGGATGAAGCTCTTCCTCACCTACGGGCCTACCGCGGCGGACAAGCTCTATGCCGACGCGCTCAAGCAGTCGGCCAAGAAGTTCGGGCTTACCCTCGTCGCCGAGAAGGCCTGGGAATTCGGTCCGCTTGCCCGTGCCCGCAGCGACAGCATCACCCAGTCGGATGCCTTGGTGTTCAGCCGCGGCGTCGACTACGACATCATGCTGGTGGCCGATGAGGAGGCCGATTTCGGCGACTATCTCAGCTATCGCACCTGGGACCCCAAGGTCATCGCCGGCACGCAGGGCCTGATCGCGACCTCCTGGCACCGCGCCCAGGATGCCTGGGGGTCGGCGCAACTGCAGAGCCGCTTCTTCAAGCGGGCCAAGCGGACCATGCGGCCGATCGACTATCAGGCCTGGGTCGCGGTACGTGCGGTGGGGGAAGCCGTGACGCGGACCAAGTCGGCAGATCCGGCGGCGATCTCGACCTTCCTCGTCGATCCGAAATTCCAGCTGGCTGCCTTCAAGGGCGTACCGGTGAACTTCCGGGGCTGGGATCACCAACTGCGCCAGCCGGTACTGATCGCCCAGCCGATGGCGATCGTCTCGGTGTCGCCGCAGCAGGGATATCTGCACCAGCGCAGCGTGCTCGATACGCTCGGTGCCGATCAGCCGGAAAGCCAATGTCATTTGCCGTAAACGCTTCGCGGGAAAGCCCGTTTGGGAGGAGCCGGACCATGCCGTATTTCGTCAAGGCTGTTTTGCTGGGGCTTACGGCGACCTTTCTGGCGGGAACGGCGCAGGCCTATACGGTCTATATCTCCAATGAGAAGGGCAATTCGATCAGCGTGATCGATTCCGAGACCCAGACCGTCAAGCAGACCGTGCCGACCGGCCGTCGCCCGCGCGGCATCACCATATCCAATGACGGCAAGTTCCTCTATCTGTGTGCCAGCGACGACGACGGCGTCGAGGTGATCGACACGGCGACGATGAAGGTGGCGCGCACCCTGCAGTCGGGTCCCGATCCCGAACTCTTCATCCTGCACCCTTCCGGCAACCCCCTCTACATCGCCAATGAGGACGATGCCCAGGTGACGGTGGTCGACGTGCAGCAAAACAAGGTGCTGGCCACCGTGCCCGTCGGCGTCGAGCCGGAGGGCATGGGCATCAGTCCTGACGGCAAGATGCTGGTGAACACCTCCGAGACCACCAACATGGCCCATTTCATCGACACCACCAGCTTCCAGGTGATCGATAGCGTGCTGGTGGATTCACGCCCGCGTTTTGCCGAATTCAACAAGGACAATTCCAAGGTCTGGGTGAGCTCCGAGGTTGGCGGCACCGTCAGCGTGATCGAGCCGGCCACCCGCAAGATCCTCAAGAAGATCGAGTTCCAGATCCCGGGCGTCACCGCCGAGACGATCCAGCCCGTCGGCGTGCGCGTCACCAAGGATGGCAAGACGGCCTTCGTGGCGCTCGGGCCGGCCAACCGCGTCGCGGTGATCAATGGCGAGACCTTGGAGGTCGAGAAATATCTGCTGGTGGGCCAGCGCGTCTGGCAGCTCGCCTTCACGCCGGACGAAAAATATCTCTACGCCACCAACGGCAATTCCAACGACGTGTCGGTGATCGACGTCGCAAGCCAGAAGGTGATCAAGACCATTCCGGTCGGCGAGGCGCCCTGGGGCGTAGTGGTTTCGCCGAACTGACGCGACACGACGATTCAATCAGCAAGATCTGGGGAGGAAGAACATGCGTATCGCGACTCTTGTCGGCGCCGTGGCGGCATTGGGCCTTGCTTGCAGCCCGGCCCTCGCGGAAAAAAACTCCAATCGCGTCGAGGGCAAGGGCACGCCGGCCCAAGCCTGGGCCCTGATTGGCGATTTCTGCGGTATCAAGACTTGGCATCCGGCCATCGCTTCCTGCGAGCTTTCGGAAAAGGACGGCGCCAAGATCCGCACCCTCACCACCAAGGACGGCGCCAAATTCGTCGAAAAGCTGGTCAAATGGGACGACAAGGACACGTCCTACACCTATGCGATTCTCGAGAGCCCCCTGCCGATCGAGAATTACGTCTCCACCCTGAAGGTGGAAGAGGACGACGAGCCGGGCAAGATCGCCATCACCTGGTCGTCCACCTTCGACCCCAAGGGCGTCTCGGGAGATGCTGCGCGCAAGGCTGTGGCAGATATCTATCTGGCCGGCCTGCTCCAGCTCAAGGCCAAGCTCAAGGGCAAGTGATGGTTGTGAAATACCGTTCATTTTGGGCCTGGCGAGCCGATCAGGTGCGGTGAAATGGTTACAGGATGGTGCTGCCCCTCACCCTTACCCTCTCCCCGCAAGCGGGGCGAGGGGACCTCGGCGTCGCGTTTTGTCCCGCAAGCTCAACGTCTCACGTTGATGCGCGGCGCTTGGCGCTCCCTCGCCCCGCTCTTGCGGGCAGAGGGTAAGAGGCAGCGCAAACCCCTGCCAGCAACTCTTCGTTCTGCCGTCCGCCGGGCCTGGTGTATCCTGCCGCATCCTCGGCGTGACAGGGATCGACCATGACGGTTCGTTCGGACAAGCCGGCGCTCTCGGTCTCGGCCGTAGGTCATCGTTTCGGCAAACGCGAAGCGCTGGCCGACGTTTCGCTCGAGGTGCAGGCCGGGCGCTTCGTCGCCCTGCTGGGGCCGAACGGCGCGGGCAAGACGACCCTGTTCTCGATCGTGACGCGGCTCTATCAGAACCGTTCCGGCCGCGTCGAGGTCTATGGGCATGATCTCAATCTCACGCCGTCGCGGGCGCTTGCCGAGCTCGGCGTCGTCTTCCAGGCCCGCACGCTCGATGCCGACCTGACGGTACGCCAGAACCTTGCCTATCACGCGGCCTTGCACGGCCTCGGCGGGAAGGCGGTCCGCGAGAATATTCTTACGCTTCTGCGACGCGTGGGCCTTGCCGAGCGGGCCGACGAGAAGGTTCGCACGCTGTCCGGTGGCCAGGCCCGGCGCGTGGAGATCGCACGCGCGCTGGTGCACAGGCCCCGCCTCCTGCTCCTGGACGAGCCGACCGTCGGCCTCGACCTTGCAGCCCGGGCCGACATCGTCGCCACGGTGCGGCGCCTGGTCGATGAGGAGGGCATCGCAGTGCTGTGGGCCACCCATATCTTCGAGGAAATCGCCGACAACGACGACGTCTATGTCCTGCACCAGGGCCGCATCGTCGCCGAGGGCAAGGCGGCCATGCTCGCTGCCCGCAGCGGCGCCAGCCTGGCCGAGACCTTCCGCCGCCTGACTGACAGGGAGGCCGCCTGATGTCGGATACGGCACTCACCTCGCGGCTGAGCTTTTCGGGTTATCTGGTCTGCCTGGGCGGCATCGCGCATCGGGAGATGCTGCGTTTCGTCAACCAGAAGGAACGTTTCCTGTCGGCGCTGGTGCGCCCGCTGATCTGGCTCTTCATCTTCGCTGCCGGCTTTCGCAATGTGCTGGGGGTCTCGATCCAGCCGCCCTACGAGACCTATGTGCTCTACGAGACCTATGTCGTGCCGGGTCTGGCGGTGATGATCCAGCTCTTCTACGGCATGCAGTCCTCGCTTTCCATGGTCTATGACCGCGAGGTCGGCTCGATGCGGGTGCTGCTCACCAGCCCCTTCCCGCGCTGGTCTTTGCTGGCCGCCAAGCTCATGGCCAGCGTGCTGGTGTCGGTGCTGCAGGTCTATGTCTTCCTGGCGATCGCGGCCTGGTGGGACGTCGACGCGCCGGTGCAGGGCTATGTCCTGGCCCTGCCGGCGCTGGTGCTGACCGGCCTGATGCTCGGTTCGATCGGCCTCTTCCTGTCCTCGCTGATCCGCCAGCTCGAGAATTTCGCCAGCGTGATGAACTTCGTGATCTTCCCGATGTTCTTCGCCTCCTCGGCGCTCTACCCGCTCTGGCGCATCCGGGAGGCGAGCGAGGGTCTTTATCTGACCTGCCTCGCCAATCCGTTCACCCATGGGGTCGAGCTGGTGCGCTTTGCCCTTTATGGCCGGCTCGAGCCGGTCGCGCTTGCGGTGGTGGTGGGCACCACGGTGCTGTTCTTCGCCGCCGCGCTCATCGCCTATGACCCGTCCCGCGGCCTGATGGTGCGCCGCGGCGGCCCCAAAGGAGAAGCATCATGAGATCTGGCAGGCCCCCGAAATCTGGCAGGTCCGTGGTGCGGACCCTTCGGCCGGCCATCCTGGTGGTGATGCTGGCGGGTGGCGTGGATTGGGCTCACACCGTGCAGGCCCAGCAGCCCCAGCCCGATCCGGACTGGCCCTGCATCCAGCGCAAGGTCGGCACGCTGAGCGCCGGCGTGGTCTGGAGCGGGCCGGATATCGCGACGGCCGGCGACTGGACCAAGGATTTCGACACGGCGGCGATGGCCCAGAAGCTCGCCTCGCGCCGGACGCCGATCGAGGAGGTCGACGGCCTCATCGACGGCTTCGTGCAGCAGGCCGGGGCGGAGAAGGACGCCCGCCTGACGCGCCTGTTCGCCGGTGTGCTCGAACTGGTCAACGAGGAGCGCGACAAGATCCTGGGCGGCATCGGCCGCTATGCGCGCGGCCAGAACAAGCTCGCCGATCGCATCCGCGACGAGAGCGACAAGATCGGTGCCGCCAAGGATTCCCCCAGCGCGGTGGGCAGCAAGGAAACCGATGATCTCGAGACCCAGCTCAAATGGGACAAGCGCATCTTCGAGGAGCGGGGCCGTTCGCTGACCTATGTCTGCGAGACGCCCGTCCTGCTGGAGCGCCGCCTGTTCGACATCGCCCGGCGCATCCAGCAGCGACTGTGAGAAAGATGACCCGCAGGCCGTTCGAAAGAAGCGCGCAGCGCGATATGAGATGGCAGCGCAGGCCCGGATAACTGGAACAGAGCCTTTTGAAGGAGGTTTGGAAGAGTACCCAGGGGTTTGGGGCACTTCACCCACTTCAAAGGAGAAGGCCAGTGATCAAGTCAGTCTGTGTCGCGGCGGCTCTCACATTGGGTCTGGCAACAAGTGCGATGGCAGCGCCCAACGCCGTGTGGACACGCGCCAGCCAGTGCAATGAATCACAGCTCAAACAGATGAAGAACAGCGTGGATTCGATTCGGGATCCGCTGCGACAGGAAGCGGCCCTGGAGGAATTGGACATGGCCGTGGCATTGCTGCAGGACAATGATCCTGATGGATGCATGATGCATCTCAGCAATGCCGCCGAATATGTTACGCCATGAAGTGGCGGGCGCTATCGCGGCGCCCGTTTCCTTTCAACGAGGCAAAGTTCTGCACCTCATCCCTCGGCCGGAGTGAGGCCTCGATCGGCGACTCCTTCGCTCCTACTGGCGGCAAGGATATTGATTTCAGCTTGATCCAGGAAGGGTGCGACGCGCTTTGGATGATGTCCATGCCCTCGGAGGCCGGTGCCTGCACTCTCCACCCATCTCGCCATTGTGAAGACCGCTCGCCCGAAGATCCTATAGGCTACTGCCGGGTTGACAGGGGAGGGACGGGCGATGACCCGCATGACGGCCAAGGATTTTCCGCAGGAACTCCTCGAACTCTACGACTTCTATGCGCATGGCAAGATCTCCAAACGCGAGTTCCTCGATCGGGCCGGCAAGTTTGCCGTGGGTGGCCTGACGGCAGCGGCCATTCTTGCCTCTCTCAGCCCCAATTACGCCTATGCGCAGCAGGTGCAGTTCACCGATCCAGACATCGTGGCCGAGTACATCACTTTTTCCTCGCCCAAGGGGAATGGCGAGGTCCGTGGCTATTTCGTGCGGCCGGCCAAGGCGACCGGTCCTGTCCCCGGCGTAGTCGTCGTCCATGAGAACAGGGGTCTCAACCCCTATATCGAGGACGTGGCACGGCGCGTCGCCAAGGCCGGGTTCGTCGCCCTGGCACCCGATGGCTTGAGCTCGGTCGGTGGCTATCCGGGCAATGACGACAAGGGGCGAGACCTGCAGGCCAAGGTCGATCCCGAAAAGCTGATGAACGATTTCTTCGCGGCGACCGAGTTCCTGATGAAGCACAAGTCGGGGACCGGCAAGGTCGGCATGACCGGCTTTTGCTATGGCGGCGGCGTCGCCAATGCCACGGCCGTGGCCTATCCCGAGCTCGCGGCCGCGGTGCCCTTCTATGGGCGCCAGCCCAAGGCCGAGGACGTGGCACGCATCAAGGCGCCGCTGCTGATCCATTATGCGGAACTGGATACCCGTATCAACGAAGGCTGGCCGGCTTATGAGGCCGCGCTCAAGGCCGGCGGCAAGACCTATGAGGCCCATATCTATCCGGGTGTGAATCACGGTTTTCACAACGATTCCACCCCGCGCTACGACGAGGCGGCCGCCAAGCTGGCCTGGGATCGCACGATCGCCTGGTTCCGGCGCTATCTGGCCTGAGGCGGTCAGCCCGATCCGGTTTTCAACGTGTCGCTGTGCGACCTGCCGCTCCTGCCAAAGTGCAGGATGCGCCGACTGCCTATGATGGTGGGACGGCCTCATCCGGGCGCTGACGGCTGCCGTGTGGCGGCCGGCAAGTTAATCTGACATTTCACGATTTTTTTGCTACGGAATGAAAATTCCATAGAAGGGTGGTTGTCTTACTATTTGAACAGGCACGACCTATATACGACGGAATATGTTGGATGCTGGGTCCGGCATCGATATTTTGGCCGCCGTCCTGCCCAAGAGGCAGGCACCAGGATAGTGTAGGATATTGGGCGTTTTACGATGCGGAATCCGCCGAAGCCGGACCCCGAATTGCTGCGGACCTGCTATCTTTCCGGGCAGATGACCGAGGCTCAATGGCAGGAGCATGTCGCCAATGGCGATGTCGAGGAGCTTGCCGGCGCCGCGGACGACAGTGCCTCGATTTCGTCCCTGGAAGCCGCAATGATCCTCGGCAGGGAGGCCATGCAGTTGCGGGCCCGGCAATTCATGGACAAGCACCCGGAACTCTCGGTTACCGATCTCATGGTCGAGTTCGCTTTGCTCGAGGCGGAGCTGCTGATCGCGTCGAGAAACCGGGCGGCATAGCCAGGCGCCATCGAGGAGGATCGACGGGCCGGCTTCGTCGATCAGGTCCGCCGCACTGGGCGCGTCAGGATGTGCCGCTGCCGGTCTGCGGCCAGTCCTCTTCCGGAACATCCCAGATATCGCCATTCTCCACGCCGTCGATCCCGTATTTCGTCAGGTAGCTGCTGAGCAGGTCCCCGAAATCGTCGGCGCGCTTTTGCTGCTTGCCTTCCTCGATCAGGCCCGGAAGTAGCAGGGCCAGCGCGCCGACGCCGGCCGCGGCTAAGCCAAGGCCACCCGCGGCCAGGGCTGGGATCAAGCGCGCCACATTGGGCGCAAACAGGGCAAGGCCCCCCTCGACGGTGGAAGCCAGGCCGGCCATGGCGCCCAGCGAGCCGGAGGCGATGCTGATGCCGCCGCTGACCGTATCGCCCTTGCGGATCGATTGGACGCCGTCGAAAATCGCATAGGCGCCGGCGGCCATGCCGGCGATGCCGCCGGCTCCCTTCGCGGCGTTTTCGAGTTTCTTCAGGTTGGACTCCAGCTCCTTGTAGAATTTGGACTTGTCCTGCAGGGCCTGGCTTTCCGGAGAAACGTCTTCGAGAAGCGAGCCGACATGGTCGAGAAGGTCGCCGCTGAGCTTGCTCTTCACGTCCTTCAGATAATTCAGATAGGCCTTGGAGCCGCCTTCCGTGAGGATCGTCGCGGTCTGGATCGAACCGGTGGTGATGTCGGCGATCTGGTGGCTGCTGAGCTGGCCGGATCCGCTGGCCCCCTTGGCGATGGTGACGCCGGCCAAGAAGAGGCCGCTGACGCCATGCAGCACGCCTCTGTCGGAAGCCGCCTTGATCGACGAATCCGGGCTGAAGAGCTTGAGCTCGTTGATCGATTTCGCGCCCTGTCGCAACAGATCCCAGTCTCCCCTGAAGGAAGCCAGGATCTGGTCTGGCCTTGCGACCGTCCCGTCCTTGTTGATCAGGAATTCGGGATTGTCCTTGCCGATCTGCTCGATGAGGCTCTTGACCTTGGCCTCATCGAGCCGGTCGCCGCCATCGACGCCGAACGCCTTCTTCAGATCGTCGAAGGATGCCCCGTCGAAGGCCTTGTCCTGCGCGATCTTGGTGAAGTTCTCGTTCAGCTTGGCGTCGAACCTGCCGGTGAAGTCGGGATCGAGGGCTGCGTTGTAGAGCGCAACTTCCATGCTGAAGGCGCTGGCTGCCTTCTCGAACGAATTGTCCCTGATGAGGTCTTTCAGGCGATCGCCCGATGCCAGCGACTTCTCATAGAAATCCTGTAGCTCGCCATTATGCTTGGAACTCTTGACGGCGTCCTGGATTTCGGCGGCGTTCTTGAGCCCGAGGGTGCCCTGGAACAGCCGTGCGGTTTCAAAGAACTCGGCAAGAACCGCCTGCTGGTCGGCCTTGCCGTCCTTCGTCTTCGTGTCCCACAGGCTGTCGAGCGCCTTACCGGACTTGATCTCCTCGCCATAGGTCTTTTGCAGGGCGTCCTTGAGACCCTTGTTTTCGTCCAGCAGCTCGGTCATCTGCTTGGCGCTGTTCTCGTCCAGATATTTGACGACGTCCGGATCGTTTTCGAGCGTCTTGATGTGGTCGTTGACGTCCTGGAGCAGCTTCTGCGGATCGGGATGACTGCGCACGCGGTTGGCGATGCTGACGATGGAATAGTCGTCCTTCCACATGCCGGCCTTGGCGCCGTCGGTGATCAGCTTCTGCGCCTTCAGCAATTCCTGGAGGGCGGCCGCCTTTTCGGGCGTGCCGTATTTTTCGGGGTGCTCGAACAGGTCCTGGTTCAGCGTCTTGGTGTCGATGCCGGCGACGACATTGCCATCGGCGATCGTGGACATGAGAGCGATGGCCGAACCGGCATCCTTGGGCGCCTGCTTTTCCAGCCAGCTGGTTACGTCGTCCTTGCTCAGCTTGCCGTCGGCCTTGAGCCGTGTCGGGTCCTTCGCTGTCTCCAGCCGGTCGAAGGCGCCCGGCTGCGACCAGAAATTGAGCGCCTCCTTGAAGTCCCCGCTGATCTGCGGGTTCTTGCGCATGTAGTCCTTCAGCGCGTCGGCCGTCAAAGTCTCGCCCGAGCCGGTCTTGCCTTTGATCGCATCGTAATTCTCGGCGAGGATGGCGGTATATTTGGCAATCGTCTTGGAGGCTTCGTCGGCGCCGGGATTCTTTTCCAGGAAGTCCTTGTAGCTGGCGATGTCTTCGGGTTTTTCCACTGCCTGGAGAGCGGAGAAGCCATATTTGCCGAAATCCTGGAGCCGGCCGGCCTCCGTGCCATGCCTGGCTTCCCCGCTCTTGGTGAAGCCGTCGATGCTGGTGTTGGACACGTCGCTTCCCGACAGCGGCTTGCCATTCTCGTCATACATCGTGACGCGATCGAGAACCTGGCTGGCCCGGTAGGCGGCGTTGGCGTCATGCTCGAAATCGCCGACCCGTTCCTTCAGCATGTCCTTGACGCCGCTCTGGTTGCCCAGATTTTTGAGCAAGGGGGAATCGTCGATGATCTCCTGCGCCGAGCGCTTGTCGTCGGCCGGCAGTTCCCATTGGATGCCGATTTTCTCGGCCTGTTCGCGGGCTGCCTTGTCGTCATTGGCGGAAGCGACGTGCTGGAGTTCGCCTTTCAAATTGGAGAAGCCATATTTGCCGAAGTCCTGCAGCCGGCCGGCCTCCGTGCCGTGCCGGGCGTCGCCGTCCTTGGTGAAGCCGTCGACACGGCCATTGCCCATATTGCTGCCGGCGATCCGGTTGCCGTTCTCATCGAATTTCTCGACATGGTCGAGCACCTGGGCGGCTCTGAACGCGGCGTCGGCATCCGTTTCGATATCGCCGCCGACCCTGTCTTCCAGCATGTCCTTGACGCCGCTTTGATTGCCCAGATCGCGCAGCAGCGGGGTGTCCTTGATGATATCCTGAGCCGAGCGGTGATCGTTCTCCGGCCGCTTCCAAAGTATACCCGCGTCCTTGGCAGCTTTCTGGGCCTGATCCCATGCCTTGATAGCCGATGGGTCGATCGAGGCGGAGTTTATTTTAACGACAGGCAAACTATTATTAAATGAATTGATTTTCATCACGACGAACAAACCTTTCCTGTCTCAGGGACATTACAGTCCGATACGGTTAAGGTTGTCGGATCTAAGCGGTCCTTCATGAACTGCATGTGACAGGTCGGACAATATCGCGACTGCATGCGGCATCGGGCGACCGCTGGCAGCATCCGCGGGTCATGGCCGATTTTTTGATTTCAGGGGTTGTCCGGGGATATGCCGCGTGATTGCGAGCGCGCATCATCGCTTGTGATGCGTCAGCCGTCGGTGAGGCCACAAACGCCGTGTCGATCTCCCTCAGCGCCGGGCCTGCCACCCCAGCCGGCTCTCGATGCGCCGGGCACTGGCCTTGACCAGGGCGATCAGATCAGGGTCCTTCTGCTCGAGCTTCCTGTCCGGCACCACGATCGAGATCGTGGCGCGGCAGGCGCCCTGGCTGTCGCGGATCGGGGCGGCGATGCAGGCAACCGCGAAGTCGGAATCGCCGGCCTGGATGGAAAGGCCCTGTTCCAGGGCTTCGGCCGCTATCCTGGCCAGCACATTGTTGTCCGTCTCGGCCCGGCCGGTCGGCGAGGCGACCGCCGAGCGCGCGAAGATTTCGCGCCGCTCCGCTTCCGGCAGATGGCCGACCAATATGCGGCCGGATGCCGTCCAGTTCAGCGGGCTGCGCGTGCCGACGCGCGAGGTGACCTGGAAATGGTCCTTGCCCTCTTCCATGGCCAGCACGACCATGTGGTCGCCGTCCCGCCCGCAGATCTGGATGGTCTCGCCCGAACTCTGGGCGAGTTCATGCATCTCCTGCTCCGCCACGTTGAGGAGGTCGAGGGTGCGCGCATAGGTCAGGCCATAGTGATAGAGGCGGGGCCCGAGCCAGAGCAGGCCGCCATCCTGGCGGTCGAGCATCTCCTTCTCCACCAGGTCGTCGACGATGACATAGATCGTCGACAGGGGGGCGCCGATGTCGCGCGCGATCTCATAGGCGGTGGCGGGACGCTCGACCTTCTGCAGATAGTCGAGAATCTGCAGGGCACGGTCGATGCCGCTGGTACGCGAGCGGCGCCGGGTGGCACCGCCCTCATTGGCATCATCACGTTCGAGGGCTGTCGTGGACATGGGATTCGGAGCTTTCCATCATGCATCATTCTATGCCGCGGTCGCGGCAATGAACAAGCAGGGCTCAGTCCGGCCATTGCAGAATGGCGGCCTCTTTGGCCAGCAGGCGGTCCTCGAAGGGGGTGGCGATCGGCAGGTTGGACTTGCGGGCCTGTTCGAGTTCCTCAGCGAGGCGGGCCGCCACGATGTCTTCCTCGTCCGGGTGCAGGTTGCAGGGATCGAGGAAGAAGTAGCCGTGCTCGACCTCGTGATCGCGCACGATCACCGGGCGATCCCCAGCGGCCAGACGGTCGGCCAGGTCCCAGGCGGTGATGCGGGCCTCCTGCGGGTCGATGAAGACCTGGAGCCGATCGAGCGGATTGTTGGTCGGATCGGGGACGACCACCGCCTTCACGCCCTGCTTGCCGTCGAGAGCCGCCAGCCAGCAATCGAGGGCCTTGCGCTCGCGAGCGCGGATGCCGTCGTGATCGCGCGTCTTCCAGGCTTGCAGGGCGGCCAGCGTGCCGACGATGCCTTCCTTGCCCACCTTCATGCCGCGACCGATGCCGCGGTTCTGCAGATAGACGTTGCGCACCAGTTCCTTGGGGCCGGCCACGATGCCGGAGGTCGGGCCGCCGAGAAATTTGTGGCCGGAATAGAGGACGAGGTCGGCGCCATCGGCGAGGAAGCCTTGGAGGTCATATTCGGAGGCGGCATCGACGATGACGGGAATGCCGTGCTCATGGGCGATCTTGGCGAAGACCCTGAGCGGGATCTGCGCATAGTCGACGACGTGGTGGGAGACCACATAGACGGCGGCGGCGGTGCGATCGGTGATGGCGCCGGCCAGATGGTAGGCCGAGGCGCTGGTGGCCTGGCCGATCGGCACGACCTTCGCGCCGGTGAGGCGGATCGCCTGCTCGACAGGGGCGCCGTAGCTGACCATGTGGCCGGACTGGATGATCACCTCGTTCTTCAGGCCCGTCGCATCGGGCAGGCGTTCGATGGCGGCAAGATCGCTGCCGGTCATGGCGGCGGCGACGGCGAGGCTGATCGCGGCCGAGCAGGAGGCGGTGACGAAGCCCGCCTCCGCGCCGGTCAGGTTGGCGATCACCGCGCTCGCCTTGCGATGCAGGTCGCCGAGTTCGACGAATTCGCTGAGGATCGCCGAGACCGCTTCCACGGCAGGCGGCACCACGATGGAGGCACCGAGCGAGGTCATGGTCCCGGATACGTTGATGACGGGCCTGAGGCCGAGGCGGCTGCGGATATCGTTGGTGGACATGGGAGGGTGCTCCGAAGGGCGATGAAGGATTGACGCCAATGCGTATTGGCATCGATTCTTTCTGGGACCGCTGGCTTCCAGCCGGCTCTTGGACACGCCCCGCCGGATGGAAAAGAAGAGCCGGCTGGAAGCCAACGGTCCCAGGAAAACGATAGGCTGCCGTCAGTCGATGGCCACGATGGCTTCGATCTCGACGGTGATCTGGCCGGGCAGCGAGCCCTGGCCGACCGCCGAACGGGCATGGATGCCGCCGTCGCCGAAGACTTCGATGAACAGGTCCGAACAGCCATTGATCACGGCCGGATGCTGGGCGAAATCGGGCGCCGCATTGACCATGCCGAAGAGCTTGACCACCCGCCGCACGCGGGTGAGGTCGCCGAGCGCGTCCTGCATGACGGCGATCAGGTTGATGCCGGTCAGGCGGGCGTGCTGATAGGCTTCCTCGACCGAGACTCCGGCACCAACCTTGCCGGTGTGCGAGCGGCCGTCGGCATGGTTCGGACCCTGGCCGGACAGGAACAGCAATTTGCCCTCCTGCACATGGGTGACGAAATTGGCGATGGGCGCGGGCGCAACGGGAAGCTTGATTCCGAGGGCTGCCAGCCGCTCATAGGGCGAGGTGTGCGGGCGTGGAACCGTCCCGGAAATGGTCATTGAAAAACACTCCAATTATGCAAATAGCCCGGTCTTCATGCGAAGAGCTCGGCTTGACGGATGCAGGCGACATAGTGGCCGCCGCCGATAGGCTCGACCGGCGGGATGATGGTCGAGCAGGCCGGCGCGGCGGAGGGGCAACGGGTCCGGAACACGCAGCCGGAGGGCGGCGCGATGGGGCTGGGAATGTCGCCCTGCAGCGGCACGCGCGTGCGCCGGCGGGTGGGATCGGGCACCGGCGCGGTCGCCAGCAGCGCCTTGGTATAGGGGTGGCGCGGGGCGGCATAGACCTGCCGGCTCGGGCCCCGCTCCATGACGCGGCCGAGATACATCACCACCACCTCGTCGCACAGATATTCGACGACGGAGAGGTCGTGGGCGATGAACAGCATGGTCAGGCTCAGCTTCTTCTTGAGATCGCCGAGCAGATTGAGGACCTGGGCCTGCACGGAGACGTCGAGGGCCGAGACGGGCTCATCGGCGACGATGAATTCGGGTTCGACCGCGATGGCCCTGGCGATGCCGATGCGCTGGCGCTGGCCTCCGGAGAATTCATGCGGAAAGCGCGTGGCATAGTCGGGCGACAGGCCGACCAGGCTGAGCAGTTCGGCGACGCGTTCGGCGCGCGCCTTGCCGCGCGGGTAGCCGCAGGTGTCGAGCGCCTCGCCGATGATGGCCGAGATGCGCATGCGCGGATTGAGGCTGGAGAAGGGGTCCTGGAAGACGATCTGCAGCCGGCGTCGATAGGCCAGCATTTCCCTGGTGCTGAGGCCGAACAGGTCGACGCCGTCGAAGATCGCCTTGCCGGAGGTCGGCTCGACCAGGCGCAGCACGGAGCGCCCGGCGGTGGTCTTGCCCGAACCGGATTCGCCGACCAGGCCCACTGTGGCGCCGCGACGGACATCGAAGCTGACATCCTCGACGGCATGCACGATGCGCCCGTTGCGGGCCGGGAAATGCTTGGTGAGGTTCTGCACGCTGAGCAGCGGCGTGCCGGCCGCGGCCTGGGGGGAGGGGGCTGTCGTCATAGCTCGGCGCTCCGGATGCAACGCGAGAAGCTGGCCGCTCCCGTCGCGACCAGTTCAGGGACGGCGGCGCTGCAGGCCTCGAGCGCCAGGGAACAGCGCGGCCCGAAGGCGCAGCCGGGGGGTAAGGCCGTGATTGGCGGCACATTGCCGGGAATGGAATGCAGCGCCTGGCGCTCGCCGCTGGCATCGATGTCGCGTGCCGCGTCCGGGGTGCAGGCGAGCAGGCCCTTGGTATAGGGGTGGCGCTGATGGGCGAAGAGGTCGATGACGGGCGCCTGCTCGACCACCCGGCCGCCATACATCACCACCACATTATGGGCGATCTCGGCGACCACGCCGAGATTATGGGTGATGAACAGGATGGACATGCCGAATTCGGCCTGGAGCCGGCGCAGCAGATCGAGGATCTGCGCCTGGATTGTCACGTCGAGGGCGGTGGTCGGCTCGTCCGCGATCAGCAAGGACGGATTGCAGGAGAGCGCCATGGCGATCATCACGCGCTGGCGCATGCCGCCGGACATCTGGTGGGGGTAGTCGTCGAGGCGCGAGGCGGCATCGGGGATCTCGACATGCTTGAGCATGGCGAGCGCCCGGCGGCGGGCCTCCTGGCGGTTGACCGGCTCGTGCAAAGCGATCATCTCGCCGATCTGGTCGCCCACCGTGTAGAGAGGGTTTAGGCTGGTCATCGGCTCCTGGAAGATCATGGCGATCTCCCGGCCGCGCATGCGGCGGAACTGGCGGGGCGTGAAGGCGGCAAGGTCGTGCACGCTGCCGGCACGGTTGCGGAACAGGATCTTGCCGCCGGCGATGATGCCGGGCCTGGAGAGCAGGCCCATGATCGACAGGCTGGTGACGGATTTGCCGGAACCGGATTCGCCCACCACTGCGAGCGTCTCGCCGCGCTTGAGGTCGAAGGTCACGCCATCAACCGCCTTGGCGGTAAAGCGCTTGTTGACGAACCAGGTGCGCAGGTCCTGGACGGAGAGGATGGTGTCGGGGGCGATCGAACCTGTCATGACTGCCACCCGCAATGGGGGCAGGCATGCTTGCCGGTCGTCGGCGTCTGGGCCGGGACATAGCGCTCCGCGGCAATCACCTCGGCGCCCAGCACGACCTGGCGCGGCTCGAACACCCGGGTGAGCCGGCTGAGCGCGCCCTGCGAGTCCTTGACGGTGATGTCGGCGTCGACGACGTCGAACAGCGTGAATTCGGCCGGCCGGCCCTTGTCCAGCAACCCGTCCGCCTTGAGGCCGATGGCTCGGCGCGGCGCGGTGGTTACGGCGGCGACCACCTCCTCCAGCTTCATGCCGAGCGAGAGGAGCTTCGACATGGTGGTGGCCATGTCCCACACCGCCCCGTCGAGCGAGCGATTGTGCAGGTCGGTGGAGATGGTCCGGGGCGGCAGGCCACGCGCCAGGGCCGCCTTGGCGACGTCGAAGGAGAAGGAAGCGCCACCATGGCCGACATCGAGCACGATGCCGCGCGCTGCCGCCTCCTCGGCGAGGCGATAGAGGTCCTCGTCCTCCAGGATCGAGCTGCCGGCCTTGCCGTTGAAGCAATGGGTGACGATGTCGCCTTCGGTCAGCAGGCCGAGGACGTCGTCATAGAGGGGCGGCGGCTCGCCGACATGCACCATCAGCGGCAGCTTGAGGATGCGGCCGAGTTTCTTGGCGAGCTTGACCGGGGTGAGGTCCCAGCCGCCGGTGATGACATGGCTGGCGCGCACCTTCAGGCCGACGATGACGTCGCGGTTCTTCTCGACCGTGGCGATGATCCGCTCGAAATCGATGGAGCGGATGTCCATGAGTTCGCTGACACGGTTGCAGGCGACCAGGCCGATCGAGCCGAGATTGAGGAAGGCGTAGACATTCTCCCGTGCCGGCTCGATGATGAATTCGCGCAGGCCATGGAAATTGGCCTCTCCGGCCGAGCCGGCATCGACCATGGTGGTGACGCCGCGCGCGGCGCCGCATTGCTCGGGCCGGAGCGAGATGTCGGTGCCGCCATACCAGACATGAACGTGAAGGTCGGCCCAGCCCGGCGACAGGAAGCGCCCGCCGGCATCGAGGATACTGATATCGTCGCCGGCCGTGATCGAGGTCGCGACGTCGGCGATGCGGCCCTCATGGTCGACCAGGATGTCGAGGGGCGTGCCGGACGGGGCGGAGGTGAAGCCGATGGTCCTGGCACCCTTGATGAGCAGCGGCCGGTCGGCCTGAGGGAAACGGTTGCCGATCATGGCTCAGATATCCTTTGCCAGGCGCGGATCGAGGAGATCGCGCAGGCCGTCGCCGACCAGTTGCAGCGACAGCACGGTGACGACGATGGCGGCTCCGGGGAACCACATCAGCCAGCCCGCCTTGTCCATGAATTGACGCCCGACGCTGATCATGGTGCCCCAGGTCGGCGTGTCGGGCGAAATGCCGACGCCGAGGAAGGACAGGCCGGCTTCGGCGAGGATGGCATTGGCGAAGATGAAGGTGCCCTGCACCAGCAGAGGCGAGGTGACGTTGCGCAGGACATGGCGCAGCAGGATCTTCCAGGTCGGTACGCCCAGCGCGCGGGCCGCCTCGACATAGGGCAGTTCCCGGATCACCAAAGTGGAGGCGCGCACCACGCGGGCGAGGCGCGGGGCATAGACGATGCCGAGCGCGATGATGACGTTGATGGCGGAGGCACCGAGGGCGGCGACCAGCGCGATCGCCAGCAGGATGTCGGGGAAGGCCATCATCGCGTCGATCACGCGCGAGAGCGGGGTATCGGCCTCGCGAAAGAAGCCCGCGGTGAGGCCGAGCGCGATGCCGATCAGCGAGGCCAGCACCACCACGGCAAGGCCGACGGACAGGGAGGTCTGGGCCGCATAGAGCATGCGGGTGAAGATGTCGCGACCGAGATCGTCGGTGCCGAACAGATGGACGAGGCTCGGCCCCTTCAGGCGATTGGCGACCGAGAGTTTGGTCGGCGAATAGGGGGCGATCAGCGGCGCCAGGATCGCGGCCAGGGCGATGATGGCGAGAACGGCAAGACCGATGAACGAGGTCGGCCGCCTGATCAGGCGGGACAGCAGGCCGGGCGCCGCCTGGTAGGAGGGGGAGATGGCAGCCATTAGTAGCGCACCCTCGGATCGATGAGCAGATAGAGCATGTCGATGCAGAAATTGACGAGGACGTAGAGCCCGGCGATCACCAGCAGCGCCCCCTGGATCACCGGGTAGTCGCGCCGGAGCACGGCCGAGACCACGAGATTGCCGATGCCCGGCACGCCGAACACGGTTTCGGTCACCACGGCGCCGGAGATCAGCAGGGCCGCAGTCAGGCCGATGACGGTGAGGATCGGGATCAGCGCGTTCTTGAAGGCATGCCTGATCACCACGCGCCATTCGCTCATGCCCTTGGAGCGGGCGGTGCGGACATAGTCGTCCGAGAGCACGTCGAGCATCGAGGCGCGGGTGAAACGGGTGATCAGGGCCGATGAGACCACGCCCAGCGCCACCGCCGGCAGCACCAGATGATTGAGGCGTTCGCCGAAGGACGCACCCGGCCCGCCATAGCCGGAGGTGTCGAACCAACCGAGCTTCACCGCGAAGATCTGCATGAGGACGAGGCCGAGCCAGAAGCTCGGCACGCTGGCGGCGAACATGGCGAGCGTGGTCGCCGCCTGATCGAACAGCGAGCCACGCCAATAGGCCGAGAGAATACCGACCGGCAGGGCGATGGCGCTGGCGATCAGCAGCGAGAACAACGTGAGGAAGAAGGTCGGCTCGGCGCGGGCGGCGAGAGCCTGTGTCACCGGCTGGTTGAGGAAGATCGACTGGCCGAAATCACCCTGGACGAGACCGAGGACGTAATAGGCGAACTGGGTGATGATCGGGCCGTCCAGGCCGAGCTTGGTGCGCAAGGCAGCGATGTCGGCCTCGGACGCGTCGGGCCCGAGCATCATGGCGGCCGGATCGCCCGGCGTGACCCGGACGATGATGAACACGATCGTCACGACGAGGGCCATCACGATGATCATGCCGAGAAGGCGGTGGAGAATCGTGCGCAGCATCTGGGATCCTGGCGTTGTTCGAGGCCGGAGAGCGTGACGAGGCGATCTGAGCGGGATCGCGGGCACCGCCGGTGTCGGCTGGTGCCCGCTCTCAAGCCTCCCCGGGAGAGAAAAGGAGGCTATGTCAGCCCAGAGGCACTGGTCGTTCTTGGGGCCGCAGGGGGCCTTACTTGCCTTCCAGATAGGCGTTCCAGAAATAGGGCCAGGGGGCCGGCGTGACGCCCTTCAGGTTGGGGGCCTGGGCGGCGAGGGCATTGAAATTGCCGACCTTGTAGGCCGGAGCCTCGTCGTAGAAGGCTTTCTGGACGGCCGGCCACAGGGCCAGCCGCTTGGCGGGATCGGACTCGGCGTTGAAGGCGCCCAGTGCCTCGTGCTTCTTGTCCGAGACCCACCAGCCGGGTGAGGTATCCGACATGAAGCCGGTGAGCGACGGCTCGGGCAGGAAGGGGCTGTGGGTGATGTAGATGTCCCACAGTTTCGGGTCGGTGCGGTTCTTGGTCAGCGTCGCCCACTCGACCACGTCGAGTTCGACCTTGAAGCCGGCCGCCTTGAGATATTCGGCGGCGACCTGCGCCAGCTTGTAGTGGAACTCATATTGGCGGCTGGTCAGGATGCGCAGAGGCTTGGAGCCGTCATAGCCCGCCTCCTTCAGCAAGGCGGTGGCGGCTTCGACGTCACCCTCCGGCTTGTAGGGCTGCGTTCCCTCTTCGGTGTGCCACTGATAGTCCTTGGGATAGAGGGCGCCGTCGACCGAGAAGAATTCCTCCGAGCCGAAGGCGGCCAGCATCATGTCCTGCGGGGAGAGCGCCGCCTGGATTGCCTTGCGGATGCGGATGTCGGAGGCGAGGCCCTCCTTGTTGTTCATGAAGAGGACAGGCCAGCCGAAGGGCTTCAGCAGGACCGGGGCAGTCTTGCCCTTGGAGATCTTGTCAAAAGCCTCGACAGGCAGGGAGTCGACATAGGCGAACTGGCCTGATGCGGCACCCTCGACGCGGGTATTGGGATCGGGCACCGGCACGAAGCGGATCTCGTCGAGATATTGCTTGCGCGCGCCGCCATAGCCGTTGGGCTCGCCCGGGCGGGACGCATACTCGTCGAAGCGCGCGAGCTGGATGAACTGATCGGGCTTGCGCTCCTTGAGCTTGTAGGGCCCGGTGCCGATGAAGCTGGTCAGGGGATCCTGCCCGGCATTCTTGGCCGGAATGATGATCGCGGCGGCATTGTTGAAGGCAAGCAAAGCGAGCAGTGGAGCGTAGGGCTTCTTGAGCGTGATCTTGACGGTATGATCGTCGGTCGCGTCGATGGCGGCGATCATCTCGGCCGTCTGCTTGCCGCGCGTGGCGATCTTCGTCCACCGCTGCAACGAGGCGACGACATCGGCGGCGGTCATCACCGAGCCGTCATGGAACTTGATGCCGGTGCGCAGGGGGATGGTGTAGGTCAGCCCGTCGGCCGAGATCTTCGGCATTTCCGCAGCGAGCAGCGGGGTGACGCCCCAATCCTTGTCGAAGGTAAAGAGCGTTTCGAAAATGTGCTGGGAAACGATGCCGACGAGGTCGGCGGTCGAAGCCATCGGGTCGAGCGTGGGGGGCTCACCGACGGTAGCAACGTCGATGACGCCGCCCTTCGCGGGCTCGGCCCAGGCCGGTCCGGCAGCCGGGAGCAGTGTCAGTGCAAGCAGGGCAGTCAGTTTCGCCAAGCGTCCCATTTTGCGTTCCCTTGCTACATTATTATGTAATCTATAACTTATTTATGTATCACTATGCCTGCAACCACGCTCCGGGTCAAGAAGGTTGGCGGCGTTCCGAGCGGTGTCCAAACATCGATACGGCCGCCGGGCCGTCATCCCCTTCCCCTCGCCCTCTCTCGCTTGGCTCGCGAGAAACCCGGCCGGGAATGACAAGCGTTTGTTTTTCAAGCCGCTCAAGCTTACCGGCAACGCTTGAGCACGATGTCGGCGCTGCGGTCGGAATTGAGGATGACCGCGTCCGCCACGCAGCGCACGCTGAACAGCCAGGGCAGTTCCCACGGCGCCGCCCGCCAGGCGTCATGTGTTTCCCGGCTGGTCGGGTGGGCCAGGAAGAGGTCGTGGTCGCAGGGCTCCAGGCGCAGGTCCTGGGCTCCGAAGGACGAGGAGAGGCGCAGGCGCGGGCCGTCGATACTGCCATGGAAGCTAGCCTGCAGCCCGCTGGTCTCGTCGCGATAGCGCCCCGCCGGCAGGTCCGCGCGGGCCGGCGAAACCGCAGGGACGGGCCTGAACCGGCGGCGGCGGCCGAATTTCTCGGTCTCGATGCCGCCATCCGGCTGGATTAGGAGGTCGTAGGGCGCCAGCCCGGCCCGCGGCCTGAACCGGCCCGGCGATACTTCCTCGATGGCCATCGCGCCCATGCTGGAGACCAAAGTGGGGCTGCCGCCCTCGCTGGCGATGCGGATCAGGGCGCCACCGCCCTCCTGGCGGTAGGTTCCGGCCCGCTCGGCCAGCGCCGAGACCGCCGAAGGCGACAGGGCCGGCCGGCTTTCGAGGCCGAGGACGATATCGGCGATGCGCCGGGTCAGCTCATAGGGCGAGAAATCATCGTGATTGGCGAGGAGGACGATGCCGAGATCTCGTTCGGGAATGCGGATCGCTTCCGAGCGCGAGCCGGCGATCCAGCCGCTATGGCCGACGCTCCGCAGGCCGCGGTGCCGGCTGGTGACGAGGCCGAGGCCATAGGGGGAGGCGATGCCGTTGATCAGTGCGCCGGGAGCCTCCATGCGGGCGATCATCGTGGCGTCGCCGACCTTGGGTCGGCGTAGATTGGCCTGCCAGGCCAGCATGTCCTGAAGCGTCGAGACCAGCCCGCCCTCGCCGCCGATGGCGATGCCCCAGGCCGCCTTGAGCCAGCATCCGCCGGGGCCGCGGCGGTGATGGGTGGCGAGGCGCGGATAGATCTCGTCGTCGCGGGCCATCAGCCTGGTGTCGTGCATGCCGAGGGGGCCGGTGATGCGCTCGCGCAGGAGATCGTCGAAGGAGAGGCCCGAGACCTGTTCGAGGATTTCCGACAGCAGCAGGAAATTGGAGTTGGAGTAGAGGAGGTCCGTATCGGGCGGGAAGTTGAGGCCCTTCTGGCGGGCGACGATGGCGCGTGCGGTGGCGCGCGAGGACGGGGCCAGGATCGGAATGCCGGCCAGGATCATGGTGTCGAGAATGTCGCGCAGGCCGCTGGTGTTGGCGGCCAGATGCCTGAGCGTGATCGGCTGGTCATAGGCCGGTAGCCAGGGACAGTGCTCGCGCACATCGTCGGTAAGCGAGAGCTTGCCCTCGGCTTCCATCATCAGGGTGAGCAGCACGGTGAACTGCTTGCTCTGGGAAGCGATGCGCACCACCGAATTCGGCGTCAGCGCGATGCCATGCGCGAGGTCGGCCATGCCGGCACAGCGCTGGTAGACGACCTCGTCGCCGAGCGTCACCGCAACCATGAAACCGGGCGAGGCTTGGTTGGCGAAGGGGGCGAAAAGAGCATCGATCTCGGCGATGGCGGCGGGTGCGAGGGTGGTCATGGCATGCGACTTTCAAGCAGGATGGTGTTCGATCATTCAGCGCGCATAGCGTGAAGAACACTGTCATTCCCGGCGCCGCCGAAGGCGGCGGGAAGGGAATCCAGGGGCTCAATGAGCGTACTGGCCCTGGATTCCCTTCCCCTCGCACTCACAAGCAAGCTTGTGAGGCTCGGCCGGGAATGACATGCGCCAGGCAAGCTTGGCGGAGTGTGATCATTTCTCCAGATAGACGTTCCAGAAGGCCGGCCAGGGCGAGGGCTCGAACCCCTTGAGCTTGGGCGACTTGGCAGAGAGGGCGCTGAAATCGCCGATCTTGACGATCGGGGCTTCGGCCATGATCAACTCCTGCACGCGCTGCCAGCGCTTGATCCGTTCGGCGGGATCGGCGGTGGCGGTGAGGGCTTCGACCGCTGCCCGGCTGTCGGGCGTGTCCCACCAGCCGACCGAGGCCGGCGCCAGGATGTTGATCAAAGCGGGTTCAGGCAGGAAGGGGCTGTGGGTGATGAAGATGTCCCAGGAGGCCGGGTTCTGGATCTGCTGCACCAGGCTCGCCCAGTCGACCACCTCCATCTTCACCTTGAAGCCGGCAAGCTTGAGATATTCGGCGGCGACCTGCGCCATCTTGTAGTGGAACTCGTATTGGCGGCTGGTGAGGATGCGCAGCGGCACCTCCTCGCCCAGGCCCGCCTTCTTCAGCTCGGCCTTGGCCTTTTCGGCATCGGCAACGTCGTAATTGCCGTCGACCCCCGCGGCGGTGCGCCAGGGATAGCCTTCCGGATACATAGCGCCGTCGACGGCATAGAATTTGGTGTCGCCGAAGGCCGCCGCCAGCATGTCGCTCTCGCTGAGCGCGAGCTGCACCGCCTTGCGCGCATGCATGTCGGCCAGCACGCCCTGCTTGGCGTTCATGCGGATCATCGGCCAGCCGAAATGCTCGAGCAGCACAGGCTCGGACTTGCCGGCCTTGATCTTGTCGAATTGCTCGACGGGCAGCGAATCGGCATAGCCGAACTGGCCGGAGACCGCGCCCTCGATGCGGGTGTTGGGATCGGGTACCGGCACGAAGCGGATCTCGTCGAGATATTGCTTGCGCGCGCCGCCATAGCCATCCGGTTCGCCGTCACGCGAACGATAACCCTCGAAACGGACCAGCTGGATATATTGGTCGGGCTTGCGCTCCTTGAGCTTGTAGGGACCGGTGCCGACCACCTCCTTAAGCGGGGCCTCCTGATGCTCGGAGGGCAGGATCACCGCAGCCGAATTGTTGAAGGCGAGCAAGGCGGGAAGCGGGGAATAGGGCTGCTTGAGCCTGATGCGCAGCGTCGACGGATCGACGGCGGCGATCTCGGCGACATTGGGCGCGACCTGCTGGCCACGGGAAGCGACGGTCAGCCAGCGCTTGAGCGAGGCGACGACATCAGCCGAATCCATGGTGCTGCCGTCGTGGAAAGTGATGCCCTCGCGCAATTTGATCTCATAGACCTTGCCATCCGCACTCACGGTCGGCAGCGCCGCCGCGAGCAGGGGCGCGACATTCCACTTGCGGTCGAAGGTGAACAGAGTCTCGAAGATGTGCTGGCCCACCATGCCGACGATGTCGGTGGCGCTCGCCATCGGGTCGAGCGTCGGCGGTTCGCCGATGGTGGCGACGTCGATGACGCCGCCCCTGGCCGGCTCGGCCGCCGCCGGCCCGGATGATGCCGGCAACAAGAGCGCAGCAAAGGCTGCGGCCAGACTGAGGGCACGCTTCATGGATCCTCCCGTTTATACATAATTATAGAATATATAACTTATTTAGGGACTATGGTTGCATCCTCTCCGGAGCACGTCAAGATGCACCCGCTGCTTCGCGCGCCAGCGCGGTGTCGGGCAGAGGTGGCAGCTGCGGGGCTGAGAGGAAAGCGCATGATCGTGCAGGGGGATATCCGCCGGACTCTGAGGGGGCTCTATTACGGTTCGAGCCCCACGGCGGTCGGTTTCCAGATTGCCCGTTTCGTCGTCGATCTCGGCATTCTCGTCTTCTTCATCGCCGGGCCTAACCTGAAGAGCGCGGCGCTCTACGGCGCTATCAACGCCGTCGTCGCCGGGGTCATCGTGCTCGAACTCGCGGCCAGCGCCATCATGGCCTACAGCCTGAAAACCTGGCTGCTGCGGCCGATGACCTGGATCGACCTGGCCATCCTCGCCACCTTCGTGGTGCCGGCCTTCTTCTCCAACCTGTTCCTGCGGGCGCTGCGCATCTGGTCGCTGAGCAAGAGCAATCTGTTCACGCTGGCGTTGCGCAAGGCTGGCTACCGCCACATGGAGGACACGCTGCGCGCCGGGATCAACCTGGTGGTGTTCCTGTTCCTGATCTCCAGCTTCGTCTACACGATGTTCTACGGGCATGGCTTCGACGACTATATCCAGGCCCTGTATTTCACCGTCGCCACCGTCACCACCACCGGCTTTGGCGATGTCACCCTGCCGGGCAATCTGGGCAAGCTCACCTCCATCGTCACCATGATCATCGGCGTGTCGCTGTTCGTGCGCCTCGCCCAGGCGATCGTGCGCCCGCGCAAGGTGAATTTCGCCTGCCCGCAATGCGGGCTCTCCCGGCATGAAACGGATGCCGTGCACTGCAAGGCCTGCGGCCATGTCCTGAACATCCCCGACGACGGGGAATGAGGCTCTCAGGCCGGCCCGGCGGCGGCCTCCAGCAGGGCGGTGACCCTGCCGGCCAGCGCGGGCTCGATATCCATGCCTGCGATCGCCGCCACCAGCTTTTGACGTCCGATGGCCTCCGCACCCGAACCGATCACCGTGGCCGCAACGGCGCCCGCGGCGTTGGCGAGGATGCTGGCGCCGGCCGGCGACAGGCCGTTGACGATGCCGAAAATATAGCCGGCGGCGAAGGCATCGCCTGCGCCGGTCGTGTCGACGGCTTCGATCCTGGCGGCCGGCGAGACGAACTGAAGCCGCCGGCGGTGGACGAGCGATCCGCTGGCCCCGCGCTTGACGACGATCTGTCTCGCGCCGGCCTCGACAAGGCGTTCGGCTGCCAGATCGAGAACCGCGTCGGCGCCGGTGCCGGCGAGGAGACGCGCATCGGCTTCGCCCAGGAAGAGGATATCGATCGTCGGCAAAAGGGCGAGAACCGCGGCTTTGATGGTGCCCGTGATGCCGGCGGGAATGTCCAGGCTGATGGGGATTCCGGCCGTTTCGGCATAGTCGACCGAGCGGAGCGCGGCCTCGCGCTGCGGCGTCTGCAGCAGGGCATAGCCCGATAGATGCAGCAGAGCCGTACCGGCCAAGGCAGCCGGATCGACTTCCTCCGCGGCCAGGCGGGCATTGGCGCCGCGATAGGCGAACATGGTGCGCTCGCCGCTCGCGCTGACCACCACGACATTGAGCTGGGTTGGCTCGGCCTCGTCACGCCGGACCCAGCGCGTCTCGACGCCTTCGCGCTGCATCGCGGCCAGGCACCAGTCTCCCCAATTGTCCCTGCCGGTCTTGCCGATGAAGTGCACCGGCAGGCCGAGGCCCGCCAGGATCCGGGCCGTGTTGGCGCCGGAACCGCCCAGGCCATGGCTCTGGCGCTCGGCGATGCCTTCCCCGCCCTCCGGCGGATAGGCCGCGATCTGGAGGGTAAGGTCGACATTGATGTCGCCGAGGATTGCCACTGCCGGCATGATCTTCGCTTTGGCGCTGAACGACGGATGCGGCTCTATTCTAGACCTCGACATGCATCTGATCGATCGCCTGGGCGACGTCGGCGATGATGTCGTCGGCATGCTCGATGCCGACCGAGAAGCGCACCAGGCCGTCGACGATGCCCATGGCCTGGCGTTCCTGGGAGGGGATGTCGAGGAACGCCATGGTGCCGGGCATCTGCGTGGTGGTGCGCAGGCCGCCGAGGCTGGCGGCGAAGGAGCACAGCTTCAGCCGCTTGAGCAGGCGCACCCCGTGCTCCTCGCTTTCCACCTGGAAGGACAGCATCGCCCCGAAATTGCGCAACTGCTCCTTGGCCGAGGCGTGGTTGGGGTGCGAGGGCAGGCCCGGATAGAACACGCGCTTGACCTTGTCGTGCCCTTCCAGGAAGCGGGCGAGGGCGGCCGCATTGGCGCACTGCTTTTCGAGCCGAAGCGCCAGGGTCTGGGCCCCGCGCAGCAGCAGCCAGGCGTTGAAGGGCGAGAGCGGCGCGCCGAGCTTGTTGAGCGTGTTCCAGCGCACGTCCTCCAGCCAGTCCTTGGGCAGGATCTCCGATTTCAGCGTGATGATGCCGCCGACCGCGTCGTTGTGACCACCGATGAATTTGGTGGCGCTCTCCACCACCACGTCGACGCCGAAGGCATGCGGCTGGCACACGGCGGGGCTGGCGAAGGTGTTGTCGCAGATCACCACGATGCCGCGGCTGTGGGCGAGCTTCACCAGCTTGCGCATCGGCGGCACCTTCATGGTCGGGTTCGCGAGCGCCTCGAAATAGAGCACCTTGGTCTTGTCGGTGAAGGCACGCTCGACCTGGACGGGATCGGTGGTGTCGACGAAGCTGACGGTGATGCCGAAATCGCCGATGCGATGGTCGAAGAATTCGTGGGTGCTGGAATAGGTGGTGAGGTCGGTGACGATGTGGTCGCCGGCCTTGAGGATACCGAACAGCGCATGCGAGATCGCGGCCATGCCCGAGGCAGTGGCGAGGCAGGCATCCGCGCCGGTCAACTGCGCCATGTGTTCCTCGAGCTTGTACTCGGTGGGATTGCCGCAGCGGCTGTAGATGTTCACCTCCTTGCGCGCGCCGGCCACGATCTGGTCGTAGATGTCGCCGGCATATTGGAAGTTGGCCGACATGTAGATGGGATAGCTGATCGATTGCGATTCCGGCTCGGGCGCGTAGAACACAGCGCGGCTGGCGAAATCGAGCTCTTTGGACGACATGCGGGCACTCCTTGAATAGTCATTCCTTGACGGCGCCGCCGGTCAGGGCGGCGGTGATCTGGCGTTCGAACAGGACGAAGAGGATGAGCGGGGCGAGGGCGGCGATGAAGATGGCGGCCAGCATCACCGGATAGTTGGTGATGTGCTCGCCGACGAAATCAGCAAGACCGACCGGCAGCGTCTTCTTCGCCGGCGTGTTGATGAAGACGAGCGGAAATAGGAAGTCGTTCCACACCCAGATCATGTTGACGATGGCGGCCGTGAACATGGCCGGCCGGGCGAGGGGCACGGCAATGCGCCAGAAGATGCCGAATTCGCTGCAGCCGTCGATGCGCGCCGCATCCATCAGTTCGCGCGGCAGGGTGACGAAGAAGGCGCGCATGATGAATAGCGTCACCGGCACGTTGAAGGCCGCCGTCGGCAGGATCACGCCGAGATGGGTGTCGAGCAGGCCCATCGTGCGCAGCACCACTACCAGCGGCACCAGCGCGACATAGGCGGGGATCGCCATGGCGACCATCAGCCCGGCCTCGACGCCGGCCAGCCAGCGCGGGCGGTAGATGGCGAGCCCGTAGCCGCCGGCCGTGGCAGCGGCGACGGCCAGGAGGGTCGAGCCGGCCATCACGATCAGCGAGTTCAGGGAATAGGTGCCGAGCGCGCCGTTGCTCCAGGCCTGGACGAAGGCGTCCAGGCTCGGGGCTGCCGGCAGCGACCACACCGAGCGCATGAACTCCTTGTTGGTCTTGAGCGTGCTGTAGGCCATCCAGGCAAAGGGCGACACCACGATCGCCACATGCAGCGACAGGAAGGCGAGGACGCCGAGCCGCGCCGGGCTCCAGCCGGAGAGGGCCGGCATGCTCACGCCTCCCTGCCGGCGGCGCGACCGCGCAGCGCGCGGAAGACGATGAAGGCGCCGATGGCGGTGAGCAGCATCTGGGCAAAGCCGATGGTGGCGGCATAGCCCATCTCGAAGGCGTTGAAGCCGACCTTGTAGAGATAGGTGGAGACGACCTCGCTGGCATGGTTGGGGCCGCCATTGGTCAGCACGAAGACCAGGGAGAAGGTCTTCAGCGAGCCGATGACGCAGAGCAGCACATTGGCGCGCACCGTGTCCCACACCATGGGTACGGTGACCGAGACGAAGGAGCGCCAATGGCCGGCCCCGTCGAGTTCGGCCGCCTCGAACACGCTTTCGGGCACGTTGCGGATGGCGGCGACGAACAGCAGCACGTAGAGGCCGAGATAGGTGAAGCTCATCACCGCCACCACGGCGGCGAAGGCGGTGGAAGACTGACCGAGCCAGCCCGAGGCGAGGCTGCCGAGGCCGACCGCCTTCAGCCCGGCATTGAGCAGCCCGAAATAGGGATTGTAGATGAAGCGCCAGAGCAGGCCGATGCACACTTCGCTGACGATCACCGGGACGAGATAGAGAAACAGGAAGAAGCGTCCGACCGCGCCGACGACGCGAACCAGGCAATAGGCGATGACAAGGGCGAGCAGCACCTGCAGCACGATGGCCGAGACGGCGACGGCGAGGTTTCTGGCCAGGGCCGCCCAGAAGAAGCCGTCGCCGGCCAGGCGGACGAAATTGCCGAGGCCGACGAAGACGGGGGTGGCCGAGCCGTTCCATTGGTAGAAGGACAGCACGCCCGAATGCAGCACGGGATAGGCGACGAAGAGGCCGACCAGGCTCAGCGTCGGCACCAGGAAGGCGAACGCATAGCGCGCATCACGGCCGGCCGACGGGTCCTTTCCTGCTTCCTGCATTGCCATGGGATGCGTCTCTCCTGGCCTGAAGGCGCCTATTTCGCCTTCAGGGCGTCTTCCACGCGCTTGGCGGCGTCGGCCGGTGCGACCGAGCCGTCGAGCACGCCCTGGAGCGAAGTGTAATAGGCATCGGTGCCCTTGGGCGGCATGGCCGTGTCGTAGAAGGGATCGAGCTTGCCGGCCTTGCTCATCAAATCGTTGCTGATGGCATAGAGCACCGGCCCCGCGGCGGCCTCAGTGGTGGCGCCCTTGACGGTGACCATGGTCTTGCGCAGCTCGACATATTTGGTCATCACCGCCGGCGAGGTGAGGAAGCGCAGCAGCGTGACCGCGTCCTTCTTGTTGGCGGTCTTTTCGGCGATGCCGAAGGCGGCCGCGACGCCGCCCAGCACGTCGCCGGGGTTGCCCTTGCCACCGGCCACGGCGGGGAAGGGGAAGAAGCCGAGCTCGAAGCCCTCGGGCGCGTCGGCGGAGGCGCCGATCTGCCAGGTGCCGTTGAGCATCATCGCAGCCTGGCCGTTGAGGAAGAGCATGTTGGCTTCCTGGTCGCTCATGCCGTTGAAGCCGACGGGGAAATAGCCCTTGGAGGACAGGCTGGCGATGCGGGTGAAGGCCTCGGTGGCCTCCGGGGCGAGCGACGTGTCCGCCTTGCCCGCCACGATGTCGGAGACCAGGCCCGAACCCTTCAGGCGCATTTCGAGATATTGGAACCAGAAGGTGGCCGGCCAGGAATCCTTGTTGCCCAGCGCCATCGGTACCAGGCCATCGGCCTTGATCTTCTCGCACAGGGCCAGGAATTCGTCATAGCTGGCGGGGACCGTCCAGCCTTTTTCGGCGAACAGGGCCTTGTTGTACCAGAACACGGCGGCGTCGATGTCGATCGGTACGGCATAGGCATGGCCGCCGATGCTGGTCTGCGCCAGGGCCGTGGGCAGGAAGCTCTCGCCCCAGCCATCCTTGGCGAGGTCGGCGTCGAGGGCATACATCTGGTGGCCGGCCACGAAGGCGCCGAGGAAGCCACCCGGCAGGGTATAGAACACGTCCGGCGGGTTGCCGGAGGCCATGGCGGTGTTGAGCTTGGTCTTGTAGGCCGATTGCTCGGCCGCCACCACGTCGAGCTTGATGTCGGGATGGGCCTTGGCGAACTCGTCCAGGGCGTAGGTGATGAAATCGACCTTGTCCTTCTGACCCGAATAGGCGTGCCAGAAGGTCAGCTCACCGGCGAGTGCCGACAGGTTCATTGCCAAGGACGCGGCCAGGGACGCCACAACGCCGAGTGCAAGTGCGCGCAAACGCATGTCTTCAATCCTTCCCCACCGGTTTCATATGCTCGGTTTGATTGAATGCAGTGGTGCCACATTGGGAAAGACATGTCTACAGTGGCACCACAAACAAGGTCGTGCTAGAAGCTGGACGGCAAGTGCAAGATTCGAGGCAGGCATGATCGATCAGGCCAAGAATGCGGCTGGGGTGCAGGCGGCGAGCCGGCTGCGCAGCGCGTTGCCCGCTCTTTCCGAATCGGAACGGCGCGTGGCGCTGTGGATCCTCGACCATGTCGATCTGGCGATCCGCCAATCCATGTCGGCCATCGCCCAGACCGTCGAGGTCAGCGACACCACGGTCCTGCGCATGTGTCGCACCGCGGGCTTTGCCGGCTTCACCGATCTCAAGCTCGCCCTTGTCCGCGATACCGGCGAACGTTCGGCCGCCCGACCGGACGAAAGCGCGGCCGGCGTCGATGGCGATCTCGGCTGGGCCAAACGGGTATTCAATGCGAATATCCAGGCCATCAGCGACACCTTGTCGATGCTCGACCAGGGCGACTTCGCCCGCGCCCTCGATCTCGTCGCCGGCGCCCGCCACATCCTGATCGGCGGCATCGGCGGGTCGGGCATCGTGGCCCAGGCCCTCTATCAGCGCTGCTTTCGCCTGGGCCTGCGCTGCGACGCGCCGGTCGATTCGCAGCTCCAGCTCATGCACGCCTCCCTGCTCGGGCCGGGAGATCTCGCCGTGGCCATTTCCTATTCCGGCATCACCAACGATCCGGTGCTGCTTCTGCAGGAAGCCAGGGCGCAGGGCGCCTCGACCCTGTGCATCACCGGCAACCGGCGCTCGCCTTTGGCACGCCTTGCCGATGTCGTGCTGGTCAGCGTCTCCCATGAACTGCGCAGCGAGCCGATGGCGGCCCAGATCGCGCAGCTGACGCTGGTCGATGCCCTCTATGCCGCCCTGGTCGCGCGTTCGCCCGACACGGCCCAGCTCAACGAGGAGCGCATGGTCAATGCCATCCTCCCCAAATCCATCTGAACAAGGCCCATCCATGAAAGTACAGATCTATACGATGCAGACCGCCGCCGAGGCGCTCGAACTGGCGGCGCTCGGCGTCGATTGCCTGGGCGTGACGCCCTCCGACCGCGGCCTTCCCGGCGAGATCAGCAATGAGATGGCGCGCGAGATCGTCGACGCCCTCGCGGGCAAGGCGACGCGCGTCGCTCTGTCGGTCGAGGCCGATCCGCAGGCGATCGCCGCCATGGTCGATGCCGTCCGGCCGGACGTGCTGCATCTGTGTGGCGATATTGCCAAGGTCACGCCCGCGGTGGTGAAGGCGTTGAGGAGCGCGCTTCTCGCGCGTCATCCCGACTTGAAGATCCTGCAGGCGATCCCGATGACCGGCCCCGAGGCGCTCGACCATGCCGCGGCTTTCGAGCCGGTGTCCGACATCTTCATCCTCGATTCGGTCGCAGCCCATATCGGTGGCATCGGCGCAGCCGGCGTGACCCATGATTGGTCGCTCAGCCGTGAGATCGTGGCGCGCAGCAAGTTGCCCGTCATCCTGGCCGGAGGCCTCGGGCCGGACAATGTCGGGGAGGCGATTCGCGCCGTGCGCCCCTGGGCGGTCGATTCGCTCACCCATACCAACAGCCCGCTGGCCTCGGGTGGCTTTCGCAAGGACCCTGCCAAGGTCGCGGCCTTCGTTGCGGCGGCGCGGGCGGCCGCTGCCTGAGCAGACCATGGCCTGCCCTCAGTCGAGGGGGCAGGTCTTGCACAGTTTCAGGCCGTCCATACGATAGCGCAGGCAGCAGATCCGGCGCCTTCGCCCTTTTTCGGCGCTGTAGCGGATGGGCTCGAACAGGGGGTTGCTCGTGCCGTCGCTCCAGCGCCGGGTCGCCAGCAAGGCGCGGGCCTGGTCGAGGCCTGGGTGGCCGGTTCCCAGGAAGGCCTCCAACTCGCCCAGGCTGTGCTCGACGATGGTTCCGGCATTGCTCCACAGCACTTTGCGGGGCAGGGCGCTGGCGCGCGAGATCGCCGCGATCATCGGGGCGAGATGGCCATCGACCAGGCTTTCGAAGCGCTCGCGTACTGTGCCTGGCACAAGAGGGCTGCCTGCATGCGGCAGGCTCAGGGCAGCGGTGCGGCCGTCTTCGGAGAGGATCACGCCAAGCTCGCCGATTGTGATCGGCAAATTCCAGCCGGCGATGATATTGGCGGCCAGGACGGGCGGTATCAGGATCGAAAAATGCCATTTCGACCAGAGCGTCGCCACCGCGACCGGCTCCGGCTCCTGGTAGTTCCCGGCGAAGCGGGTCAGGAGAAGTGTGAGATCCTCGCCCTCGACCAGGGCGGTCGCGGGAATGAAGGAGTGGGCGTCCTTCCCCAGCACCAGATTGTCGGCGAGGAAGGCCAGCGGGCCCTGGAAGAGAGTGGCGAGCATGGTGGCTGTCACCGCTTCCAGGCCGTCATGACGAAATAGGCGCCGCCAAGGGCCGTCGCGATCAGCCCGGCCGGGATCTGCCAGGGAAAGGCGATGGTGCGGCCTGCCCAGTCGGCCAGGACCATCAGCACGGCGCCGACGAGGGCCGAACCGTAGATTTCGGCCAGTGCCGTCCGCGTGCCGAGGCGTCGTGCCAGATGGGGCGCTATCAGGCCAATGAAACTCAACGGCCCCACGAACAGAGTGGCGATGCCGGTCAGCACCGCGACGACCAGCACGATGGCAAGGCGCGCACCGGCGATCGGCACGCCGAGCGAGCGGCCGACCGGCTCGCCCAGCGGCATCAGGCCGATCCAGCGCATCAACGGCAAGGGCAGCAACAGAACAGGGGCCGTTGCCAGGACGATGGTACGTGCCTCGGCGGCATCGACCGAATAGGTCGAGCCCGACAGCCAGCCGATCACCCGCAGAATCCGGGGATCGCCGATGACGAGCAGGATCGACAGCAATGAAGCCAGCAACGCGCCGAGGCCGGCCCCGATCAGCAGAAGATGGTCGGGAGCAAAGGCCGAGCGTCGGCCGAGCCGGAGCACGCAGCCCAGTATGGCGAGACAGGCCAGGCAGGACAGCGCCGCCGTGCCAGAGCGGTCGAGGCCCGGCAGGAACAGGGTCGCCACCAGCAGCATCAGGGCGGTTCCCGAGGAGATGCCGAGGAGCTCGGGGCTGGCCATCGCGTTGCGGGTCAGGCGCTGGAGCAGCGAGCCCGCCATCGCAAGCATGGCGCCGGCGCAGCAGGCGGCCGTGATGCGCGGCAGACGCCAGATCGACAGCTCGGCGAGCAGCCTGCCATGGGCGAGTTGCCAGCCATCGGGGCCGGGGCCGAGCGTGGCGGCGAGGGCGAAACTCGCAATCAGGGCCGAGCCAAGGCCGATGAAGGCCGGCGCGGTGCCGACCTGCAGCCGCATCGGTGCGCTCATCGCTGCGGGAGCACTGCTGGCGACGGGCGTGCGTTGCAGCATCCAGAGCAGCAGGGGAACGCTGACAAGCATGACGGTGATGCCGGCGGGAATCTCGATGCCGCCGGCCAGCGCCAGCAGGGCCTGGTCGGTCAGCACCAGCAGGCCCGCGGCAATCAGCGGGGCTGCGATCAGGCGGGTCGACAGCCGCCTCGCGCCGGCGCCCCGCGCGATGGCTGCGCCGGCAAGGCCGAGGAAGCTGATCAGGCCGACCGTGCTCGCGACCAACGCGCTCAGCCCGACGGCGGCGAGCATGGTCGCGCCCCTGACCAGCGACGTCCGTACGCCCAGCCGCTCCGCGCCCTCGATCTGCATGGCCGAGAGCGGGCGCATCAGAAGGACGATCGCCAGCGACACCAGGCCGAGTTTCGGCCCCAGGGCCAGCACGCTTCCCCATCCGTTTTGGATGAGCGAACCAGCCTCCCAGATGTAGAGATCGCCGAGGGTGTCGAAATGGGTAAGCACCAGCATGGTGCCGAAAGCGCCGAAGACGAGCGAGGCAATCAGCCCTACCAGGGTGACCGTCGCCGGCGCGAAGCCGGACCGCGCCGAAAACAGGAGGACGCAGACGGCGACGCCCAGGCCTCCGGCCAGCGCCGGCAGGTCCCAGCCCAGCGACAACAGTCCGGGTGCCCAGACGATCGAGGCGGCGATGGCGCATTTGGCCCCCGCGAAGATCCCTAGCGTTCCCGGTTCGGCGAGCGGGTTGCGCAGCACCTGCTGGAGAACCACGCTGGCCAGGCCGAGAGCGCTGCCGCCGAGGAGGCCGGCGCAGAAGCGGGGTGCCAGCCCGTCCCGCGCCATGATTGCGCGAAGGTCGTCGGCACCGGCCAGCAGGGCCGGCCAGGCCGCAGGCGGGACCAGGCGGGAAAGGTTGAGCAGGAACAGGGCCGCGGCGAGGCCGAGGAGGATGGCACCGACCATGATCCAGCCGGAGATCCCGCCGATGACGCTGTCACGGCCGCTGGCTGCAAGTCGGGCTTCAGGCATCGTGCGGCAGACTTTCAGCGAGCTGGCGAGCAAAGCGCATCGCCGAGGCGACGCCGCCATTGGGGTAGATCACCGGCATCATCGTCAGCCTGTCAGCCTTGACGGCGGGAAGACCGCGCCAGAGCGGATTGTCGGCAAGCCGGGCCAGGGCGTTGCTGGTTTCCTCGCCGCGGTCGAAATGCACGATCCTGGCCTCGGGATCACCCGCCAGCTGGTCGATGCCCACCGAGATCACGCCCGACCCGTTCACGCGCCCGCCCCAGGCATTGACGAGGCCGAGCCGGAACAGGCTGTCGCCGATCAATCCCGTGCCGCCGAACAGGGCAACCGTGCGGCCGTCCTGGGCAAAGCGGCCGACATAAAGGGATCGGCGGGTTCGCCCGGCGAGGGCGGTGCGTGCCTCGGCAAACGTCGCCTCCAGCTGCGAAGCGAGGGCCTGCGCCGCCTCCTTCCTGCCGATCAGCTCCGCGAGTTGGACGAGCAGCCCGATCGCCTGGGCGACGCCGGATTTGCCGGCCGAGGCCGCATCGAGGGGAACCAGCGGCGCGATTTCGCGCAAGCGGCGCAGAGGCCCGGCCTGCCAGGCCGCCATGACGATGGCATCGGGTCGGATAGCCTGCAGCAGCTCGGCATTGGGCTCGAGCAGGGGCCCGAGGTCCATGACCTCATCGGCAAGCGCTGGCTTGGCGACGAGCCTGCGATAGAGCGCGACATTGGCCACGGCCACGGGATTGACGCCGAGCGAGACAAGAAGCTCGGTCGCCAGCAGATCCAGCGCGACCAGGCGAGGCGGGCTCGCTGCACGTGCCGGAATTCCCATCACGGCCATGAAAGGGAGAGCCAGAGCGGCGCGTAGCATGTCGCGCCGCACGGCCGCCCGCCCTGGCGAGAGAGTTACCATTTATAGGACAGCGTCGCGGTTGCCGTCAGCGGCTCGCCATAGCGGCATCCCGTCGAGCCGGCGCAGGTGTAGAACTTCTTGTTGAACAGATTGCGCGCATTCACGGTCAGGCTGGCACCGTCGAGTCTCTTGTCGATCACGCCGAGGTCGTAGCTCGCCATGGCATCCACCAGCAGATAGTCCGGCACGTGGGTCGGCTTGCCCAGCACGTCGATGCTGTCGGCGATGTAGGTTTCCCCGACATAGCGCAGCCCGCCGCCGATCTTCAGCCCCCGCACGCCGAGATCGTCGAGCTTGTAGCTCGCCCATAGCGCGGCGGAGTGCCGGGGCACCAGGTCCACCGGCCGGCCGATCGTGGAAGCCACCGCGCTCTGCAGGGTCTTGCTGTCGGTAAAGGCGTAGCTGGCGACGAGGTCGAGATTGCCGAAGGAGGAATGGGCCTCCAGCTCGACGCCGCGCGAGCGGACCTTGCCGATCTGATAGACGTCGCCGAGGGCGTCGAAGCTGCTGACATTCTGCTGGGTGAGTTCGTAGACGGCGGCGCTGAGCAGCAGGTTGGTATCTTCGGGCTGGTAGCGCAGGCCCGCCTCGTATTGCAGGCCCTTGTTGGGCTTGAGTGCCGTACCGGAGATTGCGTCCAGGCCGAGCTGCGGCGCGAAGGACTGGCTGACGCTGACATAGGGGGCGATGCCGTTGTCGAAGCGGTAGACCAGCCCGGCGCGGCCGGTGAAGGCGCTGTCGTCTTGGCGCGACTTGGCGCCCGTCAGGTAGTTCAGAACCGTGGCGCGGTTCCAGTCATGGCGCCCGCCGAGCAGCACGGTCAGGTTGCCGAGGCGAATCTGGTCCTGCAGATAGATGCCGAACTGGTCGCTGAGATTGTCGCTGCCGCGATCGACGCCATAGTTGATGACCGGGTAGCCGGAATAGACCGGGTTGTCGATGTCGAGCGGGACGATCGAGCCACGATAGCGGTGCGAGTCGTAGCTGCGACGGTAATAGTCGAAGCCGACCAGGAGGGTGTGGCTGAGCGGGCCGGTCTCGAAGCTCTTCTCGATCGAGGTGTCGGCCGTGATGCCGTAGGAGCGCTCGGTGCGGGCGCTGGCCCGCCGTGCGAGCTGGCCGTTGGTGACGGGCAGGAGGCCAGCCTGCATATAATCCCAGCGCACGTCGGAATAGTAGTAGCGGGCGTTCTGGCGCAGCTTCAGCGTCTCGTCGAAACGGTGCTCGAAGGCATAGCCGATCGTATAGGCATCGCCCACGAAGCGATCGAAGGATTCCTCGCCCAGGAACAGCTTGCGCGGAATGCGCCCGGTCGCGACGTCGTTCCAGTAGAGCGGCGTGATGAAGCGGGTATTCACATGCTGATAACTCGCCAGGAGCGTCAAGGACGTGGCCTCGTTCGGCTGCCAGGTGATGGCGGGCGCGATATAGACCTTGTCGTCGGGTACGTGCCTGACCCAGCTGTCGGCGTCCCGCACCAGGCCGGTCAGGCGATAGCGCAGGGTGCCATCGGCCGTCAGGGCATCGGAGAGGTCGAAGGAGGCCTGCTTGCGGTCATAGCTGCCATATTCGAGATTGATTTCGTGCAGGGGTGTTGGCGTCGGGCGCTTGGAGATGGCGTTGATCACGCCGCCTGGCGCCAACTGGCCGTAGAGGACCGAGGAGGCCCCGCGCAAGACCTCGACGCGCTCCAGGCCGTAGGGCTCCTGGGCGCTGTCATAGACATTGGACTGCAGTTTCATGCCGTCGCGCAGCATGCCGCCATTGCCGGTGGCGACGTCGAAGCCGCGCAGCATGACGTCATCCGTCATGCGGCTGAAGCCCTGCGACTGCATGCCGACCCCCGGTGTATAGGTCAGGACGTCGGCCAGGGAGGCGACCTTCTGGTCCACCATCTGGTCCTTGGTTACGACGGTGACGGACTGTGGTGTCTCGATGATCGGCGTGTCGGTCTTGGTCCCCGAGGCACTCTGGCGGGCGACATAGCCCTGTACCGGGGCCCAGGCCGATTGCGCCTGGACGATGACCGGATCGAGTTCGATCGCGCCTGAGTTCTCGGTTCCGCCGATGCTCGCGGTGACGTCGGCGGAAAGGACGGTTACTGTGGAGGCATTGCTGAAGCGATAGTTCAAGCTGGAGCCCGCCAGCAGCCTGGCAAGCGCCTGCTGCACGGTCAGGGACCCGCGAACCGGGCGGCCGAGCGTCTTGATAGGGCTGTTCTCGCGGAAGACCACGGAAAGACCGGCGACGCGCCCGATCTCGTTCAGCGCCTGGGGAATCGGCCCTGCCGGAATATTGAAGGTGAAACGCTGTCCGGCGGGCTGCTCTGCCCGGGCCACCGACACGCCCACGCTTGCCGTCGTCGCAGCCATCAGCATGGCGGCCGCCATCCTGCCGGCCACGAGCCTCACGCCATGCCTACTCATCGCAACCTGTCCCCTCGATCATCGATCACCGGCAAACCCGCGGTCTTGGCACCTGCGGATTACCAGCCTCCATGGTCTTCACGTTCGAGGACGGGTTTCACTGAACCCCTTGGCGAAGATTTTTCTTTGTATAGGGGAATCGAACACCTTATGGCCGGATGAACACGACGAGTCCACCGGGCAGGGCGGTCATGCGGAAGCCGACGCTGGCCTGCAGGGACTGCAATGCCGCATCCGTATCGGCCAGGCCGAAGCTGCCGGTGACGAGCTGGTCGCCCAGGCCCGCGTCGGTGACAACGATCCTGCCCTGGCGATAACGCGCGATCTCCTCGATGACGTCGGAGAGCCTGGCCCGGTAGAAGACATAGCGCCCCTTGCGCCAGGCCAGCGCATCCTTGAGATCGACCTGTTCGATCTCGCCTAGGCCTTGCCTGTCGAAACGAAGGCGCTGGCCCGGTTCGTCCAGCAGGGCTTCGCCGATATGCTCGGCCTTGATGGCGACCTTGCCGCTCTCGAGCGTAACGATTGTGCCGTCTTCGCCGAGACTGACGTCGAACTGGGTGCCGATATCCCTGATGTGGCCGTCCGGCACGCGCACGACGAAAGGAGCCTTGCCGAGGGCGACGTCGAAAGAGGCGGTGCCGCGCAGCAGCCTCACCTGCCTTTCCTTCTGGTCGAAGGCCTCGTCGAGCGCGCTGTCGGCGTCGAGAAGCACTTTCGAACCATCGGATAGCGTGATGGCACGCCGTTCGCCGCGGCCGCTGCTGTGATCGGCCATCAGCTTCTGCAGCAAATGAGGGTTCTGCAGCCAGAGCACACCGCTCAGGCCCATGGCCAGCACCAAAGTGGCGGCCGACAGCCGGCGGAAGCTGCGATGCTGGCGCCGCCTCCTGTCGACGGCGTGCAGATAGGGCGCGAGCGCCTCGTTTTCCCGGGAGGCGAGCTGGCGGGCGGGTTGCTCGGCTGCCGCCCAGGCCTGCTCCGTCTTGCGAAGGGCATCGGCATGAGCGGGGTCCGAATGGAGCCAATGCTCGAACGCCGCCTGCTCGGCCCGCGACAATCCGCCGAGGCGGCGAACGAACCAATCCCTGGCCTGCTGTTCGACATCCGCTGGTGAGGATTGGGGGGGCGCCATGATCTGTGGCCTCGAAAACCGCTTTTTCGTCTATGGCACCGTGCGATAGAGCGTCTTGCGATTAGACGGAATCATCTCGAATCGCAAAGACGCGTCGAACCAAAGTGCTAGAGCCGGTGGCCTCAGGCCCTGTCCGGGTATGCGCCATCGCTTGCCGTGCAGGCGGCGAGCGCCCGCGCCATGTGCTTTGCCACCGCGCGCTCTGATATGCCCAGGGTTGCCGCGATCTCGACGAAACTATGCCCGTGAATACGGTTGAGCAGGAAGATGTGGCGCGTCTGCCGGGGCAGTGCCGCGATTCTGTCCTGAAGGGATTGCAGGTTCTGGCGGGCCGAGAGGATTTCGAACGGCGTTGCGGGAGAGGCCGCATATTGGCTCGGGAGCGTGCCCTCCTGCAGGCGCTCGCGCCTCGACTCCGACCTCAGATGATCGATCGCTGCATTGCGGGCGCAACGGGTCAGGAATGCCGATGCGTTGCCGGTGGTGTCGCTGGTGCGCTCCCAGATCCGCAGGAACATGTCCTGGATGAGATCGAGCGCCGCATCCCGGCTCCTGACTTTGCGCCGCAGCGTCCGCTCCAGGCGAGGCCGCTCCGCGGCGTAGAGAGTTTCGATGTCGTGACTGCGGCTGTTCATGGAGCGAAATCTGTGAGCGGGCGGCGATGCCGGGCAATTACGCAAGCATTATCCAGAAAAGCAGTGCCTCTCAACCGAAATGATTTATACTAATTCTAAATTGTACAGATTATCTGTCTCTATGTGAAATATAAATAAGAATAGAATGCGAGCGTTCTAAAAGTAATATGAGGTCGTTCCCAGTCGATGTCGTTGGAAAGACAGACCCGATTTGCTGCGGTGCCTGTCTTCCCAAGGCGTCAGGCAAATTGCGCCCGGTGCAGCCGTCCATAGATACCGGATTTGTCGAGGAGGTCGCTATGGCGTCCCTGTTCGACGATGCCGCCGCGGTCGACGACGAGGATGCGGTCGGCATTCTTGATCGTCGCCAGGCGGTGGGCGATCACCAGGGTGGTGCGCCCCTTGGAAAGCTCGGCGAGGGCGTGCTGGATGGCGAGCTCGGTCTCGGTGTCGAGCGCCGAGGTTGCCTCGTCGAGGATCAGGATCGGCGGGTTCTTCAGGAACATGCGGGCAATGGCCAGGCGCTGCTTCTGGCCGCCCGACAGCTTGACGCCGCGTTCGCCGATCAGGGTGTCCAGGCCATTGGGCAGCGAGGCGATCACGCCGTCGAGACGGGCGCGGCGGGCTGCCTCGAGGATTTCGTCTTCGCTCGCTTCGAGGCGGCCATAGGCAATGTTCTCGCGGATGGTGCCGCCGAACAGGAAGACGTCCTGCTGCACGATGCCGATCTGGCTGCGCAGCGAACGCAGGGTGAGATCCCTGATGTCGATGCCGTCGATGGTGATGGCACCCTGTGTGACGTCATAGAAGCGGGGCAGGAGCGAGCAGATCGTGGTCTTGCCGGCGCCCGACGGCCCGACGAAAGCCACCGTCTCGCCGGCGGCGATCGACAGATCGAGATCGGCCAGGATCTGTCGGTCGGGCGTATAGCCGAAACCGACCTTCTGGTACCGGATGGCGCCGGTGAGCAGCGGTGCCGGCCGGGCATCGGGGCGGTCGGTGATGTCGGGCCGGGTGTCGAGGAAGTCGAGATAGCGGCGGAAGCCGGCGATGCCCTTGGGATAGGTCTCGATCACGGCATTGATCTTCTCGATAGGACGGAAGAACACACCGATCATCAGGAGGAAGCCGACGAAGCCGCCATGGCTGAGCTGGCCGGTCAGCACGAAATAGCTGCCGGCGATCATCACGGCGAGCTGGGTGAGCCGCATGCTCAGATAGCTCAGCGAATTGGAGGCGGCCATCAGCCAATAAGCCTGGAGCTTGGTGCGGCGATAATCGTGATTGTCGCGCGAGAACAGCGCCCGCTCATGGTCCTCATTGGCGAAAGCCTGCACCACGCGGATGCCGCCGACATTTTCCTCGATGCGGGTGTTGAAGCTGCCCACGCTGTCATAGAGCGCCCCCCAGTTCTTGGTCATGCGGCCGCCATAGCGCAGCGTCACCCAGGCCGTTACGGGCACGACGAGAGCGGTGATGAGGGTGAGCTCGACATGCAGCGAGAACATCAGCAGGAAGGCGCCGGCCAGCGTCATCACCGCGATGAACAGGTCTTCGGGACCGTGATGGGCGATCTCGCCGATCTCCTCCAAATCCTTGGTGAGCCGGGCGACGAGATGGCCGGTCTTGTTGTTGTCGAAGAAGCCGAAGGACAGCTTCTGGAGATGGTCGAACGCCTTGCGCCGCAGCTCGGTCTCGATGTTGATGCCGAGCATGTGGCCCCAATAGGTCACGATCGCCATCAGGCCGGTATTGACGATGTAGACGGCCAGAAGGCCGACACAGGCGAGGGTGACCAGATGCCACTGGCCTGACGGCAGTAGCGTATCGATGAAGATCTTGATCGCGACGGGAAAGCCGAGCTCGAGCAGGCCGGAGGCGATCGCGCAGGAAAAATCCAGCAGGAACAGGCCGCGATAGGGCAGATAATAGGCGGCAAAGCGTTTCAGTAAGGCCATGGCTATCGAGCAATCAGGGATGCAGGAATGCGGAGGTAGCCGCCAGGGCCTTCCTCGCAACGAAAACGGATCGGAGATCTATACACGTCGCGCCGGGACGCGGCCATTGCCTCCATTCGGGCCTTCATCGTCTTCGACCCCTCAACGAGTTCGGCGCCCGAGCTGCCAGATCAGGTAGGGCAGTCCGATCAGAGCGGCCACGATGCCGGTCGGCAGTTCACGGGGGGCGATCAGCGTACGCGCCAGGGCATCGGCGACGACCATGACCAGGGCGCCGATGAGGACCGAGCCGAGGATCTGCGACCAGGCGCGGCGCAAGCCGATGAGGCGCGCCATATGGGGCCCGGCAAGGCCGACGAAGGTGAGCGGGCCGGTGGCCATGACCGCGACGGACGTCAGCAGCGAGGCCATGGCGAGGATCGCCAGCCGGCTGGTCTCGACCGGCAAGCCGAGGGCCCTGGCCGTGACGGGCCCCATCGGCACGATGTCGAGCCAGCGCGTCAGTGCCAGGGCGGATGGCAGCAGCAGAGCCGCAAAGGTCGCCGTCGTCAGGACTTTGGGCCAGTCGGCATAATAGGTCGATCCGGCCATCCAGGCGAGCACCTGCGGCGCGCGCGGATCGCCCAGCGCGAGGAAGGCGACGATGACGACGTCGAGCAGGGCCGAGAGGGCAAGGCCGGTGAGCAGGACCTGGTCGGGGGCAAAGCCGCTGCGCCGGCCCACCATCAGCACCAGGAAAAGCGCAAGAAAACCCCCGGCCGCGCCGGCCGCCGTGTGAGCAGCCAGGCCAGCCGTCTGGCCCAGGATCATCGCCAGGGCCATGCCGAAGGCAACACCGGTGCCGATGCCGAGCACCTCGGGTGCGGCCAGCGGATTTCCCGATATCCGCTGCAGCAGCAAGCCCGAAGTGGCGAGCATGGCACCGGCCAGGGCGGCAATCGAGGCGCGTGGAGCCCGCCAGGGCTCGACCAGGGCTAAGTCTGCCGGCGGGGTCAGCCACCAGCCGGCACTGCCATGGCCGATCAGCAAGGCGCTAGCCATAACGAGGACGAGCAGCGTGGCGAGCAAAGGCAGGAGCCGGGTCCGGTCGCGCGCGCTGGTGGCCAGGGAGCGCTGCGTGGAGGGGGGCTCGCTGCGGCGCAAGCGCGGCAGAAGCCAGAGCAGAAGCGGGGCGCCCAGCAAGGCCGTGGCTGCGCCCGTGGGCAGGTCGATGATGCCGGCCGCTTCCAGCAGTCCGACGATGGCGTCGACCGCCAGCACCAGCAGGGCGCCGGTCAAGGGGGCCAATACCAGCCGGGCCGCGAAGCGGCGGGCTCCCGACAGGCGTGCGATCTGCGGTGCCGCCAGCCCAACGAAACCGATCACCCCGACATGGGCGGTGACCACCGCCGTCAGCAAGGCGGCGAGGAAGAGGCCGGCGCAACGCACCACACCGAGCGGCACCCCCAGGGCGCGTGCATTTTCCTCGTCCAGGGCGAGCAGTTCGAAGGGGCGGGCCAAGAGTGCAGCGAGGAGGTAGAGCGCGGCGATGGACGGCGCGAGTGCCACTGGCGCCGACCAGTCCTGCTGCGCCAGCGAGCCGCCACCCCACAGGAAGAGGGTGGCGACATATTCCTGGTTGAGAAGGCGCAGCGCGATAGTGAGTGCGCCGCAGAACAGCCCTGCCACCAAGCCGGCCAGCACCAGGGCGACGGAGGAGAAGCGATTGCGCGCCGCGCACGCCATCACGAACCCCAGGGCCAGCAGCGTGCCGGCCAGTGCGATCACGGGGCGTCCGAGCACGAGCAGCCCGGGAGCGGCGACGAGGACGATGGTCAAGGCAAGCTGGGAGCCCGCTTCCAGGCCGAGCGTGGTAGGGGAGGCCAGGGGATTGCGCAGCGTCTGTTGCAAGAGGAGACCGGCCAGACCGAGCCCTGCGCCGGCCAGGATTGCAGTGAGCGCGCGAGGCAGGGCGGAGAAATGAAAGACGAGCTGCTGCGGGTCGTCGAGCCGGGGATGGAGTACCGCGCCCCACCATTGCGCGGCCGGCAATTGCGTGGTCCAGCACCAGGCGGTCAGCACGAGAGCCAGCGAGCCCAGGACGGTGTAGGCAAGCAGGGGGCTGCGTGCGTCAGAACCGGGCATTGCTATCGTCCGCTGCGCGGTTCCCACTGATGGCATCGACCAGGAGACTGGCGAAGCGCTGCGCCGCCGTCAGGTCGCCGAAGGGCCAGGTCGCGGCAAGCCGCTTCACGCGGCCCTGTTTCACTGCAGGCAGGTTGCCCCACAGGCTGTCCGTATCAGGTGCGAGCGTCACCTCGGAGGGTAAGGGGTCGACCACCACGATTTCGGCATCGGTAAAGGCGGCAAGCCTTTCCACGCCTACCAGGGCGAAGCCCCAGCCATTGGTCGGCGCATGCCAGGCATTGCCGAGGCCAAGCCGTTGCAACACTCCGCCGAACAGGCTGGAGGGGCCGTAGACACGCACGAAGCGCTTGTCGAGAAACTGGATGACGAGCAGGCGAGGCATGGCCGCACCTGCGAGGCGCTGGCGCAAGCTCGCAAACTCGGTATCGGCCCGTGCCACGACGGCCTGCGCCTGGGCCTCGCGCCCCACGACCTTGGCCAGCGCCTGGAGCTCGGTTTCGGCGTGGCGAAGGGGATCGCCCGTTCCGGAATAGACCGCCACCTCCCGGGTGGGTGCAATGCGCTGCAGCGCGGAACGCGCGGCGGCACCGAGAGGGCTGACGATGATGAGCTCCGGCTTGAGGGAGGCAACGGCTTCCAGGCTGGGCGTGTCGCGAAGGCCGACATCCCACGTGCTCTGCGACAGGGGCGGTTGGCCCACCCAGATGCGGTAGAGATCGGCGTCGCCCACGCCGACGGGATCGATACCGAGCGACCTCACCATGGCGGTTGCCGTCCAGTCCAGCACGACGAGGCGCTCGGGCGCGGCCGCAGCTTGGGCGTGCGCGACGCTCGGGACGAGCGCCAGGCACGCCAGAGCGATGGCGGCATGGCGCAAGGCTGTCGGAAGCAAGGTGGCAAGCAGTTTCACGGCGTCTCCGCGCCAGGCAGAATCTCCGGGATCGAGCCATGAGCCGATCAAGAGACCTGCAGGATTTCAGACATCTGCAGTGTTTGCGAACCGCACCCCGGAAAAAGCGAGTTCGCAAACGCTGCGTAGAGGAAGCGAAGCATGCGCCAGCCTTGACCAGGCGAAGGCGGCCATCCCTCGAAAAGACCTCGTTTACTGACAGGGCCGGCTTATGGCACCTGAAATATACGGCATGCAACAGAGAATATTCGTGCTCCTGCGCAGTTTTGAATCTTTATAAATTGCACAAATCGAAACAAGTATAATTACTCACTTGTATGAGTAATTCTATTATAAGTTTGTTTACATGGTAAAGCTTGTTGGTCTAAACGTCTGCCAAATGACGCTGCAGGCTCTTTGTGCCGCGCGATATTGTTTCTCTCACTGGGATGGTAGAGGTGATGGACCGGCGGGTTGGAGTTTGCGTCAAGCTGTCCATGGGGACGGCATCGGGCCTTTTGATGCTGGCCGCGGCAACAGCCGCGTCCGCACAACAGGGGAGCAATGGCGGAACGATTGCGCTCGATCCGGTCGTCGTCAGTGGTGGGACGGGCACGAGCCCTGTGACGGGCTATGTCGCCAAGAAAACCACGGCAGGCTCCAAGACCGACACGCCGATCGAGAAGGTTCCGCAATCGGTGACCGTGATCGGCCGTGACCAGCTGGAGGCTCGGCAGCCCCAGAAGCTCGATGAAGTCTTCTACTACACGGCCGGCGTAACCGGTGCGCCCTATGGCTATGACCCCCGCACCAACTGGGTATTCATCCGCGGCTTCGACGCCAGCCAGACCGGTATCTTCCTCGATGGCCTGCCGCTTTACCAATATGCCTTTGGCAGCTTTTATGTCGATCCCTACGCTCTCGAGCGCGTGGAGGTGCTGCGCGGCCCCTCCTCGGTGCTCTATGGCGGCGGCAATCTCGGCGGCATCCTCAATCTCGTCTCCAAGCGGCCGAGCGATGAGCCGCTGCGCCGGATCGAGGCGGGCATCAACAGCTGGGGCCAGGCCACCACGGGCTTCGACTTCGGCGGCAAGCTCGATGAAGCCGGTGTGTGGACCTATCGCCTGACGGGCCGAATTGCGGGCGGCGGTTACGAAACCGACAAGGCCAGGGGCCTCCAGGGCTTCATCGCCCCGGCCCTGACCTACACGCCCAACGATGCGACCAGCCTGACGCTGCTGGCCAACTACACCAATATGGATCTCGACCATACCGGCGGCTTCCTGCCCTATTACGGTACGGTGAAGGCGACCCGCTTCGGGCGCATTTCCCGCGATTTCTATTCCTCCGAACCCTCGGACGACCTGTATCGTCGCTCGCAGGCGATGATCGGCTATCAGTTCAAGCACGATTTCAACGATGCCTGGACCTTCCGCCAGAACGTGCGCTACGCCTATCTCGATACGCGCGAGCGCTATGCCTACCCTTATGGCTATGAGGTTCCCGGTTCCTCGACGCCGTGGGTGCCCTCTCCCGTGCCGGTGTCCGACGACAACCAGCTTCATCGCCTCGGTTTTGCGCACCACACCACGGTCAACACCTTCTCGGCCGACAACCAGCTCGAAGGGCGGTTCGACACCGGGCCGCTGGCGCATGACCTGCTGTTCGGCCTCGACTACAAATACTATGCCATCAACCAGATGCAGGGGACTTTCACGACCACCCCCCTGAGCGCCACCGATCCGGTCTATGGCACGCCGCAGGGCGGGGTGGTAACGCCCTATCTGCGCCAGAAATATACCATGCACCAGCTCGGCGCCTATCTGCAGGACCAGATCAGCTTCGCCGACAATTGGCTGCTGACCCTGAACGGGCGCTATGACCGGGTCTGGACGGACAGCACCGCCTCGGTCGGGAATGCCAATTTCAACGGGGTCGAGGGTGCCTTCAGCGGCCGCGCCGGCCTCTCCTACGCCTTCGCCAACGGCATCACGCCCTATGTTTCGGTTTCCCGCGGCTTCAACCCGGTGATCGGATCGAATTTTGCCGGCCAGCCTTTCAAGTCGGAGACCGGCGTTCAGTATGAGGCCGGCGTGAAGTATCGCCCGACCTTCTTCGATGGCCTGATCACGGCGGCCTATTACGACCTCACCAAGCAGAATGTGGTGACGCCGGACACCGAACATCTCGGCTTCAGCAACCAGCTCGGCGAGGTGCGCTCACGCGGCCTCGAAGTCGAAGTACAGGCCAACGTCACCGATGCCCTCAAGATGACGGCGGCCTTCACCGCCTCGCAGATCCGCATCAAGAAGGACACCGATCCCACCGTGGTCGGAAAGCGGCCGAACGTGGTACCGGAAACCACTGCCTCACTCTGGGCCGACTATACCTTCCAGGATGGGGTGCTGCAGAATCTCGGCCTGCAGGGGGGCATTCGCTATATCGGCTCGTCCTATGCCGACAACCAGAACGTCTACAAGGTGCCGGCCGCCACCCTCGTCGATCTCGGCATGCATTACAAATACAAGGCGTGGGACTTCGCCTTGAACGTGAACAATGTCTTCAACAAGCGCTACGTTGCGGGCTGTTCCGGTATCTATGGCTGCAACTACGGCGCGGGCCGCGTCGCAACCCTGAAGGCCAGCTACACATGGTAGATTTTCGCCGCAACGGGCCCCTCATGGTCCTGATTTCGCTTGCCTCGATGGTACCGGTTCGGGCCTTCGCCCAGGATGCACAGCCGACACCGGCGCCCCCGCCGGCCGGCGATCCAGCCGCCGCGGCCAGTATCCTGCCGCATGACCTGTCCCCCTGGGGCATGTTCATGCAGGCCGACGTGGTGGTGAAGGGCGTGATGGTCGGTCTTGCCTTCGCCTCGCTGGTGACCTGGACGATCTGGCTGGCCAAGGGTGTCGAGCTGCTGCTCGCCAAGCGCCGGGCGCAGACGGCGGCACGCCTGCTCGAAACCGCCGAAAGCCTGGAAGCCGCCTCCCAGACCATCCGGTCGCGCCAGTCGGGGAAGGGAGCCGTCGCCGATCTCGTGACGGCGGCCAACCGCGAATTGCTGCGTTCGGACGATTTACCGGCCGATGGCATCAAGGAGCGTCTGGCGATCGCGCTGGCCCGCATCGAGGCGCGTGCTGGTCGCTCCATGACGCGCGGCACCGGCCTGCTCGCAACCATCGGTGCCACCGCCCCCTTCGTTGGCCTGTTCGGCACGGTGTGGGGCATCATGAACTCCTTCATCGGTATTTCGCAGTCGCACACCACCAACCTGGCAGTGGTGGCACCCGGCATCGCCGAGGCCCTGCTCGCCACCGCGATCGGCCTCGTCGCCGCCATTCCGGCCGTGATCATCTACAATGTCTTCGCCCGCGCCATTGCCGGCTACCGGGCTCTCCTGTCGGACGCTTCCGGTGAGGTGCTGCAGCATGTCTCGCGCGATCTCGAGCGCCAGGACCGCGGCGTGGAGCGGGATGGCAACGCCGCTCCGGTCCGCACATTGGCATCCGCGCGCACGCAGACGGTAGGCTGACGGTATGGGCGTCTCCCTCAAGGATCCGCAGGACGGCGACCTGTCGGAAGTCTCCGACATCAACGTCACGCCGTTCATCGACGTCATCCTGGTGCTGCTGATCATCTTCATGGTGGCGGCGCCCCTCTCCACCGTCGATGTCGCCGTCGACCTGCCCGTCTCCAACGCCAAGGTGCAGCCGCGCCCGGACAAGCCGGTCTTCCTGACCGTGAAGAAGGATCTGACCCTGGCGCTCGGCGAAAACACCGTGCCGCGTGAGCAGCTCCAGCCCGCCATCGACCAGCTCACGGGGGCGGACCGCGAGCAGCGTGTCTTCCTGCGCGCCGATGGCGGCGTCGCCTATCGCGACATCATGGCTGTGATGAATCTCCTGCGTAACGCCGGCTATCTCAAGATCGCCCTGGTCGGTCTCGAGGATACCGGACAAGCCGTCAGCACAGGCGCCGCGCCGCAACAATGAGTGAGCAGGTGCCTTTGTCCAGGCTGGCCGGCAAGGCTGCAAGCCTGCCCAACGTTGCCTTGTGGACGGCGGCAGCGGTCGTGATGTTGTTCGTGCATGGTGCCGGTATCTGGGTTGCCCGCGATTGGCATCCGGTCGGACCGCCTCCCGCCGGAGATCTCTTGCCGGCTATTGAGTTTGATCTGGCCCCTCCGACCACTCTGCCTGAAGCGCCGCCCCAGGAAGCCTTGGCCGAGACTCAGCCTGAGCAGACACAGGAGACGCCGACCGAGACGGTCCAGCCGGTCGAGCCCGAGCCTGTGCAACCGCAGACTCAGGAGGTCGAGCCAACGCCGGTGGAGCCTCAGCAAGTGCCGGAGCAGACGCCACCGGAGCCTGAACCGGTGCAGCCGGAAACGGTAGAGCCCGAAACGCCGCCGGAGCCTCCCCCGGAGGTGGTGCCCGACCTGCCATCAAAGGACAAGGCGGAGGTGATCCTGCCCGCGGCGCCCAAGCCACAGCCCAAGCCGAAGAAGAAGCCCGCGCCCCGCAAGGAGCCGGAGCGGCAGCGTCCCGTGGTGCAGCCCAAGCCCACCGTCGTCGCCCCTCGCCAGCAGGCGGTCCAGCCGGCGGCGCCGCGCCAGTCGGGCTCGGCAACGGGTGACGAACTCGCCGCCTGGAAGCGCGCCGTATACGCCCGAGTAAATCGGGCAGCCAACTCAATATCGGCAAGCGGAAGGGGCACGGTCCGTGTAACCTTTTCGATCAGCGCAAGCGGGCAAGTTTCATCTCCTCGCCTCGCCGGTTCGAGTGGCAATCCAAGCCTGGATACCAGCGGCGTCAATACCATCCGCCGGCTTGGCTCGGTCCCACCCCCACCCGGCGGCCGTGCCGCAACCGTGACCATACCCATCATCTTCAAGTGATAACGCCGATGCCTATGACCGCTTCGCAAGAGAGTGCATCAGTTCCGATACCGGCTCTTGCCGATACGGATCTCTTCGCGCTCGAAGACGTCAGCTTCGCCATTCCCGGGCGCGTGCTGCTGCAGCCCCTGACGCTGTCCCTGGCACCAGGCCGGGTAATCGGGTTGGTCGGCCATAATGGCTCGGGCAAGTCGACTTTGGTCAAGATCCTGGCGCGCCAGCAGGCGCCGAGCTCCGGTTCGGTGCGATTCGGCGGCACCCTGCTTGGGGACTGGGGCGAACGGGCCTTTGCCCGCCAGGTCGCCTACCTGCCCCAGCACATCCCGCCGGCCACCAGCCTGCTGTCCAAGGAACTCGTCGCACTTGGGCGCTATCCCTGGCATGGCCCGTTCGGGCGCTTCGGCAAGACCGATGCCGAAAAGGTTGCCGAGGCGATGGCGCTGGCCGATGTCGGCCCCTTCGCCGACCGGCTGGTCGATACGCTGTCGGGGGGCGAGCGTCAGCGTGTCTGGCTCTCCATGCTGATGGCGCAGGACACGCGCTGCCTCCTCCTCGACGAGCCGATTTCGGCGCTCGACATCGCCCATCAGGTCGATGTGCTGGCCTTGGTCCAGCGCCTGTCGCGTGAACGCGGCATCGGCGTCGTCGTGGTGCTGCACGACGTCAACATGGCCGCGCGCTATTGCGACGAACTGGTCGCCCTGCATGGCGGCCGCCTGATCGCCCGCGGCACCCCCGCCGAGATCATGACGCCCGCCTGCCTCAAGGCCATCTATGGCATCGAGATGGGTGTGATCCCCCATCCCGAAAGCGGGGGACCGGTCAGCTTCGTGCTATAGCCGCCCTGCGTCGGAACCGACTGCGACTATCGTTTCCGGTCAGGCGGCAGCCCTTGCCGAGCGGGCGTCGAACACGAAGCCGAGGAAATTCAGCAGGATCTGCGCCGCCAGGATCGCGGTGCCCCCGGTGTGGTCGTAGTCGGGCGCCACCTCGACCAGGTCTATGCCAACCACCTCGTTGCGGCGCGCCAGCGCCTGCAGCATTTCCAGCACCTCGTAATAGAGAAAGCCGCCATGCGAGGGCGTGCCGGTGCCCGGGGCGATGGAGGGGCAGAAGCCGTCGATGTCGAGGGTGACGTAGACCCGCGCTCCGGCCGGGATCCGATCGATCACGCCCTTGGCCCCGAGCGCGCGCATCTGGCGCACCGACAGGATGTCCGAGCCCATGCGGCGGGCATCGTCATAACCCTCCTTGGCGGTGGAGGAGACATTGCGGATGCCGACCTGGGTGAGGCCGCTGACATAGGATTTCTCGGCGGCGCGGCGCATCGGATTGCCGTGGCCGTAGCGCACGCCGTGGCGCTCCTCGACGAAGTCGAGATGGGCGTCGATCTGGAGGATATGGATATCGCCGCGCCCCGCAAAGGCGTCGATGCAGGGAATGTTGACGGAATGGTCGCCGCCGATCACCACCGGCATCGCCCCGGCATCGAGGATGGCGGCGACTCCGGCCTCGATGTTGGCATGGCTCTTCTGGGTGTCGGTGTGCACGATGTCGGCATCACCGATGTCGACCATCCGCACCGAGGCAGGCAGATAGGTGCGATCGTCCTCATGGTCATAGGCGCCGGCATGGCCGAAGCTGAACAGCGTGGAGGCCTCGCGCACCGCTCGGGGACCGAAGCGAGCACCGGCGCGGAACTGGGTGCCGAAGTCGAAGGGGGCGCCGAGAATGGCGACGTCGGCGTCGATGCGGCGCCAATCGGCGACATAGGGGCGCTTTGCGAAGGTAGAGATGCCGACGAAAGGCAGGTTCAGCCGTCCGGCTTCGTAGGAATGTTCGCTCATTGCGGGTCCTTGCAGTTTTCAGGCGACGGGGCGAGCTGTGCCGCGCCGCTTCTAGTCGTCGTCGAGAGTGGAGCCGGCGCGGCCGGCCGTCGTCATGGCGATGGCGAGGAGGGTCACCAGCGCGGCGGCCACCAGGAACCAGGCCGGCGCGAGCTTGCTGCCGCTCGCCCCGATCAGCCAGGTGGCGATCAAGGGGGCGGTGCCGCCGAACAGGGCGTTCGCCGCGTTGAAGCTGAGGGCAAAACCCGAATAGCGCACCCGCGTGGGGAACAATTCGCACAGCAGGGTCGGCAGCGTGCCGCCATTCATGGCGAGGAGGGCGCCGAACAGCGCCCAGATCCCCAGGATCGCCAGGAAGCCGCCGGAACCGAGGCCGGTGAAGCTGACGGACGAGAGTACGACGAACAGCGGCACGGTGAGGACGGAGAAAAGCAGCGAGCAGGCGATCAGCACGGCCTTGCGGCCGAGGCGGTCCGACAGCATGCCCATCACGAAGATCGAAGCGAGATAGACCGTGAGGGTGATGGTCGAGCCGAGGAAGGCGGCGGTTTCGCTGATGCCGAGCTCAGTGGCCAGATAGGTCGGCATGTAGCTGAGCACGAGATAGAAGCCGACGGCGTTGAGCAGCGTGCCGCCGAAGGCGATCAGCACCTGGCGGCGGTGCTTGCCGAGAAGTTCGAGCACCGGCGCCGGCGGCACGTGATGGGCGGCCTCCAGGGACTTGAAGTGGCGCGTCTCCTCGAGCCGGCGGCGGATGAAGACGCCGACATAGCCGAAGGGTAGCGCGAACAGGAAGGGCAGGCGCCAGCCCCATGCCTGCAGCTGATCGGTGGTCAGCAGCGCATGCAGCAGAGCGACGAAGAGGGAGGCGGCGAGCAGGCCCGCGGCCTCGCCGGCCGGCACCAGGCAGGTATAGATGCCGCGCCTGCGGTCGGGCGCGTGCTCAGCGAGGAAGGAGGCGGCGCCGGCATATTCGCCCGAGGCAGCAAAGCCCTGCACGAGGCGGGTCAGCAGGAGGAGCACCGGCGCGGCCAGCCCGGCCGTCTGGTAGGATGGCAGGAAGGCGATGACGAAGGTGGCTGACGACATGATGAAGATCGACAGCGTCAGGGTCGATTTGCGGCCGAACCTGTCACCGAAATGGCCCCAGATCACCCCGCCGATCGGACGGACGATGAAGGACAGGGCGAAGACGCCATAGGTGGCCATCAGGGCGCTGCGCGTGTCGGTGGCCGGGAAGAACACCACGGCGATCACCGTCGCCAGAAAGCCATAGACGGCATAGTCGAACCATTCGACGAAGGTGCCGATGAAGCTGGCAAAGGCAGCCCGGCGCAGGACGGGGCTCGTGGCGGCATCGCCACCGGCTCGGAGCCGGGATGGCGTGGTCGCGGCGTGTGGGTGGCTCATGGAAAACGTCCCCTCTTGGATGAAGCTCGATCATCAAGGCGTCGTCCGGCCGGGATGGTGGAGGTGCCTTCTATGGGCATGGGGCAGCCGGGCGATTGGTTGGGGACGATGCCGCAAATGAATGCATTCATAATTCGGAACTTTTTAATTCTTACATCGGGAATTTTGATGTAACGGGAAACTGTCGAAACCTGTCTGTCCCGGGGACCGTCATGCGGATCAGCGACTACATGGTGCGGAACCTGCGCACCTTCTGCGCGGTGGTGGAGCATGGCGGCTTTGGCGGGGCACAGGCCGTTCTGGGCGCGGGCCAGTCCGTGATCTCGACCCATCTCAAGGATCTCGAGCTTGCCTTGGGTTTCACGCTTTGCGAGCGCGGACGTGGGGGATTCTCACTGACCCCGAAGGGTGAGGCGGTCTATCATGAAGCCAAGCGCATGCTGGGCTCGCTCGAGACCTGCGAGGCCAATCTCGGCGTCCTGCGCAGGATTCTCACCGGTCATTTGCGGGTGGGCATCGTCGACAGCGAGGCGGACAACCCCGATTTGCCCGTGCATCGGGCGGTGCAACGCTTTTTCGAACGCGAGCAGCAGGTCCGCCTCAGCCTGGAGGTCGGCACGCCCGAAGCGCTGGGCAAGGGGCTGCAGACCGGAGACATCCATGTCGCCATCGGCCCGTTCCCGAACCGCCAGGCCAATATCGACTATGCGCCTGTCTATGTGGAGGAGCATGCCCTCTATTGCGGGCAGGCCCATCCGCTCTTTGCCGGCGCTACGGCGCAGATCACGCCGGCGGTGATTGCCCGCCATCCCATGACGGTCCGCCCCTATCTGCATCGCGCCGAACTCGCCGCACTACAGGATCCCCTGATCACGGCCTCGGTCTCGAATATGGAAGCGCAGGCCGTGCTGATCCGCAGCGGCTGTTTCCTCGGTTTCCTGCCCGTTCATTTCGCAAGCAAATGGGTCGAACGCGGTGAGATGCGAAGACTCGACGGACCCGGCCTGGTGTGGCGGTCGCAATTTTATATCGCCTTGCGGGTTCAGCCCGAACCGACAGAAGTGGCCCGCCAGTTCACGCGCGATCTCGCGGCGACTTTGGCACTCCCTGGGTTGGGAGAGCGGCTTGGATAATGTCTTTCTATCAAATAGATGGCGACCTTAGCAGTCGATCAGCCCTCTTGGAAAGTTGAACCATTTTGCATCGATCGAATTACCTCAATTCAAATTGAAAGGAGGGTCTGGCAATCGCCAGGCATGGTTAAAATAAACCGATGAAATACGCTCGCCACGATTGCGACCGAATCATTACTTAGCGGTAATCTGGCAAACGGAGACCGATCTATGAAAAAAATTCTGATCACGGTTTTGGCGGGCGCCGTCGCTATGTCGGTAGCGGGGTGTGCGTCGGACAATCCCGGGGACCGGGCGGTCGGTGGCGGCGTGCTTGGCGGCGTGGCCGGTGCCGCCATTGGCGCCGGTGTCTCGAAGAACAAGGGGCGCGGTGCCCTCATCGGCGGTGCCATCGGTGCGGCCGGCGGGGCCGCCGTGGGTGCGGCCACCACCCCGAGCCGCGAACCCGAGCCGGGTTACGATGGCTATGGCGGCGGCCCGCGCCAATGCGCCCAGGTGGGCTATGATTCCTATGGCAACCGGGTTTGCACGGCCTATTACTGAGAAAGCCTGCGAACGGGATGGGCCGTTTCCATCCGCGAGACGGTGACCGGCCTTTTTGGCCGGCTCGCCGTCCGGTCCGCTCCCGGGGTCTGGTTTCTTGCGATGAAATCACCCCAGAGGCCGGGCACTCCCGCACGGCAAATGACGTCCTGCCTGTTTGATTTCGGCCCGTCGGCCCGCCCGGACAGGTCGCCAAATGCGGCCTCGGCCGGCTTTCCTGCCAGCCGGACCCATGTTTTCGCCTAAATCCGGCTTCACATCATTGGCAGCAGAATGGCGGGAACCTGCGGAGCATTTCCCGATGATCATCGGGACCGATCAGTACAGGGCCAAGACTTGACAGGGCCAAGACTTGCTTGGTCATCGGAAAGCCGAAAAGGCCCTTTAGCGCATAGATGCGATCGTCGATAAGCGTTGGTCCGATCATGATCGAGGGGCCGCCGCATCAGTTGCAGAAGGAACAGGGCCGCTTCGGGAATTGAAGCGGGTATGGTGGTGGATGAAGGATGGATGGGTGCCTGGTGCACAAGGTGAGCAAGGGAATGGCAGCCCCGCAGAGAGGGGAAGCCTTTCCGTCAAGGCGCGATCTTGGTTTGGCGGGCAGACATTCAATTGGGTGCGCAGGCAAGAGATTTTCTTTGCGCTGCGTCGGGATCAAGAACGGGGCAGTTCGTTCGGGATGGTTGACAGTCTGAGGGCTGTTCGCCGACAACTGCGAATGAAACTTGCCGTTTTGCGAAAGTCTCGGTTCGCGGTGGCAACTCAGGCGGACGGGCACCAGCATTTGACCGCCTTGCTCCAGGCCCGGCTGGAAAAGGATTGCACCATGTCCGCCAACACGAATCGACCGGGCTGACGGCATGCGGGGTGTCATCGGAGCGATCGTCCTGTCTGCCATGGTCCATTCCGGCGCGGCGCTGGCTCAGGAAGTAAGGCGCTCGGCCGTCGGCTATATGGACGTGACCTGTGACAGGTGGACGGCAAGCGCCAATTCGACCCAGGGTACGGCCTATGCAGCCTGGGTTGCCGGCTTCCTTAGCGGGGCAAACCTTGCCGAGCGGGCGGAGGATTGGCTGATCGACGAGGATGGCACCTCGATTCGCCGCTGGATCAGCGAATACTGCAAGGCCCATCCTGTCGAGACGCTCGGAGCCGCGGCGGTGATGCTGCGCCAGGCGCTTCAGCAGCGTGCGCGGTGATGTGCAAGCGAGGCAGCGCGCCTGCTTCAGCCCAGCTGATCCATTGCTTCGGAAAACTCTAATTTGCCGTCGCAGTGGGCTCCCCGAAATTGGTGGTGATGCTCCAGGGCAAGCGCGTTCACGATCGAGCGGCTGCCTGCTCTAACGCTCTGGTTCGATGCGTCATCGTGATTTGAAGCAATTCGTTCAGATCACGCTGCGCTTTGGGAGGCATCGGGACGCCTCGCATCTGCCCGGCGGTGCGATCGTCGAACCCGGGGAGTTCCATGCGCGATCCACGCTACGATATTCTGTTCGAACCGATGAAGATCGGCCCGGTGACGGCCAAGAACCGGTTCTACCAGGTGCCCCATTGCAATGGCGGCGGCTATCGCGATCCGTCCGCTGCCGCCGAAATGCGGCGGATCAAGTCGGAGGGAGGCTGGGGCGTCGTCTTCACCGAGCAGACCGAGATGCATCACACCTCGGAAATCACCCCCTTCATCGAATTGCGCCTGTGGGACGACGCCGATATTCCCGCCTTGGCCAGGATGGCCGATGCCATGCACCAGCATGGCGCCCTCGCCGGCATCCAGCTCGCCTATTCCGGCATCAACGGCCCCAATCTCTATACCAAGGAAGTCCCGCGCGGGCCCTCGGCCCTGCCGATTCGCACCTTCACCAACGATCCGGTGCAGGCCCGGGCCATGGACCGGCAGGACATCCGCGATCTCAGGCGCTGGCACCGCAATGCCTTCAGGCGCGCCAAGCAGGCGGGCTTCGATCTCGTCTGCCTCTATGGCGCGCATGGCTTCGGCATCATCCAGCATTTCCTGTCTACCGCCACCAATCAGCGCACCGACGAATATGGCGGCTCCTTGGAAAATCGTACCCGCCTGATGCGCGAGCTGATCGAGGAGGGGCGCGATGCCATTGGCGACACATGCGGGCTGACGCTGCGCATCTCCCTCGACGAGATCATCGGTGAGCTCGGCTTCGGCAATGCCGAGGTTCGCGACATGATCGAGATGCATGCCGACCTGCCCGACCTGTGGGACCTTGCCCATGGCGCCTGGGAGGATTGTTCCGGTCCCTCGCGCTTCAAGGAGGAGGCGGCGCAGGAAAGCCTGGTTGCGGGCATCAAGAAACTGACCTCCAAGCCTGTCGTCGGTGTCGGCCGCTTCACCTCACCGGACGTGATGGCCCGGATGATCCGCTCCGGCACGCTCGATTTCATCGGCTGCGCCCGTCCCTCCATTGCCGATCCCTTCCTGCCCAGGAAGGTGGAGGAGGGCCGGATCGAGGACATCCGCGAATGCATCGGCTGCAATATCTGCATCACCGGCGACATGACGATGTCGATCTCGCGCTGTACCCAGAACCCCACCTTCATGGAGGAATGGCGCAAGGGCTGGCATCCTGAGCGCATGCAGGCCAAGGGTGCCGGCGAAAGCGTGCTGATCGTCGGTGCGGGGCCGGCGGGGCTCGAAGCGGCGCGCGCCTTGGGGATGCGCGGCTACAAGGTGATTCTCGCCGAGGCCGGCACCGAGCTTGGCGGCCGGGTGGCGCGCGAATGCAGATTGCCGGGCCTGTCGGCCTGGGGCCGCGTGCGCGACTATCGCCAGTACCAGCTCAGCCAGATGCCGAATGTCGAGATCTATTTCGACAGCCGCCTGTCGGCCGACGACATTCTCGGTTTCGGCTTCGAGCATGTCGCACTCGCCACCGGTTCGACATGGCGCCGGGACGGCGTGGCGCGTGCCCATGTCGTGCCGATGCTGATCGATCCGGCCATGCCGGTCTTCACGCCCGATGACCTGATGGAGGGGCGACTGCCGCTTGGCCGGATCGTGCTGTTCGACGACGATCACTACTACATGGGCGGCGTGCTTGCCGAACTCCTTGCGCGGCAGGGCGCGAGCGTAACGCTGGTGACCCCTTCCGCCTATGTCTCCGACTGGACGCGCAACACGTTGGAGCAGGGCGCCATCCACCGCAGGCTCGTCGAGCTCGGGGTCGGGATCGTGCTCAACCGGACGGTGGCGCGCATCGATGCCGGCAGTGTGGTCACGGCCTGCAGCTATACCGGGGCCGAGGCAAGGCTGGAGGCCGAGGGGGTCGTGCTGGTCACCGCGCGCCGGCAGCAGGACGAGCTATGGCAGCGCCTCAAAGCGCGGCAGGACGAATGGGCTGGCAGCGGCATCCGCTCCATCAAGGTGATCGGCGATGCCGAGGCGCCGGGGCCGATTGCCTGGGCGACCTATGCGGGGCACCGCTATGCCCGTGAACTGGACGAGCCCGACATCGGCGATGCGTTGCCGTTCAGGCGCGAAATAACCGCGCTCGCGCGAGCTTAGAAACACGATTCGAGTCAAGCTTCACGGGGGTGCAAAGCTTGCATGACGGTTCTGCAAAAAAGTGATGTTTTCTGTGTTGACACCTGCGGTTTGGTGCCTCTATACAGCGGCCATCGACGGACGGCGTTGCCGCGGATTGAGCGGCGGCGCTGACGTGTCGCTTCACGGACAAGGAGCTCTGGCTTAACCGGCCGAAAGGCGGGTGTAGCGGGGTGTTCGCTGAAGGTTGGGAGACTTTGAGTTTCCCTGGCTATTTGACAATTGCATCGGAAGAAAGAGAAGCGTAGGCGACGATGTCCTTGCGGATGCTGATTGAGAGATTGGCATCGAGAAGAGACA